>JAUWLR010000094.1 GCA_030613615.1 Candidatus Eiseniibacteriota bacterium
CATCGCAGCTCCGCGTCCACCGGGTCGCCCGTCAACGGGTCCCTTGCGGTCGCCTCGAACTGCTCGCGACCACCGGCCTCCACGACCGCGCTCGACGGTTCGATCGTCACCACGAGTCTCGCCGGAGGTTGGGAGCTGACCACAACTACGGAGTGCCCCGCGCCCGTTGCCTCCCCGTACATCGCCAGTGCACGGACGATCGCGCGGCCGGGTTCCCGGCCGGACACGAAGCGCCCGTCGCCCCCGATCGCACCCACCCTGGGCGGGATCACAGACCACGTGACGTCCGCCGACACCGGTTCCCCGTCACTGTCGTACACGTTCGCCACGAACGTGACCTCGCCGCCCGGCAGGGCGTGCGCTCTCGTCGGAGACACGCGGACCGTAAGCTCGCCGGTCGCGAGCGCCCCGGACGCGAGCGCCAGCGTGGCAAGGACCGCCAGCATGGCGATCGCTCCACTCCGCGCGTTAGTCGTTTTCTGTGACTTCGTTGTCAGGTGTCTTGTTAACATGTCGTTCACCTCCGGATGCCCCTTCAGGTCCAGGAGACCTCGGGCGGGCGAGCCCAGTCCGGTTCTTGCGCGTCGGGTCGTTGCGCCACCAACGCCTGCTAGACCTGCTCATCCAGGGACCGCCGCTCGCCGTTCAGCGTGTAGAAGAGCCACGACACGTCCCTGAGCTTTCTTCCCGACCCGTCCTGTATCTCGATCGTGATGATGTGCTCGCCCTCCTCGAACTTCTCCGTCGGGGAGTACATCACGTAGCTTCCGGTCACCTCCGCCAGTCCCGTAACGTCCACCTCATCGACGTAGAGCCGGACGATGCCATGCTCGACCGGCGGGTATATCGCCGCGACTATCTCGACGTCGTTGGCGCCAATGACGGAATTGTCCGCGGGTGTCACCGGGTCTATGTTCGCCCGCGCGATGCTCATGCCGGGTGCGATCGGTACCGGGACAGGCCCGCCACGGTCGATGTTCACGACGATGAGCGCGAGCGCGACGACGCACGCACCGGCCACGGCCCACGCGAGCCGCGGCGAGCGGAGGCGCTCCGTCCAGGTGGAGCCGGCGGACGCCGCCTGCACCCTCGCCTGCAGCCGCTCGGTGTGGAAAGCAGGCGGCTCGACGGGGCGCAGCTCCTGGAGAAGCTGTTCGACCTTCTCCTCGGAGGGTTTGGCTCCGGACGGACGGCTCATCTCGTGCCGGTTCCTTTTCCTATCAGTCATTTGCTGCGTCCTTGCAGTGGCGCTCTCGTGCACGCCTGGTCAGACCTTGTCTCCGAGCAGGTCGGCGAGAAGCGCCTTCCCGCGCGAGATCCTCGACTTGACCGTGCCGATCGAGCACCCGGCCGCCGTCGAGATCTCCTCGTAGCTCATCTCATCCATATACCGGAGTGTTATCGCCTCGCGGAATGCGGTGGGGAGCTGAGCTATCGCCTGACGCACCACCTGCGCGCGCTCCTCCTCGATCACCGCGTGTTCGGCCGTGCGGGTCTCGGAGGATGGCGAGGGGTCCTTCTCCCGGTGCTCCCTCCAGAGCTCCGCGCGCCTCGCGTTCTTTCTGTACCTCTTCTTGAGAACGTTGAGGGCGATGCGATAGAGCCACGTGAACGGGTCCGCCTCACCGCGAAAGCGCGGGTAGGCCTTCATGGCCCTGATGAACGCTTCCTCGGTCAGATCGAGCGCGTCGTGATAGTCTCCGGTCAGTCCGTACATGACGTTGAACAACCTCTTGTCGTAACGGGCAACCACCTCTTCGAAGTCCAGCCTCGCCATCGACCCCTCCGATTGCCTCACTTACACATTAGAGGCCCCGCGCACCGCCCATGTTCCCGTCAGAACGTATGCCCGATGTCCAGCGTTACGACGTGCTCAGTGTAAGATCGAGACGGGTCCGCCCGGTCCTCCCGGTCGATCAGCCAGTACTCGACCTCGAGGTCCACGGGCCCGAAATCCCACCGCGTCTCGAACGTGTAGTGTGAACGGGTGTAGTCCGTCTCGTCCCCCGACCCCGCGGTCCATCTTGCGGCCACCCGCGCCGTCCATCTGTTCTGGATTATCTCGTGCTTGATGTCGCCTGACGCCGACCAGGTGTCCGTTTCGTCGGGAGAGCGCACGCCCGACCACGAGACGCTTCCCAGAAGATGCGTCCGACCCCGCCGCCACGCTCCCCCAAGCGCTCCGTAGGCGTACGTGTAGTCGTATGTGACGCGGGGGCTTCTGTCATATCGTCCGACCACGTACGTCCGGGCGCTACCTTCGCCCACAGGCCAGGTGAGCTCAGCGCGCGAGTAGACCTTGAGTTCGTACTCATTCTCCGCGAGATCTGACCGGGAGTCGAACGAGCGTCCCGTGCGGATCCACCCCGCAGAGCCGAACCTCTCGTTCGGACGGTATGAGTAGTCGAGCGCGAGAGTGTGGTCGCCGGGGTCGTACTCGTAGCTTCCGGCCGAGTAGTAGTCGGGCTCGCTGGAAACATACTCCAGCGAGACCCGGTTCCGCCAGTCACGTTCGAGTTCCAGCTTCGCACGAAAAGCGGTGCCTCTGCCCTGAACCTCGCCCACGGCATCGGAACGCGCCAGCTCGAGCTCTGCGTTCAGACCGCCGCTGGACGTGCGTAGCAGCCCGGCGACGACGCTGTTCCGGAGCGGCTCCGTGATCTGCTGCTCGTTGGTCACAGACCCCTCGCGGTCGAAGACGGACAGGTAGATCACCGAGGCACTCAGGCGCTCGTTCCAGTCGAAGCTCTGCTTGCCTCCGGCGGCGAAGCGCGAGTAGATCCCGAACCCGGCCAGCGTGTCCGCCTCGCTCATCCGCATCCCGACCAGTTCGGTCGTGCTTCTGCCGGCACTGGCTGACAGCCTTCCGCCCCGACCGACGACCCAGTTGAGAGTAGTCGGCGAGAGGGATGGGAATATCTCGCCGGCTTCGACGTGCAGCTTCTCCGTACCGCCGCTCACCAGCCAGTCGAGTTCGTCGCCGTAGAGGGGGTCGTACCGTGCAGTAACAAGGAGGGTGCCCGGGCCTCTGACGCCGGAGACGTAGAAGTCGAAAGACGGGCGGAAGACCTCAGCGTAAGGCAGGAACACCTCGACGGAGTCAATTGCGGGAGTCTCCGCCGCGACCATGACCCAGCCGGCCTCCATCCTGCCGGCGACCTGCCACGTGGTGTCGGATGCCGCCCAGGCGGCCTCGAGTTCCTTCCAGGTCGGGACGGTTCTCCGCTGACTCCCAGCGGAATCGCCAGGCCGGAGCCAGTCTTCGGGAGACTCATCACCGCCCGTTTTCTCGTGCACGAAGAACACCCAGGACGTCTCCACCGCACCGGTCACGGTCAGCGCCGAGAACGTCAACCTGTGTCGTCCGGTGCCGAGCGGCTCGACGGGCGAGAAGAGGAAGAGATCAGAGGTGATCTCCGAGAGTTCCGTGACGTCGGCGCCGTCGAGCAGCACGAGCGCGTCCCAGGGCTCGTCGAGCGGCGGGTCAAAGAGCGCAGCGATCTGCGGCGTGTCCTCTGCTACGACCTCGCCGGGCAGCGGGCTCAGGATCTCGACGGCTCGTGACGCCCAGCCCGGGTCCGCGAGTCGCGGACCCGGTTCGGACGCCGGACCCGGTTGGGACGCCCGCTCCGACGTGGACTCCAGCCCGTCTTCGACCGGCACCACCAGCAGCCCTCCCTCCGGCGCGCCCGGGGGGACCGTCACGGCGGTCCCGTCCATGTTGACCACACGCAGATAGTAGGAGAACGAAGGTTGCGTCACCAGGACACCCGGGATCTCGCCGAAGAGGGCGTTCCGGGACGGCGTGAGGGGAATCGAGCGCAACCCGCCGTCCGGCGTCGCAACGACAACATCGGCCGTTGCGATGCGCTCGGGAGATACATCGCCCACAAGTACGGCCTCGATGGCGATGGGCTTTCCGACGACGGCGTGAGGAGGAGGAGAGTGCCTGATGCTGAAAGATTGTCCGCGCGCCGTCGCGGCCGGCGCCAGAGCAAGGGCGACACACAGAAGCACGGCGACATCAACCGGCTGCACCCGCGCGGGCGCTTTGCCGCCGTGTCCGGACTGGATCTCGTGCTTTCCGGCGTGGGCCGTGTGTCTGCCGCATGGGACCGGTCGACGGGACTGCATCTGATCAGCTCCTTGCAGGCTCTGGGTGGCGCGCGGTGCCGGGGAACCCGGTGAGTCTACTCCAGCGGTCGCGCGCTGTCCATCCGTGCGCGCCGCAGCTCGCGTGCGCCCCGGCCGCGCACCTTGCGGCCGACGCGCCGAGGTCCGGTGGCATCCGTCGGTCTCTTCCGGGAACATACTCGGGGCCGAGGTCCTCTAAGCAAGTGAGACGACGGGAAGACGCGTACTACTCAAGGAGAGCAGGAGGAGAGAATGCGGAAGAGAATGTCGGTCCCAGTGGTCGCCGTGGCGGTTCTGACGCTCGGGCTGTTCGTGCTCGCCGGCTGTGGGGACGCCATCACCATGACGGACGTGAGCGAACTCAATGACGAGGAGGCGCTCCGCGAGTTCATCGAGGACCACGGCTTCTTCGATGAGACGGAGATCTACGGCGCGGAGTCCATGGTTTCAGATGGGTCAGGCTCGCGTGAGCCCATCGACCCGCTCACCTTCTGGCGCGAGGTGACCGAAAGGCATGTCGTTCGCGATGTCTACATCGACCATGAACAGGGCATCGCCGAGGTCACGATCTACAAGGAGATCTGGGGCACGCTCAACATCATAGACGAGAACATGGTTGAGTACGTGAAGCCCATGCACCATGAGGGCGTAAGGTACGCAGTCTTCCAGCGGAACTACAATGTGTCGACGGGGAACTACAATGCGTCGCTGGCGAGCGGCGAGAAATATCGCCACCGCAGAGGCCGCTGGACACTGACGGCCATCTCGGGCCTCGTCGCCAACTCCGTCGAGACGCTTACAATGGACATCGAATGGATCCACGTGCAGAGCGCGACGGTCGACGTGACCATCACCGATCCGTCGGTTCTCATGGCGGTACCCGATGAGATCATGAACTTCGAGATGGGCGAAGACGTCACCGTGACCGTGTCCGGTCCTCCTGAGGACGCGATCCTCTTCCTGCATACGCGGGGTCACCGCTCGCCCTTCCAGTACGACGGCGGCGCGTTCGTCGGAACGTGGACAGTGACCCACGAGGGTGTCCATTGCGCAGGCGTTCAGGCGCTGGCACACGACTCGATCTACGACTCCGAGTACCCCGACGACAGCCTGATATGGGCCATGCCATACGAGGTAGGCGACGAGGAGGAGTCGGAGGAATAGGCAGCACGAACCACATCGGCGGCCGGCGTTGCAGGCCCACGAAAATCCTCATCCCTCCGCCGAACAGCAGCACGGCCGCCGATATCAGCAGATCGGAGCCCCGGGTCTCGGCAAGGCCTGGGGCTCCGGTCTGTTCATGGGGGCGGCATCTGGCGAGGCGGCGCATTGGACGACAGCCCCCTTCTGCGTCCGGCAGCGCCTGTGGCCGGCAGAGATCAACCGCTGGCGCCCAGTACCCGCACTTCCTGTCCGCACCCATCATTGACACCACGCACACACTGTGCTATAATACGCTAGCTTCGATAAGAAGGCGCACCCACGCCGCCGCTGGAGCTGGCGCTCACGGCGACGCATGTGTCTATGGACCGGGGGAGTCGGCACGGAGTTCCGGGAGGGAGGTCGGGAGACGACATTGTGAAGAGTGTAGGAGTGACGCTGTTACTAGTCCTGATCGCAGGCGCGATGCTTGCCGCAGTGCCGGCGCGTGGCGCAGGTGTCGACCCGCCTGGCGGGGCGCACGGCAGCCCGGTGTACGCTCCCGTTGTCGGCTCCATCGAAGGGACGGTCACAGACAAGTACACGCATCAGCCTCTCTTCGCCGCCGATGTGATGGTCGCAGGCACGGGGCTGGGTGGGATCACAGATCGGGACGGCAAGTTCGCGATTAGTGACGTGCCGGCCGGGAGCTACCGCGTCACGGTCTCAATGATGGGATACGAGGTCGCGGCCGTGGATGACGTCGAGGTCCGGGACGATCCCACCACGACAATGCACTTCGAGCTCTGCCCACGGGTCCTGGACATCGGTCTGAATGTGCTCGTCGAGGCGAGTCACTTCCACAAGGACAGTGAGAAGCCGACGAGCTTCAGGACTCTGACCCCCCAGGAGATGCGTTACTCCCCGGGCGCGATGGAAGACGTCTTCCGCGTGCTTCAGTCCATGCCGGGCGTGAGTCCCGCCGACATGACGAACTCCAACCTGATAGTCCGTGGTGGTGACCCCAGTGAGAACCGCACGCTCTTTGAGAACATCGAGATACCTCGAGCGCTTCACTTCGGCCGTCCCGGGGGAACGATAGGCGGGATCAGCATCGTCAGTCCGAGTCTGCTCGAGAGAGTCGACTTCCTTACCGGTGGGTTCCCGGCGAGGTACGGCGACAAGGTGTCCTCGGTCTTCGAGATGAAGCTGCGTGACGGCAGCAGCACGAACTACAACACCAATCTCAACTTCAACATGGGCGGGTTCAGCCTCGCGGCGGATGGTCCTCTGCCCGGAGGCGGGACGATGCTCTTCTCAGTGCGAAGAGGGGTTTTCGACCTGCTGACATCGACGATGAACGTGCCCGCGCTCCCCTCGTACTGGGACGTGGTCGGCAAAGTGACGTACGACCTCGGCAGCTCAAACAAGCTCTCCCTCGTCGGTTTCTACTTCCCCGATGACCTCGAGATCGCGGCTGACCCCGACGGGGAGAGCAGGCATGGGATGTGGCCCGGTCTCGATCTGGAGCGCAGCGACCACGGCAGGGCCGTGGGCCTGAACTGGCGCCACCTCCAGGGCGAACGCGGGTACGTCCTGACGACGGCCTCGCACATCAGCAACAGCTGGACGACGAGCCGCGGCACGGAGGAGGAGCCCAGGCTCGTCGGTGACGCGATTCGGGAGGAGGAGTTCCAGCTGAAGAGCGAGTTGAACCGCAAGCTCTCGGATCGAGTGAACGTGAGACTGGGCGTCTTCGCCCGGCAGATCCACTCGGAGCAGCACACGTGGAGCGTCTCGGACACGGCGGCCACCGGCGAAGTTATTCCGGCCTACCGAGTGACGTACGACCCCGCCCCGCCCTACAAGGCCGGCTCCTACCTGCAAACCACGGTCAGGCCCTTCAGTCGCGTCTCACTGACCACCGGGCTGCGATACGATTACTATGACTTCACCGGCGAGTCGAAGGTGAGTCCCAGGCTTGGCATGGCCCTGTCACTGACCGACCGGACCACTCTCAACGCGGCGTACGGGCACTACTACCAGACGGCGGCCCCCTGGCACGTGGCTCTGCATCCGTCGAACACGACGCTGCGCAGCAGCGGCTCGGTCCACTACGTCGCCGGGCTGAAGCATCTGCTGTCGAGGAGCACGCAGGTCAGCGTAGAGGCGTATCACAAGGAACTGAGCGACGTGTTCGTTCACAGCTACACCTCGAGGATCACGACGAACAAGGGAAGCGGCCATGCTCAAGGCGTGGAACTGTGCGTCCAGCGGAAGATGAGCAGGGGACTGGTCGGAAGCCTCGCCTACACCTACTCGATTTCCATGAGGAGGGACGGTGCATCTTTGCCGGAGTACTACTCGGAGTACGATCGCCCTCACAATCTCACTCTCGTGGGAAGCTTCACGCCGTCCGACAGGTGGCGCATAGGGGCGAAGTTCCTCTACGCCACCGGGAGCCCGTACACGCCGGTCGTCGGCTCGGAGCAGGTGGACGGCGAGTGGTACCCCGTGCGCGGCACGAAGAACTCCGCTCGCTACCCGGACTACCACATGCTCGACGTCCGCGTCGACCGCTCCTTCCAGTTCGCGAACTGGAAGCTCTTGGCATACCTGGACCTGTGGAATGTCTACGGCTACCAGAACGTGACGCTGTACAACTACTCCATCGATGAGAACGGCACGGTCATCAGGACGGCTCCCGATGAGGCGCCTCGCATGCTCCCGATTTTCGGCCTGGAGGCCAGATTCTAGCTCGGGGTGTGCAATGAGGGCATGGGCTAGGAGCAAGGCCGCCGGCATCTGCCGGCGGCTTCTTCGTCGCTCCGGGGGCGCTTTTCGGCCCTGATTGGCCCCCGTGGCAATTCCGGCTTGACATCGTCAAACAACCGATTTAAACTGTTGTTTGAAACGGGGGATTGAACATGAGAACTGCCGTGGCACACCCGAGTAGAACGAGGCAAAAGCTGCTGGAAGCCGCCTGCAAGGTGTTCAGCGAGGTCGGCTACCACGATGGAACCGTCGCCAGGATTTGCGAGGAGGCCGGGGCCAACAGGGCCGCGGTCAACTACTACTACGGCGACAAGCAGAATCTCTACCGCGACGTGTGGAATCACACCTCCAGACTGGCCGATGAAGCCTATCCGCTGCAGTCCACAGGGGAAGAGGCGTCGCCCGAGGATGGGCTTCGCGCGTTCATCCGCTCTCTGGTCCTCCGGGCGTTCGACGCCGGTCCGGCGGGGCAGTTCGCCCGCATCATCGCGTTCGAGATGGCGGACCCGATGGAGTTCCTGAGCGAAGAACGGATGCGAGTCCGCGAGGACCTCTTCGATCTCTTCGAGGGCATCGCTCGCGACATGGTCGGCAGGGCAGTCAGCCGTGATGATCTGGTTGTGTGTCGGATCATGGTCCTGGCCCCGTCATTGGGGATAGGCATGCGGCGGTTTGGCTGTCACGCGAAGCGAGTGCCACACGAGATGTTCGAATCCGATCCCGAGGAAATGGCCGAGCGGATGTTCCGGTTCGCCCTTGCAGGCATTGAGGATCTCAGAAGCAGCATCCGCCGGCGCGATGGGGTGGGGGAGGGCGGAGCATGAGAATGCCGAACGGACCTATGGGGCGGCTTGCCTTGTTCCTCACACTGCTTCTCACGCTATCGACCGTCGCAGGCTGCGCCGTCGGGCGGCACGATGTGCCGGAGATCACCGGCCTGCCGGAGACGTTCAGCTCGACGGGCGAGGCGAGTCTGTCGGAGCAGTGGTGGCTGGACTTCGACGACCCCGCTCTGAACGAGGTCATCGAAGAGGGATTGGCGGGGAGTCCGGATCTGGCGGGCTGGTTCGACCGCCTCGATCAGGCGGAAGCGCTCGCGCGCAAGGCGGGCGCCACTTGGTGGCCGTCCGTGAGCGTGGACGGGAGCGCCTCACGCTCGGGTCAGTGGGACGATGGCGTCACCGAGACCTACAGCAACAGCTACTCGGCGAGTGGCACGGTTTCCTACGAGATCGACCTCTGGGGACGGGTACGTTCGACGAGACACGCGGCCGTGTACGAGGCGCACAGCAGCCGGGAGGACCTGCGCGCCGCCGTGCTCAGCCTGAGCACGAGAATCGCCGCTGCCTGGTACGAGATCGCGGAGGCCCGCTCTCAGGTCCGGGTTCTGGGTAGCCAGGTGTCGGTGAACGAGCAGACGCTCGAGATAATCACTCTGCGCTTCACGAGTGGACAGATCCGCGCCGCCGACGTGCTGAGACAGAAACAGCTTCTCGAGTCCAGCCGGGGCAATCTCGCTCTGGCCGAGTCGCGACTCGAGGTTCTCAGGAACCAACTTGCGGTGTTGGTGGGGAGAGTCCCTCAGGACCACGTTGTCGATGACGAGGCCGCTCTGGTCGCACTGCCGCCCCTTCCCGACGCCGGCATTCCGGCGCAGCTCCTTCAACGCCGTCCCGACCTCAGGGCCGCCGAACTGGACGTCGCGGCGGCGAGCGCGCGACTGGGCGCGGCCGTTGCCGACCGATTCCCCCGCGTCAGCATCACAGCGAGCGTCAGCTCGAGCGCGGGAACGGGCGCGGATCTCTTCACGAACTGGCTCAGCAACCTCGTCGGGAACCTGACGATGCCTCTCATTGACGGCGGCGCCCGCAAGGCCGAGGCCGAGAAACAGGAAGCGCTCGTCGATGAGGCCTTTCACCGATATCGCCAGACCGTTCTCACGAGCCTGCAGGAGGTGGAGAACGCGCTGACGCGCGAGAGTCATCAGAGTATCTATCTGAGAAGCGTGAGCGAGCAGCTGGCCATGGCCAACGAGGTGCTCGCGCGCCACCGGGACGCATATCGGGGTGGTCAGTTCGACTACCTTCGTGTTCTGGATGGCCTCACCTCGCAGCAGTCGCTCGAGCGTCAGAATCTGACTGCTCATCGCGAGCTCATCGGCTACCGCATTGAACTCTGCCGCGCCCTGGGGGGAGGCTGGAGTGCGGAGAGCCCGGCGGATGCGCCCGCGGGATCAAACGGGAGGACACAGTCGTGAAGGACAAGCTGAAGATGATCCTCAAGAACCGCTGGTCGCCCCTGATGATCCTGTTCGTGGG
>JAUWLR010000233.1 GCA_030613615.1 Candidatus Eiseniibacteriota bacterium
AGGGGGTCTTATGTTACAGCCAAGTAGCGCATACGGTCAAGGCGGCAAGCGGCACTCCGCAAGTGCACTCAAGAGCTAAGGAAGTGTACCTTCGGTGCTTCTCAACCTTCTGGCCTACCAGATTCCGCTGGGCGCGGAGTATGCTGGCCCATGAGAATGACCGCACACTATGGGTGGACGACCTCAGCGCTGGAGTTTGGGCGACCGAGTGCCTGCCCGCGGTTGTGCACCTGCCTGAAAAGCAGAAGGCCGCCCTTCGGTGGCCCTCGCCGTGCATGTGTTGTAACGGCTAGTTCAGAGTGGAGCGGGAAACGGGACTCGAACCCGCGACAACCTGCTTGGAAGGACCAGGATCTGTCAGCTGGCGACGAACGCTGGCAAGCGCCCCGGATTGTCAATCAGAGAGTCGTCGCCATGGCAGTCGGGTGGGCACCCAACAGGCTCAAGGTTGGCCCAAACGGCTCAGGCGTCAACCGTCTGGATACGGATGACATTTTGGCACCCCACACCCCCCCCAAAGCCCCTTCTAACGGTAGCGATTGTGTGTTTGGATGTGCCAGAGACAAAGGGCCCAACCGTCTTGGAGACAGAGGGCCAAGACGAGCCGAAATCGCCGTTTTGCGCGCAGAATAGATTCAGCGGAGCGGGCACAGTCTTCCCAAGCAGAGGGTCGTGGGTTCGGGTCCCGTTTCCCGCTGCAGGTCTTTTCCCCGAAATCGTAGACGAAGCTGGGCACTTCGCCCGGCTTTATTGATGGAGCACCATGACCGCAGTCCAAATCACTGCCATCGAGGGCAACGCCGTCCGAAAGGGCATTCGCAACATCGCAATCATCTCCCACGTCGCCCACGGCAAGACGACGCTGATCGACGCAATGCTGTGGCAGACCGGCGTCTTCCGCGAGAACCAAGAGGTCGTCGAGCGTGTGATGGACTCGAACGACCTGGAGCGCGAGAAGGGGATCACGATTCTGGCCAAGAACACAGCGGTGCGGTTTGGCCGGTACAAGATCAACATCGTCGACACGCCCGGACATGCCGACTTCGGGAGCGAGGTGGAGCGCACGCTGAAGATGGTCGACGGCGTGCTGCTACTGGTCGACGCCAGCGAAGGGCCGCTGCCGCAGACGCGCTTCGTGCTGAAGAAGGCACTCGAACTGGGACTGCCGCCGATCGTCGTGATCAACAAGATCGACCGGAAGGACGCGCGGCCGCAGGAGGTGCTGAACGAGATCTACGACCTTTTCATCGACCTCGACGCGCACGAGGACCAGCTCGATTTTCCTGTGCTCTACACGATCGCGCGCGACGGCGTCTGCCGGCTGACGCCCGAAGGCAAGGACCATCGCCTGAAGCCGCTCTTCGAGGAGATCGTCCGGGCAATCCCGGCACCGCGCTATCAGCCGTCAACGCCCCTACAGATGCTGGTGCTGGACCTCGACTACTCGGACTTTGTCGGACGGCTGGCGGTGGGACGTATCGTCAACGGGCGCCTGCGCGCGAAGCAGGACGTGGGACTGGTGCGCGAGGGCGGCAGCATCGATCGCGCCCGGATAAGCTATCTGTACACATTTGAGGGGCTGGAGCGCGTCGAGGTGGCCGAGGCGGGACCGGGGGACATCGTACAACTCGCGGGGTTCGACGAGGTGAACATCGGGGACACTATCACCGACGCGGATGACCCGCGGCCGCTTCCGCGCGTGACCGTCGACGAGCCGACCGTGAGCATGATGTTTTCGATCAACACCGCTCCCTTCGCTGGCCAAGAGGGACGGTTCGTAACATCGCGCAACCTGAAGGACCGGCTGGAGCGGGAAGTGCTGACGAACGTGGGGCTGCGCGTTGAGCCGGGCGACTCGGCGGACAGCTTCAAGATGTCGGGCCGAGGCGAACTGCAGATGGCGGTCCTAATCGAGATGATGCGGCGCGAGGGATTCGAGCTGTCGGTGAGCAAGCCGCAGGTGATAACCCGCGAAATCGATGGCGTAGTGCACGAGCCCATGGAGCACCTGGTGATCGACTGCCCGGAGGACTACGTGGGCGTCGTGACGCAGAAGATCGCCGGCCGCAAGGGGCGCATGACGAACATGGTGAACCATGGCACAGGCCGGGTGCGGCTGGAGTTCCGCATCCCATCGCGGGGGCTCATCGGCTTCCGCGGCCAGCTCCTTACGGACACCCGCGGCACGGGGCTGCTGAACCACCTATACGACGGGTATGAGCCGTGGCAGGGAGAGATTGAGCATCGCACGAACGGGGCGCTGGTGGCGGACCGCGCGGGTGCAGCGGTGGCGTACGCTATCGAGCAGGCGCAGAAGCGCGGGGAGATGTTCGTCGAGCCGGGGGAACGTGTGTACGAGGGGATGGTCCTCGGCGAGAACGCGCGCGAGGGTGACATCAACCTCAACATCACGAAGGAAAAGAAGCTCACCAACATCCGCTCGTCGACGTCGGACATCGCGGTGCAACTGCTGCCGGTGCGGCGGATGTCGCTGGAACAGGCGCTGGAGTGGATCGCCGAGGACGAGA
>JAUWLR010000231.1 GCA_030613615.1 Candidatus Eiseniibacteriota bacterium
TCGCGATATTCTCATTCCTGTACAAGGACAACCCGATCTACAAGCTCGCCGAGCACATCTACGTCGGTGTGTCCGCGGGCTACTGGCTGATCTACGTCGCGTTCTTCGACGTCTACCCCATGCTCATACAGGGCTTCCAGAGCGAGACCGGCCTCGAGAAATGGATCCTGCTGGTTCCCGGTGCGCTGGGGCTGATCATGCTGTCGCGCTGGTTCCCTCGTACCGCGTGGCTGTCGAGATGGCCCATCGCTTTCACCGTGGGCATCGGCGCTGGCCTGGGGATCACGGCCAACATCCAGGGCTACGTGATGCCCCAGCTGCAGGCGACGCTTCTGCCGGTGACGGGATGGAACATCGTCAGTCTGAACAACGTGATCCTGACGGTGGGCGTGATAACGACGATCCTCTATTTCTACTTCTCGAAACCCCACAAGGGTGCGCTGGGGTGGGCGGCGCGGGTGGGCATCGTCTTCATCATGGTCAGCTTCGGGGCGTCCTTCGGATACACGCTGATGGCGCGTATCTCCCTCCTCATCGGCAGGCTCTACTTTGTCCTCTCCGATCTCCTGCACATCATCGAGTAGCCACCGGAGCGTCCTGCGGCCCGGGGTCCTTCGGGGAATCCAGGTAATGGAGGCGACCTCCCGAGTAGAAGGCCACCCGATCACGATCTCCGATCACCGACTCCCTGAACACGAATCTCGCAACGCAGGCGTCCTCTTCGAAGACGTCGAAGTTCTCCTCAACGAACGCGGGCGTGACCCTCGGAGAGGCAATCGGAAGGGCCCTGCAGTCGGAGACCCGCAGGCGATACTCGCGGTGACCCTCTCTCGCCGCGCTCGCCGTGCCACCGTCCAGCGGGATCACGTGCCGCCGGAGCGGCACCACATCGGCCGGGCCGTCCTCATCGCAGAAAAGCGAGCGGGCGGAGCCGACACCGTTCCTGAAAACGTACACGCCACGCATGTCATCCGGCACGTTGAGAATCCATAGCCGGTCCGCGGCGGGCGCGTCGATGATGTCCTGGACGACACTCCTCGACACGTCACCAGCCCGCCTCCAGAGACGTGTCGACCTCACCAGGAGACCGCCGTGGGCCGCGGCGAGGATCAGGCAGACGACCACGAACTCTCTCTTCCTGAGAACGCTCGCCAGGGCAAGCACCAGGGTCACGACGAGGAAAACCGAGGGGAAGTAGAGGAACCTCGTCCCCTCCGATGTGCCGGCGGTCACGCTGAGGTTCATGACCGGCACTATCGACAGGAAACAGATACCGACCATGAGGTAGACAAGCCGGGGGAGATGCCGCTCCCGGCTGACCCTTGATATGAGCAGTATCACAACGACCGCCGCGGCGAAGACCGCCCCGCTCAGGGGCACGAGGACCCCCCCTACCGAGACGGTTCCCAGCGCGGGCACGAGCGCCCTGGCTGGGAAGTAGAAGAGCAGCTTCCCGACGACCTCGAGGTCGATGTACGTGTGGATTCGGCGGCCGTAGCCGCCGATGAGCTTTCCGAGCGCGAGGTATCTGACGAGCGGATACAGAATGAGAAGCGCGACGTACGGCAGTGCTCCCGACCGAAGCGTTCGCAGGTCCTTCCTCTTTGACCGCGCGTAGAAGAAGAGCTCGAGGACCACGATGATGAGAGGAAGCGCGATGGCCGCCTCCTTGGAAAGAAGCGCGAGCAGCAGGAAGGCGAGAGACAGGGGCAGCCTCTTGAGTTTCCCTGAGAGCCTGGCCGACAGGTAGACCAGAAGAGAAGCCAGCGAGAAGAGACACGCGAGCAGATCCGTCCTCCCCGAGATCCACACGACCGGCTCGGAATGGGTCGCCAGAACCGCGAAGAAGAGCCCCGAGAAGAACGCTACCTCCCGCGCGTTCCGCTCGAGCATCGGACTCAGCCGTGCCAGCATGAGGGCGATCCGCGCCACCAGGACCACGGAGACGAGATGAAGCACCAGGTTCGTCAGATGGTAGCCGACCGGTCTCAGACCCCAGACGGCGTGATCGAGGAAGAAGCTGAGAGAAGCGACAGGCCTGAAGAAGGCGCAGCCACGCGTCGACCAGAGACCGAAAGGTCCACCCTGGACGACGCTACGTATGGAGTCGAAGTCGTCCGCGAGGAAGAAGGAGTTGATTGCGCCCAGGTAGCATACGAACCCGCACGCGATCAGCGCCGCGATCCACGGCGCTCCCAACCCGGGGGGCGCCCCTGCATTCCTGCGCAGCTCTGGTGAGCCCATTGCTCTCCCGCTCTCCGTACCTGTTCCCGCGTCGCGGCGTACCGGGTCCGGCAGACCCCGGCGTGAGACCCACGGGCCGGTGCCGCCCGACCGCTCAGACGGTCGCCGAGGTGCGCACTTCGCCCCCGGTCGGCCGCGCAAGCGGTGTCAGCTCGACGCCGGTAACGGTTGCGACGCTCTGGGCGACAAGCAGCAGCAACACGGGAAGAGCCTCGTAGTAGCCGCGCAGCTCGTCTACGTAACCGAGGAAGAGCGAAAAAACGAGCAGCACAGCCAGAATCCAGACCCCGCGTCTGAGGAACTTCGGCTTCTCCGACCATCGAAAGAACACGAGGAGCCCGACCCCGAGCCAGAGTATCGAGGTGGA
>JAUWLR010000241.1 GCA_030613615.1 Candidatus Eiseniibacteriota bacterium
AGCATCCTGCGTGCGAGGAACATCACGCACCAGACGTTCCACGCGATGCCGACAAGCATCAGGACGAGGAACGGGACGATGTTTGTGATGATCGCCTCGATCTTGAGTGTGGCGAGCGCAGCGACGACCAGGTAATCGAGCGAGAGCCCCTGAAGCCTGCGCATCAGGCGCCTGTCCAGCACCTGCCGCCTGTCGAACCGGTCGAAGAACTTCTGGAGAATCACTCCTCCGACCATCGCGAGCGGGAAGAGGGGGAAGCTGCCGAGGATGGCGTTCTTGGGGTCGGTCAGCCAAAGTCCCTCGACCCCCGTGAGTCCCTTCTTGAGGATGTAGCCGATGAGCATTGCGACCGCGACGACGGCCAGGTGCATCGCGAGCGTTTCGACCGACTCCGAGCGGAACGTGAGCTTCCCCGCCTCCGTGCGCTCGTCCGTCGGGACGATGCCGTCTCCGGTGACCTCGCGCGTGTCGCGCTGCTCGGCCGCTCCCTTGCAGTAGCGCTTGCGCGCGGCCCAGTTGACCAGAGCCATTCCCACGATCACGCCCGCGACAACGCCCACTGTCGCGGAGCCGAGCGCGAGGTCGGCGCCCTCGGCCCATCCTTTGTCGGCGAAGACGGGAGCGAGCCCCGCGGCCGTGCCGTGGCCGCCCTCGAACCCGATCGGGATAATCGCGCCGAACATCGGCGGTATGTCGAAGATGCGCGCGAGTACGAACAGAGTGACACCGATGCCCACGGCGTACTGCCCCCACGCCACTATCTGCCCGAACGCGAGCTGCGGGCCGGCGATGCGCCAGACCTTCCTGAGCGGCGGGATGGCAACTCCTAAGAAGAGCGTCGCGAAGACGATGTTGATGAGAAAGCTCGGCAGCTTGCTCCAGCCGGCCGTCGCGTCGGAGACGAACTGGTCTGAGCCCGGCGCGTAGCGCTGCAGAAGCTGAAGGACGACGAGGCCGAGGAGACCACCAATGACGGAGGCGGGGAGGAGCAGCTTCTGTGTCCACCGGACCTTGGTCCGTATGACCTGCCCCACGAGGAGCAGCAGGCTCAGCATGCAGAAGGAAAGGACGATGCGGTCGATGGAGAACCTCCGTGTGTGTCCGCGCTCCGGCTAAGGTGTCGCGCCGGTCGATTTGACCTGCAGCCACAGTGCGTCGACTAACGCAGCACCATGAGCTTCTGGTCGTCTGCGTTGCCGTCGACCAGGAGCC
Organism: Candidatus Eiseniibacteriota bacterium; assembly: GCA_030613615.1. Taxonomy (GTDB): domain Bacteria; phylum Joyebacterota; class Joyebacteria; order Joyebacterales; family Joyebacteraceae; genus JALGZG01. Next base: position 1,213 of record JAUWLR010000241.1, read on the forward strand.
TCGCGAAGTAGACACCGGACGCGACAGGCCTGCCGTGGTCGTCGTTGCCGTCCCAGGTTCTCTCGTGGCGGCCGCGGTCGACAGTACCTTCGACGACCGTGCACACGCGCTGGCCCCGGACGTTGTAGATGACGAGATGAACAAGACCGGAATGATCCGGGATGTCGAAGCGGATCGTCGTGGAGCCGCGAGACGGGTTCGGTCGAAGCGGGTAGAGCGCGAGCGCCAGGCGTCCGCCCGTCATGATCTCGGCCGGCGAGCCGTAGACGACGTCCTCAGTCCCGTCGGCGAAGAGCGCCCGGACCTCGTACCAGAAGCTCGTCTCAGGCCAGGTGGTCGTGTCCTCGTAGCTGCCGGGCGACTCGGCCGGGAGCAGCTGTTCGTTCAAGAGCTCGAACGGGCCGTCCTCGGCGATGGCTCTGTGGATGTTGAATCCCTCAAGGTCCGCGAGCGAGCCCACGGTCCAGCGGACGAGCGGCGTGCCAGCATCGGAGAGCACGGCGAAGACTGCGCCCTGAACCGGCACGTTGATACTGGGGAGCGTCAGCCAGAAGCCGTCGTAGATCCTCATGCCGCCGCCTTCGCCCACGGGACCGATGGGGCACTGGCCGATGGTGTCGTGGGCCTTGTACGACGCTGACGCGGAAGCAGCTCCGCCGCAGTTGACCGACTCCGTGCCGCGCTTGACAGCCAGAGCGGGTGAACTCAGCGCCAGCAGGGCGGCCGTGAGGCAAACGAGCACGACGAGCGCGCTCCCCGTCCTCTTGAGAGCGTTCATGCGAGCGTTCATCCTGCGCACCTCCTTCCCCGGGGAACCGGGGGTCTGGTGGGGAATGCAGCTTCGCGTCAGCAGTGGCTGCCTGACTATGTCATTTGGATTGAACCCATTGTGTTGTACGAGCGGGATTCAGTCAAGCCAATATGCTACGCTATTGTTGGTGTGCCTTCGCTCTTCCCGCGCGGCGGGATGTTCGTATATCATGGACGCTTCAGCGTTCATGCGACGGGGCGCGGCGCGGGCCCGGCGGATGGCGCAGGCCCGGCAGATGCCGCGGCCACAAGCTACCGAGCCACCGGACACCTGGCTACCAGAGAGGCGCAAATGAGCTTCCAGGAAAAGTTGTCGTCACTGCTATCAGGTCGCGATACGTTCGACAACGCTCCGCGGGTGCAGATGATCAGGGACGCCGTGACCCACCGCGAAGCCATCCCCGCGGCG
>JAUWLR010000051.1 GCA_030613615.1 Candidatus Eiseniibacteriota bacterium
CTCGCTCCGCCGGCCGCCTGGAGCGGGACGGCTACATCGAGCAGATATCGCGGCCTATCCGGGAAGCGCTGGAGCGCGAGGTGATCCAGGCCAGGATCTTCGGCCGAGCGAAACACCTCTACAGCATCCACAAGAAGATGCTGGCCCAGGATAAGACGGTCGACGAGATCTACGACCTTGTGGCGATGCGGATAATCACGTCCACCGTCGGTGAGTGCTACCGCTCGCTCGGAGCGGTCCACACGCTCTACACGCCGGTCCACGATCGCATCAAGGACTTCATCGCGACACCGAAGCTCAACGGGTACCGGGCGCTTCACACCACGGTCATCGGCCCGCGCGGTCAGATGGTGGAAGTCCAGATCCGCACCGAGGAAATGCACGAACAGGCGGAAATAGGGATTGCGGCCCATTGGACGTACAAGGAGGGCAGTCCGGCCGACGACGAGCTGATGGAGAGCCTGGCGTGGGTCAGGCAGCTTCTCGAGGGGAACATCGATCTGACGGAGGCCGACGAGTTTCTCGAGCTGCTCAAGGTCGACCTCTACCGGGACGAGATCTTCGTCTTCACGCCAAACGGAGACCTCAAGCACCTGCCGAAGGGCTCAACGCCGATCGACTTCGCCTACTCCATTCACACGGACGTCGGTAACCACTGTGCGGGCGCGCGCGTCGATGGCAGGCTGGTTTCCCTGAAGGACTCTCTCGAGAGCGGATCGACCGTGGAGGTTGTCACGTCCGAGGCCGCGCGTCCCAGCAGGGACTGGCTCAGTTTCGTGGCGACGTCGCGAGCGCGCAGCAAGATCCGCCACTACCTGAGAGAGCAGGCAGACGGTGAGAGCATCATCCTCGGGCGCAGGATCATAGACAAGGAACTCAAGAAGCTCGGACGCGGCGCGGGCGACGTGTCGCTCGATGACGTGGCGCAGAGCTTCGGGCTCGACGGTACTCAGGAACTGGCTGCGGCCGTCGGGCGCGGCGACGTTGGCCCCGGTGAGCTCGAGCGGAAGCTGAGACCCGTTTCCTCCAGGCGACCCGCCATAGTCGAGCGCTTTGCCAGGAAGGTGAGGCGACCGGAGACCGGCGTGAGGATCAAGGGTATCGGGGACATCATGCTCAGTTTCGCCAAGTGCTGCCAGCCGGTGCCGGGCGACCAGATAGTGGGCATCATCACGCGGGGCCGGGGCATATCGGTACACAGGGTCGGCTGCCCGAACACGTTCGGACCGACGATCGACGACGAGCACAAGATGGCCGTCGAGTGGGACGTCGGCGAGGGGCAGACGTTCCCCGCCAGCTTCGTCGTTCGCGGCAACCTCACGAGCAGCTTCCTGGCGGACGTGTCGAGGGCGATAGCGGATCAGGGGGTCGAGGTCACCGGGGCGTCCATGGCCACCGAGGACGGCCTGGTCGTCGCCCGCTTCAGTGTGGCCGTCGGGAACCTCCACCGGCTGAAGAAGCTCATCCGGACGCTCGGGGGGCTCAAGGGCGTCAAGGGCGTCGCGCGGCGACGGTCGGTGCGGAGGCACTAGCGTTCGCCCGTGCGGGGGCCCTCGCACGGGCCATGGCGTCGGGCGGTGCGGGCCGTCCCACGAGTCGAGGAGACGGACGTGAGAGCAGTGCTGCAGAGAGTATCGCGCGGGCGCGTCACGGTCGGCGGGCGAACGCTCGGCGAGATCGAGCGCGGGCTGGTCGTTCTCCTGGGCGTTGCCGAGGGCGACGCGGACGCCGAGGCCCGCTGGATGGCGGGCAAGATGGCTGCCCTCCGGATCTTCGAGGACGACGGCGGGAAGATGAATCTCTCGGTCGCCGATGTGGGCGGCGCAATCCTGCTGATCTCGCAGTTCACCTTGCTGGCCTCGTGCAGGAAGGGCCGCAGGCCCAGCTTCGTCGGTGCGGCGCGGCCGGAGAAGGGGCGAAGGCTCTACGAGCGCGTCGGCGAGCTCCTTCGGGAGGATGGGTTGACGGTCGCGACCGGTCGGTTCGGCGAGCGCATGATGGTGTCGATAGAGAACCAGGGTCCCGTGCCCATCATCCTCGACACGGACGCAGGGGCAGCCGCCGGCGGTCCGGGGGAGGTCTCGTGAACTGCAGTCTGATCGCGGATCTCCTCACCGAACTGCCTCTGGTCCTGGCTTCCGGTTCTCCTCGCAGAAGACGCATACTCGAGGGCCTCGACCTGGAGTTCGTGATCGACATCCCGGGAACGGAAGAGAACATCAATCCTGGTGAGGCTCCCGAGGACCTCGTCGTCAGGCTGGCGGAGCTGAAAGCCTCCGAGGTCGCTCGCCGCCACTCCGAGGGGACGGTTCTCGGCGCCGACACCATCGTGATCGTCGACGGTGTGCTGCTGGGGAAGCCGTCCAACCCGCCCGACGCGGTGCGGATGCTCCGCGCCATCAGCGGGAGGTGGCACGAGGTGCTGACCGGGCTCGCGGTCGTTCGCTGCTCGGACGGCGAGGTTGTGAGAGGCTTCGAGAGAACAAGGGTCCTGGTCCGCGAACTCACGGGCAGTGAGATAGAGGGCTACGTCGCGGGCGGCGAGCCGCTGGACAAGGCGGGATCCTACGGTATTCAGGAGTGTGGCGCGGCTCTCGTCTCGAGAGTCGACGGGTGTTTCTACAACGTGGTGGGGCTGCCCGTCGTCCGTCTGAGCCTGCTCCTGAAGGAACTGCGTGGCGAGCCGCGCTGACCTGGCGGGCCTGACTTGGCGGGCGGAGGACGGCGCGGTGAGACGTACCCGGGGGGGTGACATGGGAACAGGCACGAGCACCAAGACGATAGAATGGCTCGGAGACGCGGTCAGACTCATCGACCAGACGCAGCTCCCGCGGAAGCTCGTATACAAGGAGACGCACGACTACCGCGACATCGCCGAGAGCATCCGGCGGCTCGAGGTGCGTGGCGCTCCCGCCATCGGGGTCGCCGCGGCGATGGGGATCGCTCTTGCGGCTCTCGAGCATCAGGCCCTGGGCCTTTCCCGGTTCAGGACCGAGGTCGCATCCGCGGCCGAGTTCCTCGACTCGACGCGCCCTACGGCCGTCAACCTCGGCTGGGCGGTCGCTCGGATGCTCGAGGTCCTGCGTGACCCCGCGGTGGGCGATTCGGGCGAGGTCGTGCGCAGATTGATCGCGGAGGCGCTTGCCATCTATGAGGAGGACCGTGAGCTGTCCCGGCGGATCGGAGAGCACGGCGCGTCACTCATCGACGACGGCGACGGCGTGCTGACCCACTGCAACGCGGGTGGGCTTGCGACTGCCGAGTACGGGACCGCCCTCGCGGTCATATTCGCGGCGGTCGAGCAAGGGAAGAAGATCAGGGTCTTCGTCGACGAGACCAGACCGCTCCTGCAGGGCGCCAGACTGACCGCCTGGGAATTCCAACAGAAGGGGATAGACGTCACGCTTCTCTGTGACAGCGCGGCCGCGTCCGCAATGGCGCGGGGCTGGGTGACGAAGGTCGTGGTCGGCGCCGACCGCATCGCCCGGAACGGCGATGTGGCCAACAAGATAGGCACGTTCCCGCTTGCGCTCGCCGCGTGGGAGCATGGCGTCCCGTTCTACGTTGCGGCCCCGTCCTCTACGCTGGACGGCTCGCTCGAAAGCGGCGCCCAGATACCCATCGAGGAGCGCGACGGCTCCGAGGTGACTGACATTCAGGGGGTGCGGGTCGCCCCACCGGGGGTGTCCGTCTACAATCCCGCCTTCGACATCACACCGTCACGTCTGGTGACGGCGATCGTCACAGACGCCGGTGTCTTCAGAGCCCCGTACGAGGAAACGCTCTTTCGTGGCAGATGGGGTCTTGAAGCTTGACATGTGTCCCCTGCACCACTAAACTTACAGGTTCGTATTGCAGGAAAGCGCGGTTGGATCCGGCGCGGGGGTGCACTTGTGCCCGATGCGGCTTGTGTCCCTTAAATCCGGAGCGGAGAATCTGGAGGAGATTCCGATGTCGACACACGTAACGAAACTCCCTGAGATCGAACTCGGGCGACGGCACTACATCGTTGACGCCGACGGGCAGGTGCTCGGGCGGCTTGCGACCAGAGTGGCGGCCGTCCTGAGGGGAAAGGGCAAGACGAACTTCTCGCCTCACCTCGACACGGGCGACTACGTCATCATCGTGAACGCTGAGAAGATACAGCTCACGGGCAAGAAGCTCGACCAGAGGACGTACTTCAGCCACAGCGGGCACCCGGGGGCGGGGAAGTACGTTACCGTCAGGACGATGATGGAGAAGAGGCCGAGCGAGGTCATGAGACGCGCGGTGAAGGGTATGCTCCCCAAGAACAAGCTTGGGCGCAAGATGCTGAAGAAGCTCAGAGTCTACGCCGGTCCGGACCATCCGCACCAGGCCCAGTGCCCCGAGCCTCTGGAGTTCACCGGCGGCATGGGCGGTTCGACGGCCGGTGCGAAAGGAGTCGAATAGATGAGCAACACGATTCAGGCGGTCGGCAGAAGGAAGGAATCGATCGCCAGGGTAAGGCTCGTGCCCGGCAGTGGGAACAGGACGGTCAACGGCAAGGCGATCGGCACCTATTTCCCGCGTGAGACCGTGGTCGAGGGCGTCCTTAAGCCCTTTGATGTGACGTCGACGGGCGACCGGTACGACGTGCATGCGAACGTGAACGGCGGGGGCAGCAGCGGGCAGGCCGGTGCGGTGCGGTTGGGCATTGCTCGTGCGCTCGTCAAGGTGGACGAGAGCTACAGGAAGCCTCTGAAGCAGGCTGGACTTCTGACCAGGGACCCGCGGATGAAGGAGCGGAAGAAGCCGGGTCAGAAGGGAGCGCGGAAGAAGTTCCAGTTCTCGAAGAGGTAGCAGTGGCGGTACCCACGTCCGTAGCGGGCGAGGGAATCTCACACGCGGCCTGACCGGCACGGGGGGTCCGCGGGCGCGAAGGACGTCGCTCGTGGCCCGCGCCGGGATGAGGGTCGCGGAGGAACAACCTGTTCACGGAGGTAGAAACGTAAAGATGCCAAAAGTCGATCTGCAGACGCTATTGGAGGCCGGTGTCCACTTCGGACACCAGACCCACCGCTGGAATCCCAAGATGAAGCCCTTCATCTTCATGAAGCGCAACGGGATTCACATCATCGATCTCGCGAAGACACTGATCTGCCTGGACAAGGCTCGCGACGCCATCGCGGAGAGCGTGAGGCGCGGCGAGAAGATCCTGTTCGTCTGCACGAAGAAGCAGGGCAGGGCCATCGTCCGGGAGGAAGCCGTCCGCTGTGGGATGATGTTCGTCACCGAGCGATGGCTCGGCGGCACACTCACCAACCTCCGGACCATACGCCAGAGCATCAGGCGCCTCGAGGATGTCGAGCGCATGGCCGAGGACGGCACCTACAATCTCATCTCGAAGAAGGAGATCCTCCAGCTCGAGAGAGAGAAGGCCAAGCTCGTCAAGGTCCTCGACGGAATCCGGACCATGGACAAGCTCCCCGGCCTGATCTTCATCCTGGATACCCGCAAGGAGAAGATCGCCCAGAGCGAGGCGAACAAGCTCGGGATCCCGATCGTCGGAATCTGTGACACGAACTCCGATCCGGAGAAGATCGAGTTCCCGGTTCCGGGCAACGACGACGCCCTCCGGTCGATCAGGTTCTTCGCGTCGTTCGTCGCGGACACCGTGCTGGAGGTCAAGACGACCTCCCTCGAGGGCGCGGATGCTGTCGAGCCCGCCGTCGTTGCTGCGACAGGCGGCGAGAGCGGTGAGGCCGCACCTCAGGCGCAGTAGACGGCGTCTGAGCGTTCTTTGCACATCTTACGTCACACATCATTGGAGAATGGAATGGGCATTTCCGCTGCTCAGGTGAAGGAACTCCGGGAGAAGACCGGAGCAGGTATGATGGACTGCAAGGCCGCGCTGCAGGAGACCGGCGGCGACGTGGAGAAGGCCGTCGACCACCTCCGCAAGGAGGGGATACTGAAGGCCGCGAAGAGGGCCGAGCGCGCGACGGGCCAGGGCCTCGTCGCTTCCTACGTCCACGCGGGGTCGAAGTTGGCCGTGCTTGTCGAGATCAACTGTGAGACCGACTTCGTGGCCAAGACGGACCTCTTCCAGACGTTCTCGAAGGACGTTGCCATGCACGTGGCCGCCCAGAGCCCTCTGGTCGTCCAGAGGGAGGAGCTTTCCCAGGACGTGCTCGAGCGCGAGAGGAGCATCTACACGGAACAGGCTCTGGCGTCCGGCAAGCCCGAGAATATCGTCGCCAAGATCGTGGACGGCAAGATAGGGAAATACTACTCTGAGGTCTGCCTGCTGGAGCAGCCGTTCGTGAAGGATACCGACATCACCGTCGGCGATCTCCTCACGCAGACGATCGCGACCCTGGGCGAGAACATCCGTATCGCGCGCTTCGTCCGGATGGAACTGGGCGAGAACGGGCCGGAGGGCCAAGAGGAAGCCTCAGGTGCCTGCTGCGTATAGACGCGTAGTTCTGAAGGTGAGCGGGGAATCTCTCCTGGGCGAGGGTGGCGCACCCGTGTCACGCGAGTCCGCCGTGCGACTGGCGATGGAGATCAAGTCCGCCGCGGACACCGGTGCAGAGATAGGTGTCGTGATCGGAGGCGGGAATATCTTACGGGGTATCGCGGTGGCCGCCGGGGAGGCCGACCGCGTCGGTTCCGATTTTGCCGGAATGGCAGCGACCCTGGTGAACGGGCTCGTGCTTAGGGAAGCGCTCGAGTCGCTGGGGCAGAAGGCCGTGCTCATGAGTGCGATCCCCTGCGGCCGGATCGCGGAGCCGTTCGATCACAGGGTGGCCGATTCCCATCTGTCGGGGGGCGCCGTCGTCATCTTCGGCGCCGGTACGGGCAACCCGTTTTTCAGCACAGACACCGCCGCCGTTCTGCGAGCAGCCGAGACAGGAGCCGAAGTGCTCCTCAAGGCCACGCAGGCCGACGGCGTCTACGATTCGGACCCCGCCAGGAACCCTGGCGCTGTCCGTTTCGCAAGCGTGACTTATCAGGAGATGCTTGAGAAACGGCTCATGGTCATGGATATGACCGCCGTGTCGTTGGCCAGGGAGCAGGGAGTGCCCCTGGTCGTTTTCGCTCTCGCGGTGCCAGGCAACATCGCCAGGGCGGTCGCGGGAGAGCCGGTGGGAACAACCGTCAAGGGAGGCTAGTCGATGGACGAGCTCTTTGCTGATGCCGGGAACAGGATGGAGAAGGCCGTCGAGGCAGTCAGAAGGGAGTTCGCGAAGATCCGCACGGGGAAGGCGACCGTGGCGCTTCTGGACGGGGTCAAGGTCGAGTATTATGGGAGCGTGGCCCCCCTGAGACAGGTGGCCAACATCAGTGTCCCTGAGGCGCGCCTTCTGGTCGTTCAGCCCTGGGACAGGAAGATAGTCGGAGACATAGAGAAGGCGATTCGTTCGGCCGACCTGGGCCTGAACCCGTCGAGCGATGGCAACCTCATCCGCGTGCCCATCCCGGCGCTGACCGAGGAGAGGCGCAAGGAGATGGTCCGCTACGTGCACAAGCTCGCCGAGGAGGGTCGCGTCGCGGTTCGGAACGTCCGGCGCGATGTCAACGAGGCTCTCAAGAAGAAGCACAAGGACGGCGAGATATCCGAGGACGACTTCCACCGCGCTCACGACAAGACCGTCCAGGAGATGACCGACGAGAACATCCGCGAGATAGACCGCGTCCTCGCGGCGAAGGAAACTGAGTTGATGGAGGTCTGACACGGGTGCTCTGACACCCGTTCGGGTCGATTGGTAGTATCGGCAGTAAGAGAAACTCTTCATCAGGAGGCAGTGAGTGGCATACGTGATCACCGACGAGTGCACGGCGTGTGGCGCTTGTGTCAGCGCGTGCCCGGTCGAGGCGATCTCCGAGGGCGAGGACAAGTACGTCATCGACCCGGAAGCCTGCACGGACTGCGGGCTGTGCGCCGAAGAGTGCCCGTTCGATGCCATTGAACCGGGTAAGTAAGGCGTAGGCTTAGCACGAGGCGACCATTTGGGGGACGGCTGGCGATGGTCGGCCGTCCCCGCGTTTCACCCCGAATCGATGCTGGCAGAGGCGACTGTTGCAGACATGACACGGAAGAAGCCAGATCTTACCTCAGGGAAGCTCGCGCTTGACCGCGACCTCCTGCCGCGCCACGTGGCCATCATCATGGACGGCAACGGCAGGTGGGCTCGGAGGCGCGGCTTGCCGCGCGTCGCGGGACACGCGGCCGCCACCGCGTCCGTGAGAGACGTGGTGGCCGCCGGCGCCGAGCTCGGGCTTTCGGAACTCACCCTCTACACGTTCTCGATGCAGAACTGGACCCGGCCCAGATCCGAGGTCGCGGGCCTCATGCATCTTCTCGACCAGACCCTGCGTGAGCAGATCGACGACATGGACGATGACAACATCCGTCTGAACGCGATCGGCCGTCTCGACCGGCTTCCGAAATATGTGCGCAGTCGCCTGGACGCGAGCATCGAGCGGTTGTCCGGCAACACAGGTCTCAGGCTGAACCTGGCCATCAGTTACGGGGGGCGCGCCGAGATCATGGACGCCGCCCGCGGGATCGCGGAGGCGGCGTGCCGGGGCGACGTGCGGCCGGGAGACATAGACGAAGACATCTTCCGTAGTTTCCTGTACTCTCCCGATGTTCCCGATCCTGATCTACTGATCCGCACGAGCGGGGAGCGGCGCATCAGCAATTTCTTATTGTGGCAGATAGCCTACAGCGAGATATACATCACGAAGGTGCTATGGCCCGACTTCCGCAGGCGCCACCTGTATGAGGCTCTGGCCGACTACCAGCGGCGCGATCGTCGTTTCGGCGGCGTCGGCGTCGCCTCTTCGAAGAGGCGGTAGAGCATGGGTATCGACCGACGGCAGCTCACAGCGCGACTTCTGACAGCATCGGTCGGTGTGCCCGTCACGGTCATCTGTTCGCTCGTGGGCGGCATCCCGTTCCTGCTGGCCATGAATCTCGTCATCGGGGTTGGCCTCTTCGAGTTCTACCGCATGATGGAGGCCAAGGGCATCAGGCCGTTCAAGACCGTCGGGGTCGCGGCCGGCCTGGTAGTGTCCTGGTACGTCTACTTCCAGGGCGGTGTCTTCTCGGGGCTTTTCATCACTCTGATGCTCATCACCATCATGGGGATGGAGCTCTTCAGACGTGACGGAGAGTTCGCCGTCTTTCACATATCGACGACCATTCTGGGTGTCTTCTACGTCGCCTGGCTTGGCAGCCACATCATCCTGCTCAGGCGGCTCGGCGAGGGTGTCGTGGGTGCGGACCTGGGCGGCTTTTTCGTTATCTTCGCATTCCTCCTGGCGTGGGCGACCGACACGGGCGCCTATTTCGTCGGGAACGCCATTGGCAAGAAGAAACTCCTTCCCCGAGTGAGCCCGGGCAAGTCGGTCGAGGGCGCTCTGGGCGGCGTCGCACTCGCCCTCGCGGTTGCCTTCATCGCCAGGGCCACGATCGTTCCGCTTCTGACAGTCGTGGACGCGCTGGTGCTCGGCCTGACCGCCCCGGTCATGGGCATTCTCGGAGACCTCGTTGAGTCACTGATGAAACGCGACGTCCGGATCAAGGACACGTCGCACGCGCTGCCGGGGCACGGGGGCATGCTCGATCGTTTCGACAGCGTCCTGTTCGTTGCTCCACTCGTCTACTACTACCTGAGGTTCCTGGTCGTGTAGTCGGCCGGTCCGGGCGGATCGCACGACACAACCTGGATGGGAGTGCTCTATCTCGTCACGGAAGCGCATAGCAGTTCTAGGGTCCACGGGCTCGATTGGACGGAGCGTGCTGTCGGTCGTCGAGTCCAATCCGGACGTCTTCGAGGTTGTGAGTCTCTCAGCCCTGAAGAGCGCCAAGCTCCTTGCCGCACAGGCGAGGCAGTTCGGTGTCACGAGAGTCGCCATCGGTGAGGAAGCAGCCGGCGACGCGGCACTGGAAGGGGACCTCGAGGTCGGAGTGGGCGAGGAGGCGCTGGTGGCGTTTGCGTCCGATCCCGAGGCGGATCTCGTGGTGAATGCGCTGGTCGGCACGGCCGGCCTGCCCGTGACCGCGGCTTCCGTCGCGGCCGGCAAGAGGCTGGCCATCGCCAACAAGGAGTCGCTCGTGATGGCGGGCGGGCTCGTTACGAGCCTCGCCGGTCGGACGGGCAGCGAACTGATACCGGTCGACAGCGAGCACAGTTCCATATTCCGCTGTCTCAGGGGGACCGCGTCTGGCGAGGTCAGCGGTATCGTGCTGACGGCTTCCGGCGGCCCGTTGCGTGACCTGCCTGTCGACGAGATGGCGTCTGCTGCCGTCGAGGCGGTTCTGTCGCACCCCACCTGGGACATGGGCGAGAAGATAACGGTCGATTCCGCCACGCTCGTCAACAAGGCGATGGAGGTCCTGGAGGCCATGTGGCTTTTCGACCTCCCGCTGGATAAGATCGACGTGGTCATGCACCGGGAGTCCGTGGTGCACTCCCTCGTCCGTCTTCGTGACGGCAGCCTTCTGGCGCATCTCGGTTCGCCCGACATGCGCGTTCCCATCCAGTACGCTCTTTTCTACCCCGACGCGCCCGCAGTCTCGTTCGATGAGTTCCGGCCCGCGGAGATGGGGACGCTGAACTTCGGCCCCGTCGAGCCTGAGCGGTATCCTTGCTTCGACCTGATCCTCGAGAGCGCACGCGAGGGAGGGACCTCACCGACGACCGCGGTGGCAGCGGACGAGGTCGCCGTCGGTGCGTTCCTTGAGCGCAGGATCCGCTTCGGTGACATCGCTACCGTCATCGCCGGGACTCTGGATGCGGAGGGGACCGGCCCCGCCAAGGATCTGGCCGCCGTCTTCGAGGCCGAGCGGAGCGCCAGGGCCACGGCTGCTGAGATCGTCAATGAGATCGCCGGTCGCGCGGACCACGGGCCCGCGGGCGCGGCATTCACCACCGGCCACTCCGGAGTCTCACGCTGATGATACGCTTCTACCTCTACGCGATAGTGTTCAATCTGGGGATCCTCATTTTCGTGCACGAGCTCGGGCACTACCTGGCCGCGCGCGCTTCGGGTGTCACCGTTGAGCGCTTCTCGATGGGCTTCGGTCCACGCATCTTCAAGTTCACGCGTGGTGCGACGGAGTACGCCATCTCCGCGATACCCTTCGGTGGCTACGTGAAGATGGCGGGCATGGAACAACCGGCCGAGGGCGATGCGACGGAGCTCGGTCCCGACACGTTCCTCGGCAAGCGCATCGGCATCCGCGCTGTCATCGTTGCGGCGGGACCGATCACGAACCTCATCTGGGCCGTGCTGGTCGCCACCGGCCTCCTCCTGGTCACGGGGATCCAGACCCTGGGCGAGCCGATCGTAGGAGAGGTGGAGGAGGATTCGCCGGCCGCCGTCGCGGGTCTTCTCCCGCGGGACCGCATCCTGTCGGTCGATGGGACGGACGTCGGGAGCTGGGAGGACGTGGTCAGGCTCGCCGCCCTGGACGAGGACGGGTCTGTCGACCTCGTCGTGAGCCGCGGTGGGGACCAGGGCGAGGTCGCCGAGGTCACTCTCGGGGTTGCCGGGAACGACGAGACGGGCGAACTCGACCTCGGATTGACGGCGTACGTCCCGTCCGTCGTGGGCGACGTACTGAGCGGTGGCCCGGCGGACAGAGCCGGGATCAGAGCCGGTGACCGGGTTCTCTCCATAGACGACGCCCGGGTCGAAAGCTGGAGCGAACTCGGCGGCATCATCTACGAGAGCCTCGGCGAAGAGCTGACCATCGTCTGGGAGCGCGACGGCGAGGTGATGAGCGCCGTCGTCGTCCCCGAGGAGGGTGACGAGCCCATTGGCACGACGGACGTGCGGACCGTCGGAATGATCGGCATAATGCGCCCGTGGGAGACCAGGCGACTCGGCCCCGGCGAGGCCGTCGTGACGGCCGTCAGGTTCACCGCGTTCAACCTGCGGATGATAGCGGAGTTCTTCGTCGGGCTGGCGACCGGACAGGTCTCGGGGAGTATGGTGGGCGGGCCCATCAAGGTGATCCAGCTGGCCAGTGAGAGTGCCAGGTGGGGGGCAACCTACTTCTTCGGATTCATGGCGTTCATGTCGCTCAACCTGTTCCTCATCAACATGCTGCCGCTTCCGATCCTGGACGGCGGCCACCTGCTTCTCATGGCGCTTGAGAAGGTGCGGCGCCGCGGGCTCACCGAGAGGCAGCTCAAGGTCTGGCAGCAGGCCGGCCTCGTCTTCTTTGCCGGACTGATGGTCTTCCTGCTCGTTCGTGACGCTCTCACGTTCGGCTAGAGGCTCAGAAGCCGACGTCAGGATCAGCGGCTGTCCTCCGCCGTCGTCACCGCCCCTCGGCGCCGCCGGCGCTTCCTCCGGCCGCGCTTCTGAGCTCACCCATCCTTCTGTCCACTTCACGTTCGATCTCTAACCACGTCTTCGGGCGCGAGCGGAGTGCTCGAGCGAATTCCTTCACTTCCTCGCGCGAGTGCCCTCTGCTGCCCAGCTCGACCGCCCGTGACGCGGCGTCCTCGCCCGACAGCCCCTCCTCGACCGCGATCGTCAGCGCGGCGACGTGAGCGATGTAGTCCTGTTCCGTCATCGAGGGTGCGCCGGAAGACCCGGTGGTAACCGGGGCGCTGGGCTCCGCGGTCCCCTCATCAGGTCCGCAGCCGCCCGTTATGAGAATGGCGAGCGCGAGCGCCGCGGCCGCCGTCCGAACGCCCGGCGCCGTTCTTCCTTCGCACGCGCGCAGTTGAATCACCGTGTTGTCCTCCGCGTCGTAGGCACTGTGAGAGCTTGAGAGCACCATCATCGCGGCCTGGAGCGGCGAAGTCAACCGCTGGAGTTGACACACTGCGAAGCGATGCCTAAAATGAACCCATAGAGGCACCCTTCTTCGCCTAAGCAGCCGACCGGAGTCCCCGGGAGGATGTCGAGATGCTCAGAACGTGGCGCGCAAGTGCCTTAGTCATCGCCGCTCTGGTCACGGTAAGCCTCGTTCCGGCCGACGCGCTCGCCACGCGGTTTGGGCGGAACAAGGTCCAGTACGGCGCGTTCACCTGGAACATCGTCCAGACCGAGCACTTCGACGTCTACTACTACGACGGTTACGAGGACCTGGCGGACGCTGTTTCGACCATAGTCGAGGCCGCGAACGCTGAGTTCGAGACGGTCCTCGGGCACGAGCTCACGACGGTGATACCGGTCATCGTCTACGCATCGCACAACGACTTCCGCCAGACGAACGTCTCCGACACTCACATCAGCGAGACCGTCGGGGGATTCACGGAGCTCTTCAAGAACAGGGTCGTCATTCCCTTCACGGGTTCGTACGAGGACCTCCGCCACGTCCTCTATCACGAGCTGACACACGTCTTCATGTTCGACATCATCTACGGCGGGCTCGTCGAGTCCGTCATCCGGCAGGCCTACAGCAACCCCGTACCGCTGTGGTTCGTCGAGGGGCTGGCCGAGTACGTCTCGCGCGGATGGGACTCCGAGGCGGAGATGATACTCCGCGACCTCACTCTGTCCGATGACATCATCCCCCTCCAGTACCTCTGGGGGGGCTACCTCGTGTACAAGGAGGGCCAGTCGGCGCTCTGCTTCATCGCGGATACGTACGGCCCCGAGAAGATCGAGGAGACGGGCAAGACCCTCGCGAGGACTCACAACCTCGAGCGCGCCCTGATGGAGGCGACCGGGTTCACGACGGTCGAGCTCTCGAAGGAATGGGAGCGTTCGCTCAAGGAGCGGTACTGGCCCGAGGTGTCCGAGAGGAACCGTAGCGAGGACATCCTGAAGCTCGTCACCGACCACAAGAAGGACAACTCCTATCTGAACGTGGGTCCCTCGGTCTCGCCTGATGGCCAGAGGGTCGCGTTCATCACTGATCGCAGCGGATACTCGGACATCTACGTGGTGTCGATGCTGGACGGGACCGTCCTCAGCCGGCCCGTCAAGGGCGAGCGTTCGGACGACTTCGAGACGCTTCACTTGCTCCGCCCCGGGGCTTCGTGGTCGCCCGACGGGACCGAGCTGTGCCTGATCGCCAAGGCCGGCGCGAGCGACGCCCTTCACATCGTCGACGCGGAGACCGGCCGGCGTCGGGCGCGCTTCAGGTTTGCCCTGGACGGTGCGTTCACTCCCTCGTGGTCGCCGGACGGCAGCCGCATCGCGTTCGTGGGCACGAGCGCCGGAGCTTCCGACCTCTACGTCA
Source organism: Candidatus Eiseniibacteriota bacterium (assembly GCA_030613615.1). Lineage (GTDB taxonomy): Bacteria > Joyebacterota > Joyebacteria > Joyebacterales > Joyebacteraceae > JALGZG01. Next base: position 14,180 of record JAUWLR010000051.1, read on the forward strand.
CTGACGCCGACGGCGAGAACCTCATCCGACTGACCGACGACTTCTTTGACGAGAGGACGCCCGTCTGGTCGCCGGACGGCAGCCTCATAGCCTTCGCCTCGGACCGCGGCGCTCCGGTCCGGGACGATCTGAGGCGGAGCTACGATCTGTACGCCATCGACGTCGATACGCGAGAAGTCGAGACACTCGTGGCCACGGTCGCGAACGAGCACTCGCCGAGCTGGTCGCCCGACGGATCCTGGGTGGCCTACGTGTCCGACTCGAGCGGCTCGCCGCAGCTCCACCTGGCCGAACTCCACGCCTCGACGAGCGTGCGTCTGACGCATCTCATCGGTGGTGTGTCCTCGCCCAGCTGGTCGGTCGACGGGGACCGCATGGCTCTCGGGGTCTACGGGGAGGGAGGGTGGGACATCGCCTCGATCAAGGCCCCGCTCAAGGCTTTTGCCGACGCGATCGCAAGCGGGGAGCGAGAGGCGAGGATCGACGGCGCGTACGTCCGCGGCGAGGCGGTCGACGGGCCCTGGCTCCCTGCCGCGTGCGCGGGCGCCGGATATGGATCGCCTGCCGAAGTGGAAGAGGAGTTGGATGCCACGGTGGCCGCGCTGTCCGGTGAGCCGGCTGATGAGGAGCGGCAGCAGGAGCAGGTGATGGGGCCTCCGCTCGCGGCTGGCGGGGAGCAGGAGCAGGTGACCGGCACTCCGCTCGCAGCTGATGAAGAGCAGGAGCAGGTGATCGGACCAGAGTTCGTGGCCGACGGGCAGGACAGCAGTAGTTCCACGGTCGCCAAAGCCAGCGCCGCCTACCGAGCGGCCGTCGATGCCAACGACGGTCCACAGACACGAGCCGAGGGTCCCGCGCCGGGGGACGAAGACGTTCGTAGGATTGGGGCCGTCGAGAGGTACAGGCCCCGCTTCACGCCGGACTGGGTCAACGGCGGATTCGCCTACACGTCGGGATACGGTTTCAGCGCCGCGGCGCAGATCGCGGTGAGCGACGTGCTCGGCAACCACCGTTTCTATATCGCCACGAACTTCTTCTCGAGCCTCGAATCCAGCAACTTCCATGTGCTTTACGAGCAGCGGGGCCACCGGGCCAACTTCTCGCTGGGCCTGCACAACTTCAAGGACTACTACCACTCCGAACGCACGT
>JAUWLR010000002.1 GCA_030613615.1 Candidatus Eiseniibacteriota bacterium
CCTTCGGGTAGAGGTTCATCATGTCAACGAGCACGCGCGTCGCGCCAGCCTCTGCCATCGCTCTCAGCATCTCAGCTATCTCATCGCCGGTATCGGTGAACGTGGGCAGCACCGGTCCGAAGAAACCCCACACGGGGATACCCTCCCGCGAGAGCTCTCGCATCGCCGCGAGCCTCCGCGAAGGGGACGGCGCGCGCGGCTCGAACACGGCTGCGAGTCCTCGGTCGAGACACGTGATACTGAAGCCCACATCCGCGTTCGGTAGTTTCGATAGCACGTCGATGTCGCGGAGCACCAGGTCCGATTTCGTGAGCACACCGACCTCGAAGCCCTCGGCATCGATGAACGCCTCGAGACACGACCTCGTGATGCGGTACCGCTCCTCCACTGCCTGATAGGCGTCGCAGACCGTACCGAACGAGACGACACCGGGCTTCCTGCGGGGGATCTCCTTCCGCAGAACATCCGGCGCATTCTCCTTGACCCCGACGAAGCTGCCCCATTCGTCCTTGATGTCGCTGAACCTCGCCATGAACGTCGCGTAGCAGTAGACGCACGCGTGCTCACACCCAAGGTAGGGATTGATGGCGTAGTCGAGTGATGGGATCTTCGACTTCGTCATCAGTGTCTTGCACTCGATCGGGAAGACCCGGGGTTTCGCCGTCACTAGCGCTCCCTAGGATTGGTCAGACACCTTCTGTCGGTTTGACCCAGCGGCGGGGCCGTCGGTTTGACGTCAGCGGGGGAATGGTGCGCGCACGCCGCTCAACTACGGCCCAGGGTCCGCGCCAGGACTCCGGCGTGGACCCGCTGCGTTCGCTCTCCCTCGTGCTTACTTCACCAGCTCGGTGACCATGCTGTACTCGCGGGTGACGGGGATCATCATATCGCCGTTGGGGCCGTGCACCACGATGCTGCCGTCCGCCGTGCCCTCAGTGACATCGCGTACAAGAATACCTTCCTTGTACGCGAAGTACCACGTGCCGCTCCCGTCCATGTCCGACTGCATCGTCCATTCAGCTCCCTGCTGGGTGCCGCCCCCCTCGATGGTACCGGTTAGGACGGCCGCTATCTTCGCGCACTCAAGGCCTTCTACCGTTTCGAAACCCTCGAGCGTGTTGACGGCGTGGACCGTGATGAGGGCGTCGCCCTCGTCGTTCTCCTCCGCGACCTCCACCGTGGTGGGCCACGTATCGCCGATCGTGATCGGGCCCTCGGGCAGATCGGGGAATATCACGCCGAAGCCCGTAATGAGGCTCTTCGGACCTTGGGGTCCGATGGTGTACTGCAGGACGTCGGGGTCGGGCAATCCTCCCTCGGCTCCCAGCTTCGAGAGCGTCATGTCGAAGCTCTCGCCCACGACGTTCTCCGTATCAGCCTCGATCTCGCCCTGGGGGCTCGATACCGTCACGGTGAGATCATCGATGGTGATGCCAAGAGCATGTTCCCCGTCCGTCATGCCCTTGGGCTCGACGGAGAACGAAAGGACCTCCGTTGATTCAATCGGAATCGACTGGCCCTGGACTTCCATCGTCTGGACGAAGTCGCTCGTGAACCTGTAGGACATGGCATCGCCGCTGGACATCCGGTACTCCAGGATGAGCCCGGTGTCCAGGTCTCCCCACGCGCAGGCGCCGGTCTTCGCCGCACAGCCCGTGAGAACGACGGTCGCAGCGGCAATGGCCACGACACACGACGCCACGCCAAGGATCTTCTTCAGATGCATCACTCCCCCCTTCAGGTGAACGCTCGACACAGCCGGCCCCTCATGCAAGTAGTTCGCGTGAACCGTAGTGGATATTCGTACCCCCGCCGTCCAGTTTCGCTACTCGCCTTCTTGGTCCTTCTTCATCAGTTCCTTGATCTTGCGCTCTTCCCACTCCGGACCCCAGAAACGGCCGGGACCGAAGACAGACCCCGCGTGCGCCAGAACACCCACTCCCCAGCCGAAGAGCGGCCAGTAGAACCAGAGGCTCCCTGGAGACGTGATGAGATTGAGAACGAAGAGCGCGAGATTCACGAGGACGTAGGTCAGGAGGTGGGTGTAGAACCCCTTTATCTCCTCGACCCTCTTCCTCGCCTTCTCGTACCGGGCCTGCTCATCCATCTGTGCCTCCTTTGGTTCGGGGTGTGGCGGAACCGCCACGTGTTCGTGCGCCGGGGAACCGCCGGGCGCGGCGGTCCACCGGATGAACTCAGGCCCCATACCTTTCTCTGAGCCGCGGGAGCCTGAACACCAGCCCCGAGCACATCGTGAAGAGCGCAACCGCCCCGAGGATTGCGACCAGGCGGATCCATGACTGCCCGGCGGCCTCGCGGGCCGACGCCAGCGCAACGGTCGTTCGGATCCACTCGGCTCCGCCGGCGATCAGAGCGATCTGCACCACGCGCGGGACCCACCTGCGACGAATCACCAGGATCACGGCGACCCCGACGGCGATGGCCAGAAGCGGGAAGTTCCTGGCGCGAAAGAAGTGCGCCGCCAAGAACAGCGTGCTGATGAGAACGGGCGTCAGGCGGAGTGCGTTCATGCGGTCCTCCTGATGTGACGGTCGCAAAAGAAGCACCCGGGCAACACTTGTAGGTTCCTTCCCCCCCTGTAGCAGACGGAACGCCCGACGTCCAGCTACGTCTTCCGCTCCTTCTTCTTCGCAGCGGGGAAGAGGACGTTGTTGAGTATCAGGCGATAGCCAGGGGAGTTCTTGTGCATGGAGAGAATCGTCGGCGGGTCGCCCACCAGGTGGCGGTAGTCCTCGGGGTCATGCCCGCCCATGAAGGTGAAGGTGCCGCGCCCCAAGTTGCCGTGGACGTACTTGACCTCGTTCTGGCCCGGGTAGTCACCCAGCACGGTAACGTGCTTCTTGACCAGACTGCGCCTGTAGCTCGTGGTCTGGCCCATGAACCCCTTGACCACATTGACGTGGCACTGCGTCAGCATGGTGGGCACGGGGTCGTGCTTGGCCGCGAACTCGAACAGCGTGAAGTAGTCGATCTCCTCGGGACGAAGGGCCGCGACCTCGGTCATGTCGATGTCCGAGAACTCGTAGACGTTGGGACTTGGTATCAGCCTGAAGTCCGTGAACGCGAGCGACTTCGAGTAATCCAGCTTGCCCTGGTAGCCGGGCTCCGGAGGAGTCCAGTCAAACGGGGTGTCGACGATGTCCACCCCGGCCGCAGACAGTGCGATGTCGAAGCTGTCCGTGGCGGAGCACATCGCGAAGAGGAACCCGCCGCGCCGCACGTACTCCCTGATCTCGCGCGCGCTGGCCTTCTTGTGCTCGGTGACCGACGGGAATCCCTGCTCGCGGGCGAGGCGTTCGTAGTAGGTCTTCTGCTCCTTGTACCAGTCGGCGTTCCGGAACGACGCGTGGAACTTCCCGTACTGGCCCGTGAAATCCTCATGGTGCAGATGGAGCCAATCGTACGTCTCGAGTTCCCCGGATTGAACTTCCTCGTCCCAGATTATCGTGTAGGGGATCTCGGCGTACTCCAGAGCGAGCATCACCGCATCGTCCCATGGCTGAATGTTGTCGGGAGCGTAGAGCGCTACAGCCGGGGCCTTCTCGAGAAGGACAACCTCCATGTTCTCCTCCTCGATCTGCCGGTAGATCTGAGCGAGAGTGGCCCCATCAGGTTCTTCCCACGCGACGCCGCGGTACCGACACTCCGACCGCACGTCATCGAGCCCGTCCAGGATCAGGAAGGACCCGCTCCGGTAGTTCAGGAGCCACTCGACGCGATATCCCTTCTCGAGAGCCCAGTACGCGACTCCGTACGACTTGAGATGGTCCGTCTGGGTCAGGTCCATCGGGATCAGAGCCACTGCGTGCGCGGTCGCGCACGAGAGCAGCAGCGTCGCGGCGCAGAGTGCCAGAACAGCCGGGGCAACACGGGCTCGTCTCACTCCTCGATTCCCTCCCCTCGTCTCAGCCGGTCCAGCTTCCGCCTGGCCTCGCCCGAGAGGACATTGGGCGGAAGGTCCTCAAGGATGGCCAGATACTGGTCCATGGCTTCGCGTATCCGTCCCATTTTCACGGAGAGAATGTCGCCCTTCCTCATCATGGCCTCCGCACGGGCGGTGATTCCCTCGGACCCCTCGATGATGCGGTCGTAGTAAGCGATGGCCTTCCTGGGCTCGTCGGCCACCGTCGCCGCCGCGCCAAGCAGAAGGAGCGCCTCCGTCTCGACAGCGGCGCCGGTGCCTTTGTTGGAGAGCGTCTCAAGCAACTCGCGCGACGACTTCTCGTCGCCCCTGATCCTGGTGGCGTGGGCGTCCGCGAGGAGGTTGACCGGCTCAACGTCGCCTGCCTCCTGTGCGTTTGCGATCACCAGCATGAGGCGCAGCGCGTCGTTGACGAGAGTTCCGGCCGCGTCCGCCTCGACCATCACCCTGAACTTCTCGACGGCCTTCGTGTGGTCGTGCTTCAGGAAAGAGATGAAGCCCAGCGCGAACATCGCGCTCTCGCGGATGTTGTCGGGTACGTCATCGCGAGTCAGCCCTGCCGACCGCTCGTACGCCTCGTCAAGCCGCCCCTGCTTCATGTAGGCGTCCACTTCTATGAGAGTCGCCTCCTCGTTCAGCCTGCGTGCCCGCTCGCCGAACCGCTCGCGCAGTTCCGCGACCGTTGTGAGCGCTGCGTCCGGGTCCTTGAGTACATCCAGCTCGATCTTGGCCGCCTCGAAGAGCGCGTAAGCTCCTCTGGACGAACCATCGAACGCGTGAGCTACAGACCGAAGTTCGAGGACCGCTCCAACGGGGTCGCCCTCCTCCGCAAGGATGCGCGCGGCGGCGGTGCCCGCCTGGGCGGCGCTCGACGTGCCGGGGTGGCGCTCGACGACCATCAGATAGGCCCCGCGCGCCTGCCCCCTGAGTCCTTCGTCCCTGAGTATCGTGGCGTATTCCAGAAGCTCCGATCCCTGCCCTCCGGCGACCTCGTCGGCTCGGAGGAATGACTCGAGCGCCCTCTCGGGCAGGCTCAGCACCAGGTAGACGCTGCCGGCGAGGCCGAGCTCACTCACTGTTGCTCCCTCTGCGTCCGCTATCGTCGCCATCTTCGCGCGGACGTCGCCGCGTTTGGCTCCTTCCTCCAACATGAGCTCGATGCGATTGGTCGCCCATGACACGGCGCCGCTGTGGTTGTTGACGGTAACAAAGCACTCGTCGATCGCGGCGTCGAAATCACCGAGAGCGGTGTGGGCGGAGGTAAGCTCCTGGCTGAAAAGCGATTCGCTACGAAACGCGTCCCGGCCGGTCATGAATGTCTCGAGGGCCTGCTCGTACATCCTGTGCCTGATCTCGAGCATTCCGATCTCGGAGTAGCTGCCCGCGTCGGGCGGACCGTCCGCGAGCACCTCCAACCAGAGCTCGTGCGCCCGCTCGTGGTTCCCCACCTTCGCGTGAGCCCGGCCCAACTCCATCTTCAACTGGGTCTCCCGGGGCCGCTCCTCGAGCCTGCGCTCGAGCATCGGTATCAGGGCTTCCTCCTCCATACCGCCGGACGAGTAGAGCCGCACCAGTCCCCAGAACGCGCGATCGTTGCCCGGGTCCTCCTGGAGGACCTCCGTGAATATCCGTATCGCCTCGTCGACCGCTCCAACCGCGGCCGCCTGCCGCGCGCGCTGGACCTTTCTCTCGGCGGGGCCCTCGTCTTCGGCGGGCACAGCGAGGGCACCCGCCGGCGCCCCCAGTGCCACCGTCAGTGCAAGAACGAGCGCCACAGTACGGGAGAACCCAGACACTCGCATCATGGCGTCTCCTCCCCGTCGCGCGCGACGTCGGTCGTGAGCGCATGGAAGTACGCACGTATCAGCTCGCGGTACTCCGACGGGTACCCACGCTGCATCGCCCTCAAGAGGTCCTCCCGAAGCTCCTGCCTGACGCGCTCGATATCTTCAGGCAGATCGCCCGGCCCGGACCGCGCGTAGCGGTCCGCCGTCTCGGAGGTCCGCTCGCGCGTGTAGTCGCGCCGCCTGAGCGACCTCTGGGCGTCGAGCAGGCGCGAGAGGATGCGCTTCTGCCTGTCGACCGTCTCCTGTGATGCCCCGCTCCTCTCCATCTCCTGCAGGGTTTGCGCCATCTCCTCGACGGTGTCATCCAGCCTGCCCAGGATCTCCCGGCGGTTCCCGAACTCCTCGGCGAGCCTCCTCGCCTCCTCCAGGATGCGTTCCTGCCGTCCCTTCATCTCGGCGAGCTGCCGCTCGAGTCCCGCGCTCATCCCGAGCTGCTCCATCTGCTGGCGAAGCCCCTCCGTCATGTCGTTGAGCTGAGACTGCTGCTCGCCCATTCGTTGGAGCTGCTGCATCAGCTGGCTCATCGCACTTCCGGCGGAACCGGACGAGCTCTGGTTCGAGGTCAGAAGGCTCACGATGAGGGCGTTCACGCTGCCGAGCGCCGAGCGTGCCTCCTTGTGGCCGGCCGCGGAGCCTCCGTCGGCAATGTGCGAGGCGGCCCGGGTCATGGTCATCTGGACGGCACCGAAGGAGCGGTAGATACCGGGGTCGATGACGAAGGAGTCCTTGGACACCTGGAACATGCGATTCGCGATCGCGGACATGGCCTCGACGAGGTCGGCCTGCTTCGCAACGAGCTGCACCAGTTCAGCACGCGGGATCCTGCGGCGGCCGGCGACGGCCTTCACCACCCCTTCCTGCTCCGTCGATACACCCAGGAGCTCATCGATAGCCCGGAGCGTCGCGGCGCGGTCACGGTTCTGCAGGTTGCAGGACATGCCACCCTGGCACGACGACAGCCGCGTGAAGAGAGTCAGAAGATCGCTGGACGCCGACTGGCACATCTGCGAGGCCTCCGTGGGTTTGCTCTCGGAGAGCTTCGATCGCGCCTGCTCCATCTTCTCCGAGATCTGACAGGCTTCCATTTCAGCCGCGGCCTGGGCCATCTCGCGCGCAGCCGACGGGTCGACCTTGCTCATCTCCTCGATCGCGCGCTCGAGGTCGGCCTTGAGCTTCTCGACCTCCGCCTGCAGACTCTCCTGCTCCTTCGCCAGCGCCTGGCACTCCGAATCACTCGGGGACTGCTCTGCCTCGCGCGCCAGCTGTTCCTCCCGCGCCGCGAGGTCCTCCGCGCGGTCAGCAATGTCCGCGAGCGACTGTTCCGCCTTGGCGCGCCTCAGAAGGTTCAGCGTCTGCTCAAGACGCTTGAGGTAGTCGTCCTGGGTGATCGAGAGATTCTCCATCGCCTCACTGACGTCCTCGGGCCTCACCCGCTCCATGGCCTCGCGAATCGCCTCGAGTAGTTCCCTCATCTCGTCGGTCGCCACCTCTTCAAGGAGCCGCTGTATCTCATCGATCTTCTCGAGCGTCTCGATCGTGATGCGGTCGGTCTCGCTCATGGAATCGGAGAGGTCGCTCAGGCGGTCCGCCATCCTGACGACATCGTCCGCGAGCTCCTCCTGCCGCTCCAGCGCACCTTCGACCCGCTCTTCGTCCTGCCAGTCGATCTCGGGCTCGCTTCTGATATCTTCCTGCATGTCCTCGAACTGTTCCCTGAGCATCTGCTGTTCCTCGAGCAGCTCACCCAGCTCGTAGGCGATGTCGTCGTGCTCACCTTGGACGTCGCTGTAGAGCTCCGACATCGACGGGAAACGCACGACGTAGCTCTCACTTCGGGACGACTTCGGGCCGGTCACCTGGTCGTTGTCCGTAACCTCCGCGTAGTAGATGAGCGAGCGCCCCGGAAGGAGCCCGGTCCCGGAGAGGTCCCACGCGGTCTCGCGCGACAGCTCACGAGGACCGCCCACGCCAAGATCCTCCAGCCTGACGATCCCCTCCTCGGACGAACCCTCGAGCGAGTACCGGAGCGACAGTGCGGAGATGCCGTAGTCGTCGACGGCCGACATGACAACAGGGAGCATCATGCCGCGCGGGGCCTCTCTGTCCTCGCCCGGCTCGACGATCCTCACCAGTGGACGTTCGTCACGGATGGCCACGATAGAGTAGGTCGGCGGGGCCGGGTTCGTGAGACCGTCCGTGTCCGCAAGCTCAATCGAGTATCCGCCGTCAGCGCGTACGGCGATCGTCGCTTCGAACGAGCGGGGCTCAAGCTGCGACATCGGGACTCGCTCACCTCCCTCGAGCACGAGCGCGGCCCGCGTGAGAGGCTTGCTCGCCGTGATTGTGACGGCGACGTTCGTGCCCCGGAGGGCCGTGATGTCGCCGTTGTTCTCGTCTACTGTTCGAGGAAGAAGTCCGCTGTACCGAGGGAAGTGGTAGTCCAGACGGATGTTCGTCACGAAGGGGCGCTCCACGACGGTGACTTCGTAGGTCGGCGACGACGCGTCTCCGACCTCCACGGAATACGAGAGGTCGCTCCTGACGTCCCTCAGGGTGGCGCGGAACTCAGCGCCAACGTGTCCGGCAGCCGTGACCTCCTGCGGCGTCATCGCCTTCAGGGAAGGCCGCTCGCCGTCGAACTCGAACACGAGAGACGGGAGGCCGCGATAGGACCCTCCCAGCGCAGCGACGACCTCGAGATCGTCGCCCGCGACGAGCGTAGCGTCGCCCGGCTTCACATCTATGCGGACGGCCGGCGCCTCGACCACGTCGAGCGGACGGGTCAGGCGTGCGAGCGCGGGTGCGAGGCGCGCGCCGAGCGCCATCATCCCCGCGGCGGCGATCAGGAGTACGGCTACCATGACACTGACGGTGCGCCGCGTGCTCCCGGGCCGGGGCGCGATGCGGAAATCTACCCCCGCCGCTTCCGCGACCGTTCGCAGTATCAGCGCATCGATGAGCTCGACCGAGTAACCGTGGCGCCCCCTGCCGCGCTTGTCCCAGAGTTCAGCTGACGACTCCAGCCGCTCGCCCAACTCCGGAAGCCGCTCCTCGATCTTCGCCGCGAGTTCCACCGCATCGACCGGGCGAGCCAGCACACGAACCACCCACAGGAGCGCTCCGCCGATGAGCAGGACCAGCGCGACGGCGAGCCACGCGACCCGGACGACCGGCGACAGCACGACCAGCGCTTCCAGAGCAACCAACGCCGCCAGCACGCCGACGATGACGGCCGTGAGCCGCACCAGCCCTGCTGCAGCTGCCTGTCTCTTCCAGTGTTCGCCCGCCGCCTTGATGCGGCGAACCAGTTCCCTGTGGCCGTGTTCCGGGCTCCGCGTTGTCACCTTCACCTCTTCAGTTCCGTTCCTTAGCGTCCCGCCGGCCAGCACCGTCCACCCGATGCGCTCCGCGCGACGTATCCCGCCAGCGGCGCTACCGTCAGTGCGAGAGCGCGTAGACCACGATATTGATGCCCATCCTGAGCGCCGCCTCGTGCTTCTCCGGCGGGTCGTTATGGACCTCGGCGTCCTCGAGGCCGTCGCCTACGTCCGTGTTGAAGCTGTAGAACAGCACGAGGCGGCCGTCCAGGAACGCACCGTATCCGTGCGGCGGACCCCCGTCGTGCTCGTGGATCTTCGGGAGTCCCTCGGGAAACTCGTAGAACGAGTGGTAGATCTCGTGATCGAACGGAAGCTCGACGAGCGGAGACCCCGGCAACACTCGGTCCATCTGCGTGCGGAAGTGCCGGTCCATCCCGTAATTGTCGTCCGCCCACAAGAACCCGCCGCGCTCGAAGTACTTGCGCAGAGCAGCGACTTCATCGCCCGTGAAGACGATCCTGCCGTGTCCCGTCATGTGGATCATCGGATAGATGAAGAGCTCGTCGTCGTCGGCCGCCACGGTGGCCGGTCTCTCCGCCACGTCCAGATCGCTGCGGCTCGAGACCGCCGCGAGTAGATTGGGTAGCGCTGTGGGATTGGCGTACCAGTCGCCTCCCCCGCGATACTTGAGCTGGGCGATAGTGAAACCGGCCGACGAGTCCGCGCCGGGACAGCTCTCCGTCAGTAGGGCTCCTGTCAGAAGGACACAGAGGAGAACCACGAGCGAGCCGGTGAGTGGGTTGCGGTGCGTCATCCTCCTACCTCCGCCACGGTGTCCGGTGTGGACGGTGCCTCATGTGGGTGGTGCCTCATGTCGACGGTGCCTCTTATGGATAGACGCGCCCGCGCCTGAAGCGTTCACCGCGAATCCACCCGCGCCTTCCATCTGTTCCATTCTAACCTCCACCGGTGTCGCGGACAAAGCGGTGAGACTACCTCTCTCCGCCATGTACGCCGGGGGCCCGCCACACAGGCGAGCCCCCGATGCCAAATCGACCTGACGGTCCGTATGGTCCCGACCATTCTCTACCTGTTGTGCCTGCGCTTTCTCCGCCCCTCAGCGCGGATGTCCCATTCGACGACGAGCGGGCTCGCCACGTAGAGCGACGAGTAGGTGCCTACAACGCCCCCGATCATCAGCGCGAAGGCGAAGTCGCGAATCACCTCTCCGCCGAGGAAGAAGACACAAAGCACCACGAGAAGCGTCGTCAGCGACGTGACGATGGTCCTCGAGAGGGACTCGTTCAGGCTTGTGTTCACGATCTCGACGAAGCTCTTCCCGTAGAGCTTCCGTCGGTCCTCGCGAATCCTGTCGTAGATGACGATCGTGTCGTTGAGCGAGTAGCCGACGACGGTGAGGAACGCGGCAATGACGGGCAGCGACAGCTCCCTTCCCGTCAGTGAGAACATGCCGAGCACTATCAGAACATCGTGGACCAGGGCCGCCACGGCGCCGACCGCGAACTTGAACTCGAACCTGAGTGAAATATAGATGAGGATGCCGAACAGCGCGTACAGGATCGCCAGAGTCGCTTTCTTCCTGAGCTCGCCGCCCACCTTCGGGCCGACCAGCTCCTGCCGCCGCACGTCCGCCTGATTGTCCGGGTTGGCCTCGTTCAGCGCCTGCAGGATGGCCCCCGTCAGATCCTCCCCTCCCTGGTCCCGGGTCCTGATGATGGCCTCCCGGCCGCTTCCGAAGTGCTGGATCTCGGCGTCGGCAAGCCCTATCTCCGCGAGCGTCTCGCGGATACTCTCGGCGGCTATGGGCTGCTCGAACTGCACCTGAAGCAGGATCCCGCCCTCGAAGTCGATGCCAAGCTTCGGACCGCCCTGAATCACGAGAGAGATGAGGCCGACCGCGATCACCACCGCCGACAGGATGAAGGCGCCCTTGCGGTGCCCGAGGAAATTGATGTGTGTCCCTACGAGAAACTCCATGCCTTGTCCTCCACTGCCCGGTCAGCTATGCGCGACGCCGGGCGCGATACTGCGCTCACCCGCGCCTATATGCTCAGGTGCTTGACGTTCCACTTGACGGTGATCAGATCGAACACAACTCGCGTTCCCACGATGGCGGTGAACATGCTGGCGATAATGCCGAGCGAGAGCGTCACGGCAAATCCCTTGATGGGACCGCTCCCGAACCACAGGAGGACAGCCGCCGCGATCAGGGTCGTAATGTTGGCATCCATGATGGTCGTGAACGCGCGCTCGTATCCGTCGCGAATCGCGGCGCGGACGGTCTTGTTGTTTCTGAGTTCCTCGCGAATTCTCTCGAAGATCAGCACGTTCGCGTCGACCGCCATCCCGATAGTCAGGATGATGCCTGCAAGTCCAGGGAGCGTCAGCGCCGGCTTCGGGCTGACGGGAAGACTGGACATGAACGCAACGATCAGGAAGATGTTGCTCCCCAGCGCGCCGACCGCGATGGCGCCCGCCGCCCGGTAGTAGATGAGCATGAAGAGAACGACAAGAACGCCGCCTATCAGCATCGCGCGCACGCCGAACTTGATGGAGTCCCGTCCGAGCGACGGACCGACGGTCCTCTCCTCGACGATCTTCATCGGCGCCGGCAGCTTGCCCGCACGGAGGAGGATCATCAGATCGCGGGCTTCCTCGTCCGTGAAGTTGCCCGTGATGGATGTCGGCGTACCCGCCGGGATCCTCGATTTGATAACGGGAGCTTTCTGAACGACTCCGTCGAGCACGAGGGCGAGATACTCGCCTATGTGGGCACCGGTGTGAGCAGCGAAGACGCGGCCGCCCTCACGCGAGAGCCGGAGTTGGACGCCCGGCGAGTTGGGGTAGTCCGGATCCAGACCGGGCCTGACGGTCGCATCGGCGACCACGGACCCCGTCATCAGAGCCTCCGCGTCCATGACGTAGAACGGAAGATACTCGTTGTTGTCCGGGCCGGTTCTGGACTCCTCGCCCCAGCCCAGTCTGTACCTCGGATCGCCCGGCTTGTCCTCATCCGACGGCAGGATCTCACCGAGGTCGAGAAGGGCCACCTGCTCTTTCACCCACGCAACGTCGTCTATCGGGACGAACGGCAACTCAAACATAAATCTCACGCGTGAGGAGAAGGGGTGTTCGCGCGCAAGCCTCTCCGTCTCGGACTCAGGAAGCCCCTCGGGCGGCTCGGCCGAGAGCTCGCCCATGGCGATCAGCGTGTCGGCGAGCGCTCTGTCAAGAGCCCGCATGACGAGGTCGGTCTGCTCCGCCGGAGCGATGGCCACGAACTCGAGTAGCGCGGTTCTGCCGATGAGATTCTTCGCGCGCTGCTCATCCTGTAGACCCGGCAGCTGCACGATGATCCGGTTGTCGCCTTCGCGCTGTATGGACGGCTCGGCCACTCCGAACTGGTCGATCCTGTTGCTGATGACCTCGAGCGCTCGTTCCATCGCGTCCTGGGCCTCGTCCGCCGGCAACCCTTCCTTGTCCACCTCGAGGACCAGGTGCATTCCACCCTTGAGATCCAGTCCGAGCTGCAGCGACCGGCTCTCGAGGGCCTCCACCTGCTCGGTCTCCATCCCGGCCTTGTCCTCGTCGGTGAGCGACAGGAACCGGAACGTGTATGAGGCCTTCCAGGCGGAGAACACGAGGATGACCAGCACAAGTACGATCTTCCACCTCATCTTAGACGTCATGTTTACCCCTCCGGGTACTCTGAAACGGGCCCGGGTAGCTTAAGCCCGGGCGAGGTGTTCTTTTCGTAGGACAACACTTGATGGTAACCCGTAAGATGCGGCTGGTCAACGGGAAATGGCCCCCGGTTGAGGCAACGCATGCGTACATTGTGACCCACGCGGCGGGGGGAGGCGGCTCTGGCGCCGCCTCCCCCCTGTCGAAGCTGAAGGGACCAGGGAGTGGTCCCCGATGTGACCTACCTGTACATCGCCTTGATGGTCGCCCACGACGTGGACTCGACCGCCACGGCGCCGCTGCATCCCTCGCCGAACGCCCCGATCTGCTCGCCCCATGGGTTGTTCGGCGGCAGACAGACCGATATCTCGTCGAGCGTCAGATCCCCGAGCAACATATCGCAGAAGTAGGGGTTCTCGTAGAGGATGTCGCTGTAGGTCCCGCAGGGGTCGTTCCCGACCACGTTTCCGTAGAAACAGCACCTGGTCACAGTGGGGGCGCCACCCGCGTCGCACGTCATCGCAGGTCCGCTGCCGAAGGCGACTATGCAGTAGGTCATGATCATGTCGCCCTGCGGCGGTCCGCAGAAAATGCCACTGCCTGTTGGTGACCACCCGCCGACGAACGTGCAGTACTGGACGTCGGCCCGCGTTCCGCACGCGTAGCCGGCCCCCCGGAAGCTCGCGGTGTTGTCGTAGAACAGGCAGTATCTGAGCGTGACCAAGCCAGAAACCCCACTCCCCAGGCCCCCACCACTGTACGCGGTGTTCCGGGAGAAGACCGAGCTTGTGATGGTCACCGCCGAGTTCTCACACCTCAACCCGGCGCTGTACTCTGCGGCGTTGTCCTCGAAGACCGTCCCGTCGACCGCGGCCGTGCTGCCGGCCCGAAGCATGACGCCGCCACCAAGGTGCCCCTGGTTGCCCTCAAAGAGGCAGGCCTTGAGGTCTACTGAAGAGTAGTCGGAGCACCGGATCCCACCGCCTGCGGCGCTCGCGAAGTTCTCCCTGAACGCACAGCCGATGAGCGTCGGCGCCGCGCTAAGGACGCAGTCCATACCCGCGCCGCGCGATGCCGAGCACTCCATGATCTCACAATTCACGATCGTCGGGGACGCGCCACTACAGTAGATGCCGCCGCCGTCGCTGGCCGCGCCGCGGCGCATGACAAGTCCCTCAATCCGTGCAGCTGGTCCCTCTCCGTTCTCGAAGATGAAGCAGCGCCCCTGCATTTCCGCGTCGACAACCACCGGGTCGGCGGCGACCATCGCCACGACAACGATGTCCTTGCCCAAGAAACTGAGGTCCCGGTTGAGCCCGCCGGTGTAGACCCCAGGGGCCACGAGAACAGTCTCCCCGGGGGCCGCGGCGTAAATCCCCTGTGCCAGCGTCAGGTAGTCTCCGCCACCGTTCAGGTCCACCACAATGGTCGTCGCTGTCGCCGGAAGCGCAGCAAGGAGGAGAAGAGCCACACCTATAAGAACTGCCCGTGCCATACCAACCCTCCCTTCTCTTCGAGGTGCAGAGCCTCAACACGAGGAGTCGACAGGCTCTCACCTCTCACGCCAGTGATGCGAGTCCGGTCACAATACTTGCCGAGTAGTAGCAAGTTTAGCAAACGCAGGCCCCTCCTGTCAATGCTCCCGGCGACTCCCCCCGCGCACCCGCCTCCGGAACGCCCGTGCAGGGCAGAAACGGCTTGCCGTCCGTGTGGCGGCCTCATAAACTCGCCTCCACGGCTAACCAAACCTGCTTCTTGAGCTTCGGAGCGTGCCAATGTCCACCGAGTGGTCGTCCTTCTGGCTCGACGTCCGCAATCTCCACTGGGGCGCGGTCGACGAGGTCATCCTCGAGAGGATCGCGAACGCGTTGGGCTGGGGGCCCGAGCGCAGCCTTCTCGAATTCGGCGCAGGGCGCGGCCTTCACAGCAAGCGTCTGTACGAAACCATGAGATGCGCCGACCCGGACGTTCACGACCCCTGCCGCGAGTCGCACGAGTTCATGAAGCGGGCGGGACTGAACGCCATCATGGAGGACGCAGGACTGAAGGCTGAGTACGACATCGTCTGGTCGAACGGACTCGTCGAGCACTTCGAGGGCGACGAGCGGCAGACGATCGTAGCAAAGCACTTCCGGTTCTCGGGGGATTGGGTTCTCCTCATCATCCCGCGAAAGAACTGGCAGAGACGGCTCTTCCGGCCACGCAAGGGCGTCCCGCACCAGACTGAGTACACGAATGAGGAACTCGAGGAGCGCATGCGAAACGCCGCCGTGGAGGCCTGGGGCCAACCGCCGGCGACGCTCGTCGTAGATTCGTTCTGTCCCTTCTTCGCCGTCAGGCACATCCCGGACGCGTGGTATCCAGTGCTGGACAAGCTCCTGGGCTGGGCGCTTCCAGACGGACTCTTAATCGGGTGGGCGAGGAAGGCCGGGAACCCGGAGCCTACTCCCGAGCCTCCAGTAGAGCAACCATCTCCCTGACAGCGAGATCCATCCCGACCAGCACGGCGCGTGACACGACGCTGTGCCCTATGCTCAGTTCCTCAATCTCATCGATCCCCGCTATCGCCTGCACGTTCCTGTAGGTGAGACCGTGCCCCCCGTGCGCTCTGAGTCCCATCTCTCTCGCCGCGATGGCGGCCACCCTCACCTTTTCAAACTCCCTCTGGATCTCATCCGGATCGGTGGCCTCCGCGAAGATACCGGTGTGGATCTCGACGATGTCTGCTCCTACCGCCTTCGCGCGCCCTACCTGCACGACATCCGGGTCGATGAAGAGACTGACCGTGATCCCGCTCTCCTTGAGCTTCGCCACGGCATCCCGCAGCTGCGACTCCTCCGCCATGACGTCGAGGCCGCCCTGCGTCGTCAGTTCTCCATCCCCTTCGGGCACCAGCGTGCACATGCCCGGACGAATCTCGAGGGCCGTCGCGAGCAGCTCCGCGGTCGCTTTCATCTCCAGGTTCAGAACTCCCGCCACGGTCTTCTTCAGAAGCAGAACATCGCGGTCCTGGATGTGCCGTCTGTCACCGCGAAGGTGGACCGTAATCCCGCACGCCCCCGCCAGCTCCGCCTGCGCCGCGGCCCATACCGGATCCGGCTCGTCGGCCATCCTCGCCTGCCTGATGGTCGCGACGTGATCGACGTTGACCGACAATCTCATCGTGTGTGCCCCTCCTATCTCACCAGCTCGGAGACGAAGACCAGATCGATGCCCTCGCGCTCAAGTTCCGGAAGCACCTTCCTGAGCACGCGCAGGGTCTCGGGATGAGGGTGGCCCAGGCCGACCGCTTCCCCGCGCTTTCTTGCTATCGCCACCAGCTCGGCGAGCTGTGACTCGACATCGATGCGGCCCTGCTCGTCCACGGGGCTGTCTATGAACATTCTATTGCGCGTCGTCGGTACGCCGGCGCGTCTCGCCTCCGACACGCCGACGGACTCCGGTGTCGTCATGCTGTCGAGGAAGTAGAGCCCCGCATCTTTCAGTTTGCGCATCACCACTCTCATGGGGATGTGCTGTGACGTGAACGCCGATCCCATGTGGTTGTTCGCGCCCTCGGCGTGTGGAACGTCGTCGAGCGCGGCGTCGATTCTCCGCACCAGCTGCTCTTTCGTGTGGTCGTTCATCAGTGCGCCCTCTCCCGGATCGATCTCCGGGTAGCCGCGCGGCTCCATCGGGATGTGGACGATTACCTCCTTGCCGGCGCGGTGAGCGGCGTGGGCGATGTCCGTTGTGTGCGGACAGAGGGGAAGCACGGAGATGGTGATGGGAAAATCCAAGTTTATCATGCCCATAACCGTTTCGGACCCGCTGTAGCCGAAGTCGTCGATGACTATCGCGATCCTCGGAGTCGATGTTGCGGAGGCGAGGCCGTCCCTTTCGTCCGCCCCGGCGGACTCCTTGAGCGTCAGACGGTGGGTTTCGATATCACCGTGCCCGATCCACATGACGAGCGTTTTCAGCCCACGGTAGTCCGGGCCCTCATCGGCCCCGCGGATGACGCGTCCCCCCGCCCTGCGAACCGCCCGGGTGATGGCGAGATTGCACTCGTAGATGCTGATGTCGTGGGGAATGCGACCGTTCTTCTCAACGTGCGTCCAGGTGTACCGCCCGTCCTCCCTGTCCTCACGCTCGCTGGTCGCTCCCGAGACACCGAGCTTCACCAGTTCGCCGTCGATGGCGCGCGTAAGCTCCGTCACGATACCGGTCAGATCACGCGGCCCCCTCAGCTTCGTCGCGAAGGAACCGAGCTTCCCGCCGGATATGAGTTCCAGCCCGCCAAGGATGAGGACGAGAGCCGCCGCGATGGTCACGGCCGCTATTCTGATGAGCGAGAAGGTCCTGGCTCGCGCCGCGTTCCGCGCCTTGCGCGACCTGCCCCTTGGCATGTGAGAACACCTCCAGAAGAGAAGCGATCCAGAGCACCGCTCTGGATTCTATGGGCTGCCGCTGGTGCAGTCAAGAACGCCGCCATCTAGTCACCGAGAAGCGCCTGCAGTGTTTTCACAAGGACGATCCCGTTGCTGAGGGCGACGCCCACGGTACAGATGACGAGTGGCGCCACGGCGTTCCACCTGCGCGCCTCGAGCGCGGACACGGCGGCGCCAATGAGAACCAGCAGAGAGACATGCCAGTGCTGCGAGTACAGGAACTGCTCGCCGCCCCAGAACCCGTGCAGGATCCAGTTGAACGCCAGAACGACCAACGACGCGCGGGCGAGCGACCGGAACGTGGAACCCAGCCGCTTCTCTTTGAGCGCGACCCAAGCCAGCGTCGCCAGGAATGCGACCCCGATGAGGTTCCTGAACGACCACGGTGTATGTGTACGCTGGAGCGTCAGGCTGAAGGGGATCACGCGGCCCGAAGCGTCCCGCACCGCGGCGCCCGCCGTGTCACCACCTGGCGCATCTTCAGGAGCGGGGTCCGGCTGCGACCGCGGTGCCGGATCGGGAGCGGCGGAACGGGTCTCGACGACGACGGGAACGTCGCTCTCGCTCGCTCGCGCCGGCCTGGAAATGCCGGGCATAGGCGCGCGCCGCCGCTGGCCCGTGGTCCCCCCGCTCTTCGCGGCGGCTTTCTCAGCTCTCAGTGCGAACACGTTCGGCCTGCGTCCCGGAACGGGAGGGGCGATCCCATTGATCACTGCAGTGGGAAACGTCGTAAGCTGAATGGCGCGGTCGTCGACGAGGTACCGCGATATCCACACGATCTCGTCCGGCGTGCCCCCGGGCTGCGCATTGAACAACCGGTCCAGACCCAGCCCGCCGGCGAACGTCACGACCAGTGTGAGCGTGGCCATTCCCGCCGTTCTGACGAATCTCCTCCAGAGGTTCCTTCCGAGCTGCACCTCCCGAAGGAAGTAGAGGACAGCCACGACCGCGATGTTCGTGACGGTGATGCCCGCCGTCAGTACGCCCAACGCGATCCACGCCAGCTCTACCCGGACGCCACGCCGCCCGCGAGTCCATAGGAACAGGAGGTACCCGAGCGAGATGCAGAGAGCGCTCAGGCAGTACGATTCCGGCATGCTGCCGAAGACGATCCTGCTGAACGACAGGGAACCCAGAAGGACGAGCAGGACGGACGAGCGAAGAGAGAGACCGGACCACCGGAACAGACGGAGCCATACAAGCGCTTGAAGTCCGGCGGCGGCGGGCACCACGACCAGCGCGAGCGAGCGCCTTGTCAGTATCTCGTCGAGTCCACCGGACGTCAGAAGCGATCCGAGATCCACGATCCACGTGATGGGAATGCTGAAGAAGTACTCAAGCAGCGGATGAGACAGGTGATTGCTCCCACCGCCGCAGCATATGGCTTCAAGCGTCAGGCCCGGATCGGCATTGAAGAGCGTGTTGAGGCAGGCGAAGGCCCCCAGTGCCCTGAGTTTCGACTCGAGCACGAGGTGGAACGCAAAGACCGCAGTGAAGAGGAGAAGTCCTACCAGCAGCTCTCGGCGCGTGCCTCCCGTGTTGAGCCCGGACGCTGAGACCACTCCGTCGCCGGCGGCGCCGACCGTGTCGTGTGTATTCATGTACCGCTCCGGCATGTCGCTTCCTCGTCGTCCGCACCGCGGTCGCTCGATGTCCGCGACTATCGCGCCCTTCGCGCGTCGAGTCAAGCCATCGTGGCGAGACCTCTCCCGGTACCGTATACTGTTGGGGGTGCGGGTCGGGCGTGTTGCTTCGACGTATCGGAGGCTGGCTGTGGATCGAAGAGCGATCATGCTCTCTCTGGGAGCACTCGTCCTTCTCCTGGTTGGGGTCTTGCTGTTGAGCCGCAGCCCCATGTCCGAGGGCCACGCCGCGCCGGCACGCGGGTCCTCGGCGACACGCGATGCTCCGTGGAACATCGTGGTCATCGTTATGGACACGGCGCGTCAGGACCGGCTGTCCTGCTACGGTCACGACCGCGAAACATCCCCCAGGCTGACCCAGCTTGCCGAATCGGCGACCATCTACTCCAACGCATACTCCACCAGTTCGTGGACGGGACCCGGCCACGCGTCGCTCTTCACCGGACTTTACTCGGTCTCCCACGGGGCGACCCAGGAGAACTGGAGCATGAGCGAGGACCTTCTGACCTTCGCTGAGGTCCTGTCGATGCGGGGCTACCGCACGGTCGGCGTGGTGGAGAACCCCATGCTTCTGTCGGACCGTGGCTACGCTCAGGGCTTCTCCGAGTACTACGAATCATGGCGCACGGGGGCCAAGAGGAGTAGCGGCCAGGCAGTGGAGGACTTCCGCAGAACCCTTGACGGCGGGGCGCCGGGACAACCGTTCCTCGTCTTCGTGAACCTCATCGCTCCCCACTCGCCCTACGACTCCTCCAGGCAGTTCCGGAACAGCTTCGTCACGCGGCCGGAACTTGGAGTCGACAGCAGCATGTGGCGGGAGTACTACACGGGCCGCCGATCGTTCTCGGCGAATGAGATCCAGCATCTTAACGAGCTCTACGACGCGGAGCTCCTCTACACGGACTATCTTGTCGGTGAGATGATCGATGAACTCGTCGCGCTGGACCTGTGGGATGACACGGTCTTCATCGTCACCTCGGACCACGGGGAGAACATCGGCGACCACGCCCACATGGACCATGTGTTCACGCTCTTTGAGACTACGACGAAGATCCCCCTGATCGTCCACCAGCCCGAGCTCTTCCCCGCGGGTATGACGAAGGACGTACCGGTGCAGCTGACCGACATCTTCCCGACCGTGCTCGAGATCGCCGGAGTCGACGTTCAGGACTTCCTCTCGCACGGCTACTCACTTCTGGGAGACGCGGTGCCCGAGAACCGCGAGATCTTCACCGAGTACTACTACCCGACGCAGATTCTGTCGTGCTTCGGAAGGGAAGAGCACAGACAGAGTTCCTTGTTGACGCCGTATCTGCGCAGGATCAGGAGCCTGACGAGGGGCGACATGAAGTTCGTTTGGGGCGGCGACGGGCGGCACGAGCTGTACGACCTTGCGCACGACCCCGACGAGCTCACAAACCTGATCGAGTCCAGGAAACACTCCGACGTGCGGCACGACATGGAGACCCGCCTGACCGCCTGGTTCCGGGAACTCGAACAGGACCGCGACGACGGGCCGCCCGGGGACAACTCGGAGGAGCTGGACGAGGCGACGAAGGAAGCGCTTCGGTCTCTGGGCTATATGGAGTAGGCAGGGCACACGGTGAACACCGCTGCGCGCAGAAAGAAGGGGGCGACCGGAAGGTCGCCCCCTGATATCGTTCCGCGTAAAGGACCGCTACTGCATGAAGAGGCTCTTGAGCTCACTGAGCGAGACGCGCTCGACGTTCGGATCCTCACGGCTTCCACCCCGCTCCACGAGGTCGAACCAGTAGTAGATCTCCCACCATAGCACGTCGTCGGGATCGGGAATCGGATTCGGCTGGTCTATGTCGATGCGCATGCGGAACTCAGATGGCGCCGTCGCCAGGAAGGTGGTGTCTCCGAAGAGATTCACCCGAAGGTCCACTTCCACTATGCAGATACAGGTGTCGTCCCGGGGGTCCTCCGGAAGACCATAGTCGTACACAATGCTGGCGATAGTGAGGGTGAGCGTGATGCTCTCGACGTCCGAGCCGTGCGCGAACATGCTCTCGTGTATGAACTCCTCGTCGATCTTCCACCACACGGGGGGGATGTCGAGCTCGGGGTTGTTCACGTCGTCCTCGTTCGGGAAGAACTCGAAATCCTCGGACAGGCAGTCGAGGTACTCGCCGGAGTCCATCCAGATGTATGCCGTCCTGAGATTGTGGAGGACATCCTCCGGCGTGAGCCGGTCGTGGTAGTCTGGAGGATCGATCTCCACCGGATCCCCTTCCTCCGGAGCGAAGGGGTTCCAGCAGCCACCCAAGGTCAAAACAAACACGGCCAGCAGCGCGGAAACCGCCAGCCTCCTGATGGGAAACCTCACCATGTGATAACTCCTCCCGTTGTTTCCCCACTCACACAACTAGTGATTATATCAAGGACCTGGGCCCAAGTCAAGAGGGCCGTGGGGCTTCTCCCCGCACCGCAGGACGCATAGAAGCCGTAATCGCCTTGCCCATCGGCACTTTCCAGCCCTGAGGCAGCCTGCAAGCAGCGTGCCTTAACCCCGCCCGTGGCTCTCCAGAGCCCCCCGCTAGCGGTAGTCTCCCCTCAGAACTCCCCAGGTTGCGCTTCCACCGGGATCGGCCGCCCTGCGGTCGACCCACTCGAAGATGGACCAGAGCTGGGTCTCATCACGCCTCATCCAGAATGTCGCCTGGCCGCGATAGGTCACGGACTCACCGGGCTGGTGGTCGCCGTACTGCCAGACGATGGTCAGTTCGTAGTCCTCGCGGCGGTAGGTCTCGTCCTCGCTCTCGTCCGGCTCCTCCACCGTGGTGAACACCACGTCGATGCCCATGGTCGAATCCAGAAACACCCCGTCGACGTACGTGGCCTCGTCATCTCTCCTCCAGTGGGCGTAGCGGTCCTCCCCCTCCTGCCCGGCGTCCAGGGAGTCCTGGGGGTCGACGTGGAATCTGAAGCTATCAGTGGGGCTGTCCATAATGAAGCAGTCCATGTAGTTCGAGATGCCCTCACCGGCCAGGGCCGCCGCGAGGTTCTCGAGCACCTTGTCCGTGTCCGTCGGGGTGACCCACGGGATATCGGGCCCCTCGTCCGGCGGCCCGTCCGCGTCGCGCGGGCCGAAAAGGCAGCCGGGCACGGCAACGAGAAGCACGCCGGCGGCGAGCCAGGCAAGCGCCACTCGCGCCCACGCCGCTACTCGCGCCCGCGTCCATGATGCGCCGGACGTCTCTCTTAGAAGGTCCGGTTGAGATTGGCCGCAATGTTCCATACTTCGCGCTGCCTTTCACTGATGTTCGTGGCGTTACGATGAGTCCTGGCGACGCTGATCTTCAGGGCCGTGCCGTCAGGTAACGAGTACTCCGTGCTCGCCTTGCCGACGATGCTCGTGTCGAACTTGTCCCAGACCGGTGTCCTGTCGCCGTCCTCATCGATCTTCCATTTGTCTTGGACGCCCAGATTCTGCCTTACTTCAATCGTTATCAGGTCGGCTATCTTGTAGCCGAGAGTGATGCCGAGCTTCTGGTCTATGCGTTCGCTGTTCCTCCCGTAGCCCTCGACGCCTTGCTCATTCTCGGCGTAGGAGCCCTCGTCCTGCGCGCGCCAGGTGTGCTCCAGCCCCAGCTCGAGCGGGTCGAAGGGCCTCCAATTGAGACCGGTTGTGATGGACATGTTGCGGATGAGAAAATTCGCGTTGGTATCGTAGTGATAGAACGTGTAGTCCGCCGAGAGCTGATACCTCTGGCTGGCTCCGAAGCGGGGAGTGAACGATTTGCGGATGAACGGCTCGATCGCGAACTTCTGTGTCGTCTTGTTGTCCCCGGTTCGTGAGCGCCTGATGTAGATGAGCTGGTCGTCTCTGATTTTGATCACGAGCCCGGTCGTGATGTCCTTCCTCATCTTGTAGTTCACAGTGAGCGTTGCCTCTCTGTCGAAGAGGTCTCGGTCCTTGTCGTTGGCCTCTATGTCGTCGTAGTGGACCGACAGGAGACTCATTCTCCCGCGGAGTGAGGCGTCGAGCCCCTCCTTGAATGTGTGCGCCACGCTCGCCGACAGAGTGTTGGTGTAGTTGTCGCCCGTCCGCACGTCGAAGTAGTCGTTCCTCTTCCGGTCGGAGGCCAGATTTGCTCTGAACATCGTCTCGCCAAGATCGTAGGTCATGCGCGCCTCGACGCCGCGCGCTGCGATATCGTTGTTCCTCGAAGGCTCGATTCTGTAGTACTGCTGTTTGCGCGAGTATTTGAAGGAGAACTCCGCACCAAGACCCTCGAGCAGACGGAGATCCGCCGTCACGCTCGTGGATTCATTCTCCCGCTCTTTGTGCTCGGTCTGTTCCTCTTTCGGGTACTGCTGTGTTCCTGTGGACCTCCGCAGGTCCACGGTGAAGCGGTGCATCTGCCAGTCGTAGTCGATGTGGCCGGACAGGTCGTGGTTTACCGACTCGTCTTTACTTCGCAGACTGCCCTGCTCCGAGTCGAGCAGCGAGTGATTCCCCGTGTACGAGAACGACGTGCTCAGATCCTCGATCGGCGAGTAGCCCAGCTTGCCGGTAATGCCCTGTGTCCCGCCCCTGCTCCTGACATTCGTGTACCTGTTCTTCTCGATTCCCGCAGTCGCTCCCAGCGACACGTCGAGGCCCTGCATGTAGACCTTGTGATACGACGTGGAGAGCTTGACCGACTCTTTCTCTCGCGCACTTCTGGTCTCGTTTGCCTTACCCTCGTTCTGCACGTCGACGTGCTTGTTCCTGCGGAACTTCAGGCCGGTGGTGATCGCGCCGCTCACACGCGCGTCGAGCCCGGCGGTCCAGGTTTCCTGCCGGTTGAGACGGTTGGACGCATCGTTTGTGCGCGTGCTGATGTTCGCGGTGGAGCCGAAGGATATCCTCTCGCTGATGGGGTAGTTCATTGTGAAGCCGTGGGTCCACGAGGCAACGTCCTGGTCGCGCCTCTGCTCGAGACGGTAGCTGGGGTGGAACTCCCGGTGCCACACGTATCCTTCGGGCAGTTCCCCATCCCCTCCCTGTTGGCCGGGGGGCTCGTTCTGGAAGTCCGGACGGTCGGTGCTGCCCTCGTCGCCCTCGCCCTCTTCACCGTCGGGCCCCTGCTCCTCGCCCTCTTCGCCCTCGCCAGCCTGCTCCTCGCCCTCTTCACCGTCGGGCCCCTGCTCCTCCCCGTCGACCTGCCCCTGCTCCTCCCCATCGTCCTCCTCGTCGTCCGCCACGGCGGGCGCGACGGCGAGAAGCACGGCCAGGAGAACCATGAGCGGCAGGAGGTATCGTAGGAGCGTGCGCGACACGATTCGGTCTTCCTCCGCTGAGCGTGGGCGCCATGATGTGTCGGCGCCGGCGATGTGCGTTCGGACACGCGACCTACACGCGCGCCCCACCTTGACCGTCGCCGACGAGCGCGCAGGCCAGATCATCGAACTCCTCCACCGACAGCGTCTCTCCTCGACGGGACAGGGCAATGCCCGTCACCTCCTCGAGTTCAGACGCGGTCCTCCCCCGTTCACTCATCATCGCCTGCAGCGACTGACGGAGCATCTTCCGTCGCTTGCCGAACGCTGCGTGAACGACGGCCTCGAAGTCGTCCGGGTCGCTCCGGCGCCCAAGGTTACGCTCGAACACGATCTCGATGACACCCGAGTCCACCTTCGGCCGAGGATAGAAGCAGGTTCGCTTCACCGTGAAGAGCCGTCGGACACGGGCGTGGTATCGCATAACGACCGACAGACCCGAGTAGTCACTCTCGCCGGGCTCGGATGCGATTCGCGCGCCCACCTCCGACTGGATCATCAAGAGGCACCGGGCGACGTGGTTTCGCTCGTCCGTGAGCCGGCGGACGAGTGGGCTCGTGATACTGTACGGAATGTTGCCCACGACCACGAGCTTGTCAACGCCATGATGCTCTGCTGCCTCCGCGAAATCCAGATCCAGAATGTCGCCGACGACGAGCGTTATGTCCTCGCGTTCGCCGTACTCGGCCCTGAAAGCACCGGCTATACCTGCGTCAATCTCCACTGCAATCACATGACGGGCCGCCTGCGCAAGCCCAAATGTCAGGGCGCCGAACCCGGGACCGATTTCCACGACCACGTCGTCGGGTGAAAGCCCCACCGCGGACACGACCTTCCTTATCACGTTCCCGTCGGAAAGGAAGTTCTGACCCCTCTGCTTGGACGGCGCCAGCCCATACTTCCCCAGCATCGCCGCCGGCGGTGTGGGGCTCATCGCGGCCGCTTCACTCGCCCGATTGCCCGGTCCTCTGCCGTGGTTGCCGTCTTCGCCCATCAACGCACCCTCAACGGAACGCCCAGGTCGCCCGCGACCAGGCGCGCGGCCTCGATATCGATCTCGGGCACATCGACAACACTGACGCTCACATCAAGGCCGGCCTTCACGCTCTCACCCACAAAGGCCAGCACGTGCTCGTAGGCCTTGACCCCGAACCGCGAGCCGCAGATGCGCTCGTAGGTCTCGGCGTCCTGGGCATTCAGGCTGACGGACACAGCGTCGACGACGTTCGCCAACTCGGGCACGATATTTCTGTTCCAGAGGAGACTGCCCTGACCGTTCGTGTCCAGGCGAACGCGCGCGCCCTGCGCCTTCAGCCTTCGTCCCACCTCCAGAATGACGTCGAGCCTCATCGTGGGCTCGCCGTACCCGCAAAACACTATCTCCCGATACCGCCCGGGGTCGTCGATGGCCGCCATCACCTCATCGGCGGTTGGCTCGGTCCTGAGTCTCAGATTATAGCCCCACAGCGTGTCGGTCTGGTTCCGTATGCAGAAGCAGCAGCTGTGCGTGCATTGGTTGGTGATATTGAGATACAGATTGCCCCACATCTCGTAGGCGATCGACGGCTCTGCCACGGTCGGGAAGCCGAAGAGTCGGGTGCTGTTCCCGGTCGTCGCGCGCGCAAGATCCTCGACCGACATGCCACGGATCTCGGCTACCCGCTCGGCCACCAGCGCGACGTAGGAAGACTCGTTGCGTCCGCCGCGGTGGGGCTCGGGTGTGAGCCACGGCGCGTCTGTCTCGAGAAGGAGTCGATTGAGTGGGACCGCCGCCGCGACCTGGGCCAGGCGGCCTCTCGCGGAGTACGTGACCGGCCCTCCGATTCCGATGTGGAAGCCGCGTTCCACGACGCGCTCCGCGTATGCGGCGTCGCCGGGGAAGCAGTGCATCACCCCGCCTATCTCGCTCGCGCCCTCGTCGTCGATGATGGCTAGACAATCGTCGAGCGCGTCCCTGTTGTGAATGATCAGTGGGAGATTGAGCTCGCGAGCAAGTCCTATCTGCCTGCGAAACGCCCGCTTCTGGTCGTCTCTCGGGGAGAGGTCACGGTAGTAGTCCAGCCCGGTCTCACCGATGGCGATGACCGTCGGGTGCGATGCAAGTTTCGACAGGTGCGCCAGGAGGTCGTCGGTAAGGGTAGACGCGCTGTGAGGGTGGAGCCCCACCGACGCCCGTATGAACTCGTGCTCCTCCGCGAGTTCGATGGACGCGCGGCTGGTCGCAAGGTCGAAGCCCACGTTGACCATGAACCCGACGCCGGCGCCCAGGGCCCGGGCGATGACTTCCGGCCTGTCCTTGCGGTAGGCCTTGAGATTAAGGTGGACGTGCGTGTCCGTGAGGAGCGGAGACTTCGGCTCGCTGTCGGCACCCATACGCTCGCTCCGCGGCACTAGCTCACCCTGGTTCCCGGGGACAGTTCCTTGTCCGGACCGACAAGAGAAATGCCACCGTCCCCAACGGCCGCGAGCAGCATGGCCCGGGACTCGATGCCGCGTATCTTGGCGGGTTCGAGGTTCGCCACAACGACGACCGTTTTGCCGACCAGTTCCTCCGCGGTGTAGCCTTCCGCAATCCCGGCGACCATCTGCCGCTGGTCCCCGTCACCGAGGTCAACGGTCATGCGGATAAGCTTGGTCGTTCCTTCCACCTTCGCGGCGTCCGTTATGCGCGCCAGTCGGAGGTCCAGTTCCTTGAATCGATCAAAGGACAGCATTCTCTGGTCGCCCTCCTCCTCGGTAGCTTCTGTCTCCGCTGTGTCTGTCTTTGGGGTGCTTGTCGTGACGGTTCCCGTCCCGGGAGCTTGCGCGTCTCCGGGCGATTCACCGCCGGCCGTGATGTCGAACTTCTGCGCCAGTTCCTCATCGGAGTATTTCGGGAAGACCGCCGCGGGTTTGCTTATCTCGATCCTGCCCGGCCAGCCGGTGCCCCAGCGCAGGAGGTCCGTGAGCGACGCCTCCCCGGGGCTGAGGGTGAGTCCGAGCGACTCCAGTATCTCCTCGCTCTTACCCGGCATGACGGGCCACGCGAGCACCGCGCCCTGTCGTATCGCCTCGAGCACGGAACCGAGAACACCCGGGACGCGCTCTGGGTCCTTCTTGGCCAGAACCCATGGTTTCTCTTCCTCTATGAATGCGTTCGCTCTTCTGACCAGCTGCCAGATGGCCGCGAGCGCCGTCTGGGGCGCGTAGCCATGCATCGCCTCGATGACCGCCCCGCGTGTCGTCTCGGCCAGCGTCACGAGTCCGCCGGCCGCCGCGGCATCTCGGACGGCCGCACCCTCGATCGTCCCGCCGAGGAACTTCCCCACCATGGCCGTCGCCCTGGACACGAGGTTTCCGAGGTCGTTCGCCAGCTCGGAGTCGTAGCGCGTGCGGAAGTGTTCCCACGTGAAGTCGATGTCGCGCCCGTAGGTGCCCTCTCGCATGAGGAAGTACCTGAGAGCTGAAGGGCCGAAGACGTCCGCCGCCTCCAGCGGGTCCACGACTACCCCGCGGCTCTTGGACAGCTTCTGCCCCTTGAAGTAGACGAAGCCGTGTCCGTAGATGGTCTTCGGGAGCGGGATACCCGCGCTCATCAGCATCGCCGGCCAGATGACGCAGTGGAAGCGCGTGACGTCCTTCCCGATCACGTGCACGTCGGCCGGCCACCATTTCTCGAATCTTGCATCGTCGGTGCCAAAGCCGACGCCGGTCGCGTAGTTCGTGAGCGCATCGACCCAGACGTATATGACCTGAGACTCGTCCATGGGAAACGGCGTGCCCCAGTCCGTGCCGGCGCGCGTGACGCTGATATCCTCAAGCCCGCCCTTTATGAACTGGACGATCTCGTTCTTCCGTGACTCCGGCTGGATGAACTCCGGGTTCCGCTCGATGTGCTCGAGAAGCCCGTCGGCATAGCTCGAGAGACGGAAGAAATAGTTCTCCTCTTTGATCCACTCAGGCCTGGTCCCGTGCGTCGGGCAGTTGCCGTCAACGAGGTCCTTCTCCTGAAGGAACGCCTCGCAGGACTCGCAGTAGTACCCCTCGTAGTGCCCCTGGTAGATGTCGTCTTTGATGGCCTCGAAGAGCTTCCTCAGGCCCACAACGTGGTCGTGCTCGGTCGTCCGGATGAACCGGTCGAACTTGATCTCGAGCTTCTCCCACACCTGCCGGAACACGATTTCCATCTCGTCGCAGTACGCGAGCGGGGTGACACCCTTCGCCTTCGCTGAGCGCACCACGTTCAGGCTGTGCTCGTCCGAGCCCATCTGGAAGTAAACCTCGTCCCCCAGGAGTCTCCGGAAGCGGGCGAACACGTCAGCCGAGATTTTCTCGTACGCCGTCCCTATATGGGGTGGGCTGTTGACGTAGTCTATGGCCGTGGTGATGTAGTACTTACCCGGCATTCTTTCCCTCTTTGTCCTCGCGCTTCTGCGGCTCGCCCCGCTCTTCGGGCTTCGTCTCGCCGCCCCCTCCCTCGATGTCTCTCCAGTAATCGTCCAGCGCCGACCGCGCCTCGTCGTTGCCGACGTCGGTGATGCGCCCCTTCTTGAAGTCCTCGATCGCCACGACCGTGGTCGCCCCTTCTTTGTCGGAGAGGGTCACGCGGCCGTGGAAAATGTCGACCGCGACGACCTTGCCCTTACCCCTGCCCTCACCCATCTCGATCCTGGTCCCTATCTTGGGGTACTCTCTGTTCGCTTCCTTATAGAAGTCCCTCTCGTACCTGAGACAGCACATCAGCCTGCCACATCCGCCCGAGATCTTCGGAGACCCCGGCGCCAGATGCTGTTCCTTCACCATCTTGAGCGTCACGGGATCGAAGTCGTTGATGACGCCCCGGCAACAGTAGTAGCGCCCGCAGCGGCCATACCCGCCGAGCCTGCGGGCCTCGTCGCGGACGCCGATCTGAC
Source organism: Candidatus Eiseniibacteriota bacterium (assembly GCA_030613615.1). Classification (GTDB taxonomy): domain Bacteria; phylum Joyebacterota; class Joyebacteria; order Joyebacterales; family Joyebacteraceae; genus JALGZG01. The sequence goes on from JAUWLR010000002.1 coordinate 29,070, forward strand.
GCATCTCAATCCGCGCCTTGAAGATGCTCGCAAGATCGCGTACGAGTTTTCTGAAGTCGACGCGCCGGTCTGACGTGAAGTAGAAGCGGATCTTGTTCGAATCGAATTGCCACTCGACGTCGACCAGCTTCATCGGCAACCCCTGCTTCGCGATGCAATGCTGACAGGTTCTGTGCGCCTCGGTTTCCTTCTCCCGCAGGGACAGCATTGTCGCGACGTCTTTGCTCGTTGCGCGGCGCAGGATGGGTCCCTGAATCCCCTTCGACCTGAGCTTCTTGCTCACCTCGCTGCCTTCGCGAATCACCTTCCCGATATCGTGGCCGCGCTCGACGTCAACCACGGCGAAGTCGCCGATCCGGAAGGGTATGTTCCTCGGGTTCGCGAAGAGCGCCTTCCTGCCCCCCTTGAACTCCATCTCGAAGGAGTCGGGCGTCGTGCCCAGTAGCCCCTCAGGCTGCATGGTTGATACCTCTCTTCGTTGCCGTCTCCTTGCGCGCGACCGCCATGTCCAGGAGGACAGATGTGAAAACGATAGTGGGGTTCGAGTATCGTTCGATCGCCCGTCGCGCGTCGTTTACCTTGTCAATCAGACGTCCCAGCGTCTCGACGTCCATCGCGTCGGCAGTATCTGTCAGCTCTGCCAGGTGCCCCGAGTAGAGCAGGTGAGGCGTGGCCGCCTCCTTACCTCTCTCCGAGAGCTTCAGGACGTCGCGATACCACAGCAGCATCAGGTCCAGGAGCCGCTGCTGTTCCGTGCGGCCCAGTCGAAAGGCCAGCCCCGTCGCTTCATTGACGAGAGACGCGACGTCCTTGGTTCGCCTCCCCACCATCAGATCGGCGACGCGCTTGAGGTCGACCATCGGGCCCTGCTTGTCTGTTCTGACCGCTACGCCGACGCTGCCCTGGGCAAGCAAGGAGGCAGCCCTCGCGCGCGCCTCGTCGAACCCGAGCCGCGGGTCCGCGAGCAGCACTTCCTCGACCACGTCTCTCCCGAGGCTCGCGAACGGTATCTTCTGACAGCGCGAAACGACGGTCACGGGCAGCGCGTTCGGCCTCGAGGTCGTCAGGATGATGACTGTTCTGTCAGGAGGTTCCTCCAGCGTCTTGAGCAACGTGTTGGCGGCCTCCGTCGTCATCATGTCCGCGTCGGCCAGCACGAACACTTTCCAGGGACCAAGGTAGGGCCGCTGGTTGGATTTCGCCACTACCTCCGAAAGGACCGTCTCCACCGAGATAATCGCGGTCTTCCGCCCGAAATCCTGCTCGCGGTAGCCGTCCCTCGCGTACCCCACGAGGAGTTCACGTCTCTCGGCGGGCTTGAGCGTCCCGGGAACCGGGAAAATGAGGTGGATGTCCGGGTGCGAAAGCCCCTCGGCCATCCTACAGCTCGCGCACGTGCCGCAACCAGAGAGCCCTTCCTCCTCGCAGTTCAGCGCCTTCGCGAACGCGAGGGCGGTGGTCTCTTTCCCGACGCCATCCGGGCCCTGGAAGAGATACGCGTGCGAAAGTCTCTCCGACTCAAAGGCGGCCCTGAGCAGGCCGATGGCCTTGTCCTGCCCTTTGATCCGCGCCAGGCTCATCGTTCCTCCAGGAATCGCTTCACGGGTGGGCACTCCTGCCCGGTAGTTCCGCCCCATGGTCCGGATGGACCCTTGGCCCAATTCGCCAAAAGCCCCGGGGGGACGTCATCAACCCGAACTGCCCGCCCGAAGCTAACTTACGATTCTATCTGGCACTTCGAGCGGCAGTCAAGCCGATTCAGCGAGACGCCCCGCGATGCCTGCCGCCAGGCGCACTGCCGCGATCATACTCCCCGGATCCGCCTCTCCTCGCCCGGCGATTCCGAAAGCCGTCCCGTGGTCGACAGACGTGCGGACCACCGGGAGACCAAGGGTCAGGTTGACGCATCGTCCGAAACCCCAGAGCTTCGCCGCGATCGTGCCCTGGTCATGATACATCGCCAGGATCGCGTCGTACAGGGACCCCGGACCGCCGGAATCGCGGTCACCGTGCCCGACGAAGATCGAATCGGCGGAATAGGGACCCGACGCATCGATGCCGGCGTCCCGCGCTCTTGCTACCGCCGGCGCAATGACGCGCTCCTCCTCGTCACCGAACCTCCCGTCCTCTCCCGCGTGTGGGTTGAGCCCGGTCACCGCTATTCTCGGCGAGCGGACTCCCAGCCACGACCCGAGGCCGCGCGCGAGTATCTCCAGCTTCCCGGCAACGAGCTCCGTGGTGAGGGCCGCCGGCACTTCTGCCAGAGGGAGATGCGTCGTGGTGAGAGCCACGCGGCGTTTCCCTTGTACGAAGGTCATGACGAATCCAGCCGCGCCCGTGAGAGCTGCCAGGAACTCCGTGTGCCCCGGGAAAGCGACGCCGGTGGCGGCAATCGCCGCCTTGGAGACCGGTGCCGTCACCATGGCGTCCGCACCGCCCGACATACAGAGACGAGCGGCCGCTTCGATCGACGCGAGAGCAGCGCGGGCCCCGCCGTCCGTCGGGCGTCCGGCGTCCACTGCGCCCGCCGAGACGCCGACATCCAGAACGCTGGCAGGAAGAGGAACGGACAGCCGGCGCGCCCACTGCTCAAGGACTGCCGGGTCCGCGGCAATCGTCAGGTCGCAGTCGCGCGAGATCGAGGTATCGGCAAGGACCTTGAGCGCCACCTCAGGCCCGACCCCGGCCGGGTCGCCCATCGTAAGCACAAGCCGGGGCCGGCGGGCCGCGCTGCCGCCCGCGGCCACATCCGCGCCGCCCGAGCGTGAAACTGAGAGGGCCAGCCGTGGCTGGCCCCTAGGCGTCCGACGCATGTGCATCTTCAATGACCTCGTAAAGGGTGCGCGCCTTCTCCTTGCTCACGTTGCCCCTGGGGAGCTCGAGCACCCTCACCCGGAGAGTCCGGTCCCGAAGACTGACGGTGAGCTCGTCGCCCACCTTGATCACCGTTCCCGCCTTGGCCTTCCTGCCGAGTATCGAGACGCGCCCGGCATCACAGGCCCACTTCGCCACGCTGCGTTGCTTGATCAGCCTGGACGATTTCAGGAACTGGTCGAGTCTCACTCCTCCGGTACCATAGCTGTCCGGATGTCGATGAATATCTCCCGGGAGAGCCGGTCGATTAACTCTCCATACGCCTTCTCGGCCTTGCGCGCGAAGAGGTAGTCCTTGAGATTCTCGCGCACCTCGTCCAGCGTTGCTATCCGGGCCTCCTGGTGCTCCAGAAGCTTGAGCACGTAGAAGCCCGCCTCTCCGGCCGTGACGTCAGACACCTCGCCCGGAGAGAGCTCTGTTACGACGTCCTTGAAGGATGGAGCGAGGTTCTCGTGCGTGAACCACCCGAGAACACCGCCTTCCTCGCGGGTTCCCGGGTCATCGGAACGCAACCTGGCAAGCTCGGCGAAGTCCTCTCCGTCGACCACGCGCTGCCTCAGGCTCTCCGCGGTGGCTCTCGCCCTGACCTCATCCTCCGGTCCCGGCACGACTCTCGCCAGAATGTGGCGAACGTGCACGCTCGTGTCGCTTCTACTGAGGATCTCCACGATATGGAAACCGAACCGTGTCGGGACTATCCCACTCACCTCGCCCTCTTCCATCGCAAACACGGCATCGTCGAACTCTGGCACCATCACGCCCCGGTCAAACGTCCCCAGGTCACCTCCGGCCGCAGCACTGGCGTCGTCGGAGTATTCCCGTGCGAGTTCATCGAACGGCTCACCCGCCGCGAGTCGCTCTGACACCTCCGTCATGCGGTCGATGGCAGCCTGTTTGGCATCCTCGGTGTTCTTCGGCATCAGCATTATTCCGGCAACCAGAAATGCCTCCGCGGTCTGCCCGACCTCCTCGGCGTGCTCGGCGTAGTATTCCTCAACCTCGCCCCAAGTGACATCTATGCTCCCGTGCACCTTGCTGCGCACGACCTTCTCGGCGAGAAGCCGCCTTTCGATCTCGTCAGCGTAGAGGTTTCTGAGCTCGGGCAGCGTCAGCCCTTCCTCCGCCAGGGCGGCGTCGAGGGCCTCCGCCGAGCCGTGCCGCTCCACGAGCTCGGCCACGCGGGATTCCATCTCTTCCTCGAGTTCACGCGGGTCGAGTCGCAGCGTATCCCTGTGCGCCATGGCCACGAGCAGCATCTCGTTGACCATCTCGCGCACTATCCCCGATCTGACGCGAGCGATGTCGTCTGGGGACAGCCCTGACGTTCCCGAGCGCATCTGGTAGATGTAGAACTCCTCGTCGACTTCGCTCTCGAGGATGATCTCATCTCCCACGACAGCGGCTATGCCGTCGACTAGTTGTCTCGTCGTCCCGCTCTCCGCAGGCCCGGTTTCGTCCTGTGCGAACACCGGGGAGACGAGCGTGGCGAGCAGGAGTGTCACCACAACGGCGGCCAGAGCTTCTGCCTTCCCTGTCAAAGCCATCTCTCGTCTCCGTCTCTTTTTTCTCTTAGGGGATTACGACGCCGGTCGTCTCGCTCGGTGCCTCTTCGTGGGTGTCGCTACCGCTTCTTATTCGTGCGCGCGCCTCTTCGCGAAGAAGCGTCGTGTCGATGATCACGGTCGCACGCGCTTCCAACTCGACGAGCCAGTCGTCGAACGCCGTGCGCCGCCGCCGCGAGGTGAGGAAACTCATCACCGCGGACTGCTTCGAGTCGAACGACGGCTGACCCGCTCCGGGGTGGCGGTCGAGCACCTTGATGATGTGGTACCCGTAGCTGCTCGCTATGACGTCTCCAACCTCCCCGACCTTCAGCTCGAACGCTGCCTCCTCAAGCTCGTGGACCATCTCGCCGCGCGTCATGTAGCCAAGGTCTCCGCCCTGTGCCGCCGTCTGGTCTATCGACACACTGGATGCGACGTTCTCGAAGGGCGTGCCGGCACGGATCTCCGCGAGCACACGTTCGGCCTCCGGTCTGCTCCGCACGAGAATATGCGCCAGGCGCACTTGGATCGAGTAGGTGGACCTGTGCTCCTGGAAGTACTCCCTCGCCTCTTCGTCGGTCACCTCCGGGACGTCCTCCACGAAGCCGCGGATACACTCCTCCGCGACCAGCTCGCGCTCGATCTTTCTGAGTCTGCGACGCAGGCCCGTATCGTCACCAAGACCGCGACGGAGCCCCTCTCCGTAGAAGAGCTCCGTCTTGGCCCATGTCTTCAACGCCTCTTCCTGGTCGTCGAGGCTCATTACCGCGAGCAGCTGCTCCGGGACCGACGCGTAGAACTCGTCGGCAGTCAGGACCGAGTCGTCGACCCTGGCTATCGCCTCGGACGTGTCATCACGGCCACAGCCGACCGCAACGCCCGCGGCGACACACAGCACTGCGAAGAGAGCGCCTCGTCTCACCTGACACCTCGACCCATGAATCCCAGGGGCGGACCGTCGAGCCCCTGGGGCAGCCAGCCTCGGGGACCCGCCTAGTTCATCTTGATAGTGACCGACTCGCCGCCCGTCTCGCCGCTCGTCTTCTCCTTCAGAACCTCCGCCGGGTCTTTGATGTACTGGAAGTTCTCCTCGATGAACTCAACGGTAACGGTGTTGCGCGCGTCTTCGAGCAGCGCGGTCAGAAGAGCTTCTCTCTCTATGGCAATGACCGACTGCTTCACCACGCCCCCAACCTCGTCGAATCCCATCTGACGTTCCGGGTACTGCGCGAGCACCTTCACGAGCGCGTACCCGCCGGGAGCGCGCACCGGCCCGCCTATCTCACCTATTTCGAGGTCAAACGCCACTCCCTGCAGATAGTCGAGCCGCCTCTCACCCTGACGATACGTCGGTATCACGCCGTCCTTTGCCTTGCTCCACGTGTCTATGGAAAGCGTCCTCACCATGTCGGTGAACGTCGCCTCTCCCGATTGGATGCGCTGAAGGATGCGGTTGGCCTGCGCCTCGGTCGACACGATCAGCTGCTGGACGTCCACGCCGGCGGGCTCGACGAAGCTCTCGAGATTCGACCTGTAGTAGTCGCGAATCTCCTGGCCTGTCGGCTCGTCGACCTTCTTCACAACCTCCTGATCGTACGTGATGTCTATGATGAACTCCTCGGTCCGCTGCTCGAGGAAGTCCTTCATCTCCTGGCTGCCGCGGTAGCCCCCCTCCTGAATCTTCGCCTCGATGCTCTCGCGCTGGATGTTGCGCGTCATGAAGGATTCGATGCGCACGCGGTCGCCGGTCTTGACAGTCTCTATGCCGGGCACTTCCCCGCACCTCCGAGCGAAGTCGCCAAGGGTCACGACCCTCTCGTCACCGAAGATATTGTAGGTGAGAAGCACCATCTCCGCCTCTTCGTCGGTGAACTCGGGGATGACAGAGATGCGGGCGCGCTCCATGCTCTCCTCCCTCGTCGCCGCCTCCGTCTGCGGGATGGCCTCGAGGACGGCCTCGTCGATCTTCGTCCCACAAAGGTCAATGTTGTCATCCACGTAGACGGCGTTCGACGACTCGTCCCACTCCCTGAAGAGGTAGTACTCGATCATGTTTCTCTTGAAGTTGCGCGCCTCAGCGCTGATGCCCGTGAGGTGATTTCCCTCGAGGGGTTTCAGGTTGGGCGGATCCTTCCGCGACAGAACCTTGTAGATGTAGTAGGTGGCGCCGATCTTGTGTACGGGCGTGATGGCGCCCGTTTCGAGGTAGCGCACTTCGACTCGCGTCAGTGGATGCAGGTCCGTCCAGACCGCCACCGGCATGCGTCCCTCATCCTGCGCGGTCCCCGCCGTGGAAACCTCACCCGCGACGCGCCCAAAGTCTTCTCCACCCTCGGTCACGCGGCGGTGGGCGTCGTTCGCCACGTCTTCATCCATCGAGCTGATCTCCTGAAGCTGGAACAGGTCGTCACGGACCGCGTAGTAGTCCTCGACTTCCTCCGGCGTGACCTGCGCCGGACTGACGATGAGTTCCTCCCTGAGCATTTCCTCGGCCTCGGAGTCTTCGAAGTACTCGAGGGCGCCCGCAAGCCTGTCGTCACTCAGAACACCCAGCCTGATACCGTAGATGACGAGCAGCTCTTTGCGGACGACCTCGTCCATGAACTGCCGCTTCCCCTCGTCTCCGGGGACGTCCGGAACCATTCCGGCTGGTACTCTGTCCAGTCGGTCATTGATGTAGCCAACGGAGACCTCGCGGGGCTCCACTACTCCCTCGTTATCGGTCAGTCTGATGGCCGGCTTGTCCTCGACGGACGAGCAACCCGCGGCCATGGCGGCCACTACGACAGCAAGAACGAAGAAGGCTGTGAACTTCCTCATCAGGTTTCTCCTTTCGTGTCACCAGAGCCGCCGGATGGTGCCGGCGCCCCTCTTCCATATGGGAAACGCGCTACCTCAGAAGAACGAGCTACCCCACGCTACCCCAGTAAAGGCGAAGAAGCCCGTGAACGGGCTCCGATGCGTAACGCTAGAGTTTATCAGAGTCTGCGAACTGCTTCAACACCTTTCTCCCCAGCTGCAGGGCTTCTCTCCTGCCACCGGGCGATGCGAATTTCATCGTCAGTCCCCCTGCTGCATCGAATTCCAATGGCGTCTCGCACGACTTGAGGGCGGCCCGCAGGCGACCGGGCTTCGGTTCGAAGCCGGGCGCGAACTCCGCCTCCACGGTCCCGGCCGCCAGACCTATACGCCTGACACCTACCTTTTCGCACACGACTCTCAGGGCCTGGACCTCCAGAAGTCCGGCGACCTCCGGAGGCAGCTTCCCAAACCTGTCGGAAAGTTCGCTCGTCAGCGCATCGACCGCACCGAGGTCACCGGCGTCCCGGATCCTTTTGTAGATGTCTATCTTCATGTCGGTGTCCGCAATGTACGAATCTGGAATGTATGCGTCCACCTTGATATCAATAGATGCCTGGTGTTTCTCAACGACCGCCTCTCCTTTGAGCCGCTTCACGGCGCCCCTCAGGAGTTTCGCGTAGAGATTGAACCCCACCGCCAGCATGTGACCATGCTGCTGGGCGCCCAGGATGTTGCCGGCGCCCCTGATCTCGAGATCGCGCATCGCAAGCTTGTACCCGGATGAGAGGTCGGTGAACTCCTGGATGGCGGCTAGGCGGCGTCTTGCTATCGGCGTGATGCCGCGGTCGCGCGGTATCAGCAGGTACGCGTACGCCCTGTGATTGGAGCGCCCCACGCGCCCCCGCAGCTGGTAGAGCTGGGCAAGGCCAAAGCGGTCCGCCCGGTTGATGATGATCGTGTTGACATTCGGGATGTCCAGACCGGATTCGATGATCATGCTGCACACCAGGACGTCGATCTGACCATCGAGAAATCTCATCATCACGGACTCGAGCTGCCGCTCCGCCATCTGCCCGTGGCCGACGTCGATGACGAATCCGGAGAGGAGCCCCCTGAGGTAGGTCGCCATGCCCTCGATGGTCTCCACCCGGTTGTGCACGAAGTAGACCTGGCCGCCCCGGTCCATCTCACGAAGGACGGCCTCCACGATCAGGTCTGCGTCGAAGGCCGCGATCTCCGTCCGAACGGGCAGCCGATCCCTCGGCGGCGTGTTGATGAGCGACATGTCCCGGGCGCCGACCAGCGACATGTGAAGCGTGCGCGGGATTGGGGTGGCCGTCATCGTGATGACATCCACCGATCCCTTCATCTTCTGGATGGTCTCCTTGTGCAGGACGCCGAACTGCTGCTCTTCATCCGTGACCAGAAGCCCGAGGTCGTGGAACTTGACGTCCTTCTGCACGAGCCGGTGTGTACCGATGATGATATCGACCTTGCCGCTGGCGACGCGCTCGAGGACCTGTTTCTGCTCCTTGGCGGTCCGGAACCTCGACAGCACGTCGATCTCGACCGGATAGTCGGCGAGACGGTCCCTGAAGGTCGTGAGGTGCTGCTGCGCCAGGATCGTCGTGGGCACCAGCACGGCCACCTGTTTGCCGTCCATCACCGCCTTGAACGCCGCACGTATCGCGACCTCCGTCTTCCCGAACCCAACGTCGCCGCACACGAGCCTGTCCATTGGACGACTGGACTCCATGTCGCTCTTGATATCCTCGGTCGCCCTGAGCTGATCCTCGGTCTCCTCGTAGATAAACGAGGCCTCGAGCTCCTGCTGCCACACCACGTCCTGGCCGAACGCGTGTCCCGGACGCGCCTTCCGCGACGCGTAGAGCTGGAGGAGTTCGCGCGCGAGTTCGGCCACGGCCGCCTTGGCCTTCGCCTTGGTCTTCGTCCACGCCGCACCGCCGAGCTTGTTGAGGCGAGGCTTCACCCCATCCTTCCCGACGTACTTCTGGAGGCGGTCGATCTCATCGGACGGAACGTAGAGCTTCCCGCCATCCGAGTAGTCGACCACAACGCAGTCGACCAGCCTCCCGTCGGCCTCGAGGCGCGTCATGCCGACGTACTGTCCGATGCCATGATTGATGTGCACGACGTAGTCGCCCTGGACGAGCGTCTCGAAACTCGATAGGGGCGCTCCGCCGCGGAACTTGCGGCGCCTGCGCCTCCGGTACCTGTCGAAGATGCCGTGGTCCGTGTACACAACGAGGCCGGCGGCAGGCAACGCGAAGCCCTTCTCGAGGCTTCCGATCTCGAGGGCGACGTCGGTTGTGGCCTCTCCGAGGAGCTCGGTCAGCCGCATGGCCTGTCCCCTGTTGTCACACATGATGAGGACGCGGTTGTCCCGTGAGAGTTCCCTGAGGCGCTTCCTGAGAAGCTCCAGGTCGGAACCGAACGACTCCTGCAACCTGGTCTCGACGGTCCACCGCTTGTGGCCGTGGAGGTGAGCGGGGGCGACGAGCCCAGAGCTGACGATCGGTCTCTTGCCCACCCTCTCCATGAGCCTGTCGAACGGGACGAGGAGCGCTTCCGGCTCGCACAGCGGCACCTGTTCCCTTTTGTCGTGGAACAAGTTCGCCGCCTCCAGGGAAAGCTGCTCGGCGCGATCCCAGACCTCGTCCGAGCGAACGACCATCACACCCGCCGCATCGGGCAGATGATCGATGAGCGTCTCCGTGTCCCTGTTGATGCTGGGAAGGTATTGCTCGACACCGTCGAAGTAGAAGCGTGATTCCAGCCCGTTCAAAAGGTGGTCCTTGTCCTCCGAGTCGCCGGGGTATTCCTCACGAAGACGCTGAACGATCTCGCCGGTACCCTCGCCCCTCAGAACGACCTCACGTCTCGGAAGCACGGACGCCTCGTCGAGCTTGCGAACGGAGCGCTGGGTATAGACGTTGAACTGGCGGATCGACTCTATCCGCTCGCCGTCGAGCTCGAGTCTCAGTGGATCGTCGTATCCGAAGGGAAGGAGGTCGATAATGCCCCCGCGCACGCTGAAATCGCCCGAGTCTTCCACCATGCGCACGCGCTTGTAACCGAGGTCGACGAGCGACCGCGCGAACACTTTGAGGTCGAGCGTCGTTCCGACGGACAGCCTGTGCGTGACATCGGTCAGAAGACGTCGCGACAGAGTCGTCTGCATGATGGCCTTCGGCGGGGTGACGACGACGATGGGCTCCCCGGCCGCCAGGCGTGAGAGCGTCAGAAGTCTCGACTCCGTGATACTCGCGAGGGGGGAGCGCCGCTCGTAGGGAAGCGTCTCCCACTCACCGAAGAGCTGGACGCTGTCCTCGCCAAGGAATGTGCTGAGATCGTCACAGGTGTGCTCCGCCTCCGAGAAGGTCGGGACTATCACGACCCAGACGTACGGAAGCTCACGCGCGAGCACCGCCGCGAGAAGCGACTTCGAGGAACCGAGCAGACCGCTCACCCAGAGCCTGCGCCGCCCACCTCTGATGCTCTCGACTATGTCACGAAGAGGCGCAGCAGCTCGTGCTATGTCGACGATCCTGCGTCCGGGCATACAGTTGTCCTCGTCTCACACAGGCTGGCCGGTGGGCTCTCCCCCTGGGGCTCGGGCAGTCCGCAGCGCGGGCCGCCTCGCCCTGCGGGGCAGGTCCGACACGCTATCCGAACCGCGGCCGTGCCAGGTACATCTCTACGCCCAGAAGCGCGAGGGCGACGTAGAGAAATGCGCGCCACAGCTCACGCCCGTACCTCGCCTGGAGCACTTCCTCCTCAAGCCGCGCGTCGGGTTCTATGAACGTGCATGGGAGCGGCGATAAGTACTCCTCAATCTCGGTCCAATCGGCGGGCTCAAGGTCGGATTCGCGCGGGTCCACATTGACGGCCCCGAGCGCCACCGTTCGCCCGCCCGCGGGGAAGCGGTAGATTCCCGGTTCGCCGACGCGCTCAACGACCGCCGTAGAAGCGCCCGTCAGCCTGAGCTCAGTGGTCAGTGTGCGGCCGGAAGGCAGCTCCACCTCCACGCGTTCGGCCGGAGCATCGCCGAGCCCGGCTACAAGGTCCTCCCCGACCATGGCGGCCACGGGACGCGAATTCGTCCGTGACAGCCGCTCGACCAGCCGGTGCATGAGCGGGACAATGAACCCGCTCCGCGGCAGGTCGCTCCAGGAGGGGTCGATGCCCATCATGAGGGCAGCGACTTCCCCTCTCGGCGCGGCGGGATCCAACGCCGCGTCGTCCGCGACAGTACGGTTGACGACGAGCGCCGGCCCGATGCCCGGCAGCTCCAGGACCTCCTCGACCCCCGCCGCGCGCACATCGAACGCGCGCCGCACCACTATGTCGTCGATCAGACGCTCACCGAACACAAGCCCCTCGAGCAGGGGGTGCCCCTGCAGGGCGGGCGCGAGCCGCACGCCCTCGGCGCGCTCAATGGGCGCCCTGATCTCGATCCCGGTGAGCCCCGGGAGCAGTCCCGCGTTCCAGAAGCGAACGTCGGTTCGATTCCCGAACACGATGAAGACGCCTCCACCGCCGTCGACGTGCCGCCTCAGCCACCGCTCGGCGGCGGCGTCCAGCCTTCCTACGTCCGCAAGGATGACCACCGGGAACCTGTCGCCAGCCTGGCGCGACAGCGTGTTCAGCGGCACCATGGAGACCGAAAACCTCTTGCTCTCGGTCGTCGGGTCGAGCGCCCGCTCAATGTAGTCCGCGTCATCGAGCCCCTGTGCGAGGTCGGGCCGAACCACCAGGATCTCCGTAAGACGCGCTGCCGGGATCACGAAGTAATGTCTGTTGTCGGCCGTGAATGCATCCGGCGGGAGCTCGATCCAACCCTCGTGCCATTCCGACTCGTCCACCGTAACCGCGAAACGCGCGACCGCGGACCCTCCGCGCTCGACGTCGATACCTGCCTGTCCGGCTTGCTCTCCGTCGACGAAGAGCCTCACCAGAACCTCGCGGCTCCGCCCGGCATGGCTGGACACGCGCACGCTGACAGAGTACAGGCCCGTCGTGCCACCGTACTTCCGCTCGACGATGGCGGAGCCCAGTCCGAGATTCCCCGTGGGACCGTCGAAGGGCAACAGGTAGGCGCGCGCCCCATCCTCGCCTCTCTGAGCCTCCGCCTCGCTATCTGGAGCTCCGGCTGCCTCAGATGAGTTCCGGACAGCCGGTCGCACCCAGCCGGTGCGCTGCAGGTCGCCTAGCACGTAGAGTTCGCGGTTGAGATTCCTGGATGCGCCGAGCAGGTCGAGCGAGAGATCCAGTGCCCCCGAGTAGTCTGTAGCGGCGTACCCCGCCTCCATCGAGTTCAACGCCTCCAGCAGAACATCCGGACTGAACGTGCCTTCGCCCAGCACCGCGTGGGCGGGATCGCTCGCCGCCACCAGGAAGGCCTGGTCTCCGTCATCGAGAAGGCCTGCTATGTCACGCGCGGCCGCCAGTGCTGCCGAGAGAAGGTCGCCGCCATCCCCGTCCCTCTTCATGCTCGCGCTGTTGTCGATGACGATAGTGACCGAGGTCCTGGCGTGCGCACCACCCCCACCCGCAAGTGTCCCCTTGAGGGTGGGACGGGCCAGCGCCAGTGCCGCGGCGAGTATAATGAGGCTTCTGACGATGAGCAGCAGGATCTGCCTGAGGCGCACTCGCCTGATCCGTTTACGCTCGAGCTCTTTGAGGAACCGAAGCGAGCTGAAATCGATCGTCGCGACGCGCCGTCGGCTGATGAGATGGATCAGGAGTGGCAGGAGCGCCGCCAGTGAGGCGAAGAGGAACGCGCCGTTCAGGAAGGTGAAATTCAACCTGCTCTCCTTCGTGTCCGTAGCCTCGGACATGTCCTTCGGTCGGAGCGCGTCCGCGGCCAGGGACTGATGGTTCGCGCGAGTGCGGCGAGCGCTACCCGAGCTTCTTGCGCTTCTCCAGATAGGAGAAGAGCGCGCGGTCGTACGGCGTCGACGTCAGCACGGGCACATAGTCGATCCTGCTCTCCGCGCACTCGCGCTTCAGCATTGTCTTCCACCGCTCTACTGCCTCCACATAGTCGCCGCGAATCGAGAACGGCTCCGTGGTCATGAGCTCACCTGTTTCCATGTCGCGGAACGTCGCATCCGCCTCGAAGCGGAACTCCGCTTCGGCAGGGTCCAGCACGTGGAAGACGATGACCTCGTGCTTCAGATGCCGGAAGTGCTTCAGTCCTGGGAGCACGCGTTCCGGGTCGTCAAGCAGGTCGGATATCAGTATAACGAGCCCCCGCCTTCGCACGCGCAGCGCCAGATCGTGGAGCACGATGCCGATGTCGGTCTCGGCCGAAGCCTCCGCCCGGTCGAGTTCCGCCAGCAGTGTATGCAACTGTGTCGGACTCGATCTCGGAGCGACGAACTCGCGGACGGCCTGGTCGAACACCATCAGTCCGACGGAGTCCTGCTGCTTAAGCATGAGGTAGATAAGCGCGGCCGAGAGAAAGCGCGAGTAGTCGAGCTTCGAGACACCTTCCGACCCGTATTCCATCGACCTGCTGGCGTCGAGGAGGATGTAGCCCCGGAGGTTGGTCTCTTCCTCGTACTCCTTGATGTAGAGCCGGTCGGTCTTCGCGTAGACCTTCCAGTCGATGTGTTTGAGTGGGTCGCCGGGCATGTACTGACGATGCTCCGCGAACTCGACGCTGAAGCCCTTGTACGGACTCCGATGCATCCCCGTGACGAAGCCTTCGACGACGAGGCGCGCGCGCAGCTCCATCGTCGCGAGCTTCGACACGACAACGGGGTCGAGGAATCGTCTGTAGGACTCGTCGGGCATCGTCGGTCTCTCTTGTGTGCGCCGGGTTGTGTGCGCGTCCGCGGCCTTCCCCCCGGGGCGATTCAGCCCGGCTGAGGGCTGTTGGAGCCCTGGGGGGAACGGCCGGGGACGCTAGAGCTAACGTGCGTCCTTCACGAGGCGATCGACGATGTCCGACGCGGACACGCCGTCGGCCTCGGCATTGAAGTTCGTGACGATGCGATGCCGTAGGACCGGCTGCGCGACCGCCTTGACATCCTCGGTCTCGGGCGCGAACTTGCCTCTGAGGATCGCGCGGGTCTTGGCACCGAGGCCCAGATACTGCGACGCGCGCGGGCCGGCGCCCCAGCTCACCCAGTTCCGGATGTAGTCGGGTGAATCGTCAGCCGGGCGCGTGCTCCGGGCGAGGCGAACCGCGTAGGCCAGAACGTGGTCCGGCACGGGCACTCGGCGGACGAGTTTCTGGAGCCTGAGGATGTCCTCTCCGGTAAGGACTACCTTGAGATCGGGAACGTAGGCGCTCGTAGTCGACTCGACGATCTCCCGCTCTTCCTCCTCGGTCGGATAGTCCACATGGATACTGAACATGAAGCGGTCGAGCTGCGCCTCCGGAAGTGGATACGTTCCCTCGAGCTCGATGGGGTTCTGCGTGGCCAACACGAAGAACGGCAGGTCGAGCGAGTAAGTATTGCCCCCGGACGTCACCTGCTTCTCCTGCATGGCTTGCAGCAGGGCCGCCTGGGTCTTGGGCGGGGTTCTGTTGATCTCGTCGGCGAGCACCACGTTCGCAAACACCGGGCCCTTGATGAACTTGAAGCTTCGGGCGTGGGTCGTCGGATCCTCCTCGATGATGTCTGTCCCTGTGATGTCGGACGGCATGAGGTCGGGCGTGAACTGGATGCGCTTGAACCCAAGATCGATGACGCCCGCGAGCGTGCTTACCATCAGGGTCTTCGCGAGTCCCGGCACACCTATGAGCAGGCAGTGCCCGTCCGCCAGTATGGCCATCATGAGCTCGTCGATCACCTGGTTCTGCCCGACTATCGCCTTCCGCACCTCCCTGAAGATCGCGTCGCGTGCGCTTGCCAACGCCTCGATGGTCTCCAGATCTCCCTTGCCACTACGGGGCAGTGCGCCTTCTGTGCTCATGGTCTTCCTCGTTTCCCGTGGGAACCTGTCAAGACTCGTGGTTTCATCGGAACATGAATGGGGTAGCGTGAATGCACCTAGCCGCCGCGCCGGGCCGTGTGCACGTCCCCCGCGCCGCGGTTATGTCATCTGAGAATCCAGGGACCACACACATCTTTGATACATGCGGTCCGGGTCAGTCTAGCAGGATATGAGGGCTCTGTTCAAGGGCCGCTCGCCGAGACGCGGGGGCTTCCGCGCTCCCGTTCGTAGCCTCGGAACGGCGGTTGCGCGTGGCGATCCTATCGATAGAGCGCCTTGATTGAGCCCCAGGTCGCTGCCTCTACCGGCACGACGGGGAAGCACTCCTCGTCACCCTCGAGCGCGTCCTTGCCCACTCCTCCGTGCATCCAGACGCAGTAGAAGTCGAGCTCCGGATATGGTTCGTGACAATCCACGACCCAGCGCGGGTAGTCGGGGTGGTCGAGGATCATGATATCGCCCGGGGTACCCGTGTAGATGAGATCGAGCCTGGCCACATAGAGGAACCGCTCCGTGTGGCACTCGGCCGACGCCATGGAGATGCCCACGTCCCACGAGCCGATGCTGATACTCCCGGGGAGCAGATTCGTGAACCAGGTGTTGCTTGACATTTCTGGCGTGACGTAACCCGTGAAGGAGATGCCCGAAAAGGCGTTGATGCCGTAGATGCAGATGTACGCGTCGAACAGTTCGTAGGGCTCGGGGTCGATGCGGCTCTGCACATTCGACCACGACGTCGCGGTACCGGAGAAGTCGATGCACACTTGACAGTCCGGGTTGTCACCGGCGAACGCTGAAATGGAGCAGGCCACCACGACGACAATCACTAGTGTTATCCTCATGATGCAATCCTCCCTTTTCCTTTTCCCCACCGCTGTGACAGACACACTCGATTGTGAACAATACCACATACGACAAGGCTTCTCAAGGAGAGATGTGTGGACTCCGTGCACCCCTCGCGGACTGCCGTATGGGCGTGTATAATCACTTGTACAGTCTGCGATTCTCTCAACCGGGATTCTCCCTATGACACCGCTCCCTGCCCGCCGCACAAGAGCAGTCGCGTGCGCCTGTCTCGCGACCGCAATCCTCTGTGGAAGCATCGGAACCCAAGAGCCGGCGCACGCTGCCGCTGCCGGCGCGCCGGCAGCGGCATTGCCCCAACGCGCCCCCCTGGCGGTGACGCTCGGGGCAGTCGAGGCGCCCGCTTGGGAGCGCCCCAAGGGCGCGGCGCTGCTCGGCCGCGATCCGGACGAGCTCATCCTTCGCGCTCCGCCCGACTCGCTCATCGCCGCATTGATGGACTCCACGAGTCTGACGAGGATTGTGGGTACCATCCAGCGGCTTCAGGACTTCGACAGCCGTTACGTGGTCGTCGACTCCTGCTGGGCGGCCGGCTACTGGATCCGGGACAAGTTCCAGGAATACGGCTACTCCGATGTTCGCCTTGACACCTTCCGGACGATGTCCTTTCAGGACAGCGTCGACGCCATGAATGTCATCGCCGTCAAGGAGGGGACGACGCGACCGTCTGAGTACGTTGTACTTGGAGGGCACTACGATTCCGTCAACGCGGAGAACTTCCACGACCCGTTCGCCCTTGCGCCCGGCGCCGAGGACAACGCCACCGCGGTGGCCGCGGTGCTCGAAGCAGCTCGCCTGCTTGAGGGTGTTCCCACAGACCGCAGCATCATCTTCGCCTGCTGGTCCGCAGAGGAGATGGGGCTGTGGGGCAGCCGGCACTTCGTCGCCGAGGCTGTCGAGGAGTCGCTCGACATCGTCGTCTATCTCAATATGGACTGCATCGGGTACCTCGAGCCATCCCCCGATGAGGCCCCGGTGATTGTCTTCACCGACTCCCTGTCGCTCGCCATAGCCGGATACATGCAAACGCTAGCGCACACCCACACGCCGTATGAGTTTCAGACCTGCATCCGCCCCATTGGCGCGAGCGACCACACGAGCTTCTGGGAGGCCGGGTACAACGTCGTCGACATGGGCACAACCATCGCCTCGCCCTACCGTCACACGACCGACGACATCATCGACAACATAGACACCGACTTCGCCCGGGCGCTCGCCGCCGTGAACGTCGCTGCGACGGCCGCCGTCGCCGGTGTGACCGGAGAAGACGCCAACCTGCCACCAGAGACCATGCGCATCGCCAACTGCGCCGCTTCCGTGTCACCCCTCACCATGCGCCCGACGTTCGAGTGGAACGGAATGGACTTCGACGGGAGCATCGCGCGCTTCGACTACGCGGTCGAGTCGGACACCGGGGACGGCGCACGCCGGGACCGACCGCCCGACTGGAAGCCGCTGCCCCCACACCAGACATCGCTGACGCTCGATGACCTGGGTGAGGGCTCGCACATCCTGTACCTCCGGGCGATCGACGACAGGGACGTCGCGGACCCATCACCCGTGGTTTATGAGTTCGTGACGGACGCGGCGCTCCGCCCGACGCTCACGGTGGACCTCAACTTCCACCCCGGCACGCGGACGTTTCATGGGGGGCGGGCGAGAGACCGCACACCGCCGGTCGTCGTTTACGAGGACGAGCGCCTGGTCTTCACGGTCACCTCCGACGCGTCCTCATACTGTGGCTCGGCCGACTCGGTCGCGGTAGCGCTCGCCGACTCGACGGCGTGGTCGGACTGGCACCGGTCGCCGTACGAGTTCGTGCTGCGCCCGGGACCCGCGGACACGGTCGTGTTCATGAAGACCCGGGATGAGAACGGCGCGGTGACCACCGGCAGCGTTTCCTTGCGCACCGTTCCCGCACCGATGGACCGGCCCCTCCTGCGCGTGGACGACTGGTTCTTCGGTGACGTTCCGGAAACCACACACGATGCGTTCTACAGCGATGTCCTCGCGGGTGAGAGCTGCGACGTCTGGGACCCGTTCGAGCACTCCGAGAACTACGTGCCTACGCTGCCCCCCATGGAGGAACTGGGCCGCTACCGAACCGTGCTCTGGACACTCGACTGGCGGGGCGGATTCCTCCGCCCCGTGCAGGCAGAGAGCGCATACCACTTTCTTGAGGGATTCGTCCGAGCCGGCGGGAACGTCATTCTGGAGGGGCAGGCCTCGCTGTGGACGATGTGTGGCGCGGATCAGTACCTGTGGGACGTCACCTACGAGCCCGGCGGCTTCATCTTCGACCACGTCGGGGTCGACAGCCTGAGAAACGCCAGAGCAGGCACGAACGCGTCGTACCCCAGTGGGTACGGCTACGCGTTCCTGGGCGGAATCGCCACGGGGACTGTGGGCCTTCCCGACGTTCCGGTCGACACGCTGGGAAAGTGGGCTGATGGCTACCAGGCGTACGGCGGCCTCCCGTACTGCGAGATCGTACGGCCGCTGGAGCAGACACGAAGGCTCTACCTCTTCGACTCGCACATCAACCCGGACCTGAGCGAGCGCCCCTGCGCCACGGTGCGGTACCCCGATGACGGGACCGGCACTTTTGCCTACTTCGGGTTCCCCCTCTACTATCTGCAAACCGACCCGGCCGCTGAGATGCTGGGGCTGCTTCTCGACTCAATGGAAAGTTGGCAGCAGCCGGCCGCGCTCTCCTACTTCATCTGGGAAGCGCAGCCGGATTCCGTCACGTTGTCCTGGTACCTGACTCCGGCCGGCGGTCCCCTCGGCTGCGGTCTCGAGCGCGCGGCTGGCAGCGGATCCGGCGCATACCACGCGCTGAGCGACAGCCTTGTGCGACCATGTGACAACGGACGATACCGGTTCGTGGACGATTCGGTTGAACAGTCAACGGCGTACTCGTACCGCCTCACCGTCACGGAGCAGTGGGGCGTGACCACGACCCATGGTCCGTGGGAGATCCCGACACCCAGCTCGCGGATATCCCCGTGGCTGGAAAGTCCAAGGCCGAATCCCTTCTCGGAGACACTCAATCTCCACTACGGCGTCGCGGCGGACCATCGGTGGGTGTCAGTCGGCGTGTTCGATATCTCCGGCAGACTGGTCAGAGCGCTGCGCGAGGGGGCGGCGCAGACGGGCGAGTACGACGTGACCTGGGACGGGACCAACGAACACGGCGACACCGTCGCCAGTGGTGTCTACTTCGTTCGCGTGCGCGTGGGACAGGAGACGCTCGAGCGCAAGGTCGTGCTCCTGAGGTGATGCGGAACCGGCGGGCGTCACCGCCCCGATTGACCGCCCCCCCAACCTGCTGGTATATTGGCAACCGGCAGGGCGAATGCGTGATCGACCCAACAAGCGCCACCGCGACGGAGCCAGCCGCTCTACAGACGCGCTCGCCAGCGAACCCACGAGCCCAGGAGACACCGTGACTCTGCTCGAGCAAATAGCCGAAATCGGACGGGCAAGGAGCAAAAACTACCCGGATGAGTCATTCCTCGTCCGCGGACTCTGGCGCACCGATCTTCTGTTCCGGCCCAACCCGGAGGAACGGACGTTCAACTACACATTCCTCCTCATGCAGACCGTCGGTGAGGGCGCGTGCTACTGTTCGACGATACCGGCGCTCACCGAGGGATTCTCACTTCTGGGCAAGGACTGCAGAAATATCCACCCGGAGTACCGGTGCTTCGAGGTCGCCGCCACCGACGCGATGTTCTCCGCCTTCGAGAAGCGGCCGGACGAGACGAAGACCATGACGGGCTCCTCGGCCGAGAAGGCGGTGTGGCGAAGCCGCATAGTGGTCGACGAGGTCCTGAGGCAGCTTGAGCTCGCGGGCGTAGAAGACGGTTGCGTGGTCAACGTCGGCGTCATAGGCAACATCATCAAGGCACTCACGGCGAAAGGTATCAAGGTCACCGGAACCGACGGTGACCCCACTCTCGTCGGAACGGAGATAGGCGGCGTGCCGATCTTCGACGAGGATAAGACGCTCGAGTACGTCGAGAAGTGTGACGTCGCTGTGATGACGGGCATGGTCATCTCCACTGACTCGCTCGAGGGTATTCTCGACGCGGCGAAGAGGGGTGGCACGCGGCTCGTGCTGTTCTGTGAGACAGGAGCGAATCTTTGTGAGGAATACGTGAAGCTGGGGGTCGACAGCGCCATCGCGGAGTACTTCCCCTTCTATATTTTCGGCGGCACCACGCGAATAGACGTCTTCAGGAGGAAGTAGCGGCCAGACAGGAGGCAGCACTCTGTTCAGAAACTTCACTGAGACCGACGGCGTTCTCGAGGTGGGCGGCGTCCCGATCACGACCATCGTCGACCGGCACGGCACGCCGATGTACGTCTACGACGGGGACATGGTCTGTTCACGCTACGAGGCACTCAAGAGCGCGTTCCCCTCCTTCGAGATCTTCTACTCGATGAAGGCGAACCCGTCATTCGCCCTTGTGGGGCTGCTGAGGCATCTGGGCGCGGGGTCCGAGATCGCGTCCGGTGGCGAACTCTTCCTCGCGAAGGAAGTGGGTCACGATCCGCTCGACGTCGTGTTCGCGGGTCCAGGCAAGACCGACAGGGAACTCGAGGACGCCATCATCTCGGGCGTCTTCGCGATCAACATTGAATCATTGAGAGAACTCGAGCGTGTCGCGCGCATAGCGAAGCTGATCGGCATCCCCGCGCGCGTGGCTCTCAGAATCAACACGGCCCTCGGACTGTCCAAATCCGGCGGCGGCTCGGCCGGCCCGCTTCACGAGCGGATGGCGGGGGGGCCCAGCAAGTTCGGTATCGACGAGGAAAAACTGGACGCGCTCGCCGACCATTGGGACAAGCGCGCTGTCGAGATCGTGGGTATCCACATCTACACGGCCAGCCAGATCCTGGACGCCGCCGAGATTGTGGAGAACGCGAAACGTACGGTAGCCGCCGCGGAGCACGTGGAGAGGATCACCGGCGAGCAACTGATGACCATAGATTTCGGCGCGGGTTTCGGCGTCCCTCACTACGAGGAGGAAACGCCCCTGGACCTCCCGGCACTCGGAGCGCGCGTCGAGGATGTGTTCAGGCCCTTCTCAGACCGCGAGGACATGAGGCTCATACTGGAGCTTGGCCGATACCTCGTGTCGGAGTGCGGCGTCTTCGTCACTAGAGTGATCGAGCTCAAGGAGTCCCGGGGAGAACGGTTCGTCATCACCGATGGCGGAATCAATCAGTTCGTGCGCCCGGTACTGATGAAGGTCGAACACGAGGCGCGTGTGATAAGCAGACTGTGCTCGCCGACCACGACCGTCGCTAAGGTCTCGGGGCCCTTGTGCACGCCGATCGATATCATGAGCGAGCAGATCCAGGTTCCGGAAGACATCTCTCTTGACGATCTTATCGGCATCTTCAACGCCGGCGCCTACGGGTTCTCAATGAGCCCGCAACTCTTTCTCTCCCACCCTTCGCCGGTCGAGGTCCTGGTGCTGGACGGGGAGATTATCGAGGCGCGAAAACGTGGAACGTATGAGGACTTCCTTCTGAAACAGAACCCTCTTCCCGGCTCCGTGTAGCCGGGTGAAGCGTTCGGCCAGTCCGGCCGCGGCGCGATCCGGAGCAGGCACATGACGCGCAGAATCACCCCCTTGGTTGCAGTGGCCACCGCACTGGTTCTCCTCTCGGCCGGTTGCTCCGACGATATCATTTGCCCGGAGGCGGGACCGGCAGAGACAGCACCCTACATCTCAGCAGAAGTCGTGCAGAACTCGGATGGTCCAGATGAGTCGACACACGCGGAGGTCGTCTGCACGGCGGACCCGCTACCGTCGTCCCTCATCGCGTTTATCAACGGGCGCGAACTCCCCCCCGTAGTGCCTCTGGACGGCCTCGGTCTTCTCGCCGTCCTTGATGACGACGTGGTGCTGTGGCAACCCGGAACCTGGTGCCTCCTTGAGGTGACAATGGAGGACTACGGCCTCGCGACCGCCGCGGTGGTCATGCCCGCCGCGGCCGCGGTGACGGCTCCCACTGAGATCTCTCTGGGTGACACACTGAAGCTCGTTTGGAGAAGCGTGACGGACGCCGACTACTACGAGGTGTCGGCCGTTCTGGTCCCGGATGCCGGCGCGCTGACGCGTGGCGCCCCGGGCGGCCGTGACACGCTCGCCCTTTCGGCGGCCACTCGCGAGACCTTTGCGGTGTTCCTGCCGGGGAGTATCGTCTCAACGGGTGTCGTTTCCGGCTTCGTAGCGACCGTAGCCGGGCCGTTTCCCGAGGGCGGCGCTGTCGGGAACGTCTCGGGAGATGGCTGGGGGTTCTTCTCGCTTCGGTACATGGATCCCGGAAGCGCTTTTGATGTCCCCGTGTCGGCCGTGCCGTAGCGACTGCGGGACCCTTGGGGCGTTGCGTCAGCCGGCGGGTGGACCCGCAGGACCTACCTCCCTGACGCCAGAATGCGCGGGCCGAAATAGACGGCCAGGAGCCGGCCCGCCTCTTTGAGAGCAAGCACCTCCGCCTCGCGCCTTCCTTCCTCGGAATCCCCAACGTCGACGGTTTCCATCGCAGTGATCCGGGTCGCACCCAGTTCGGACGCGGTACGCTGATCGAACGCTGACGCGGAGAGGACCACCTCAGCCGTCCACGAGTCTCGCGCGCCGTACGTGCTCAACGAGAACGCTCCAGTGACGACGACGGCCACACCGGGGTCGCACGCGCCCATCCTGTATCCGTCTCTCTCCATCCTCCGTGTAAAGCCCGACATCACCTGGGCCGCGTCGGCGTCGGGCCGCTCACCGAACTGCGCGCAGACAGAGATCGCATGCGCCCCCGCAACCAGGTGGATGGTCCCGTGCGCCAGGGGTCCCGATAGATGCGCCGGAAGAGCGGCCGCCGAATCGACGGGCGCGCCGGCCGGCCCGGGTGGCCGTGACACGGCCGCTTGTGCGGCCGCGCCATCCAGCCTGACAGTGAGTTCGTACGCACCGGGAGGGCCGTAGGCCGCCACGATCCGGCACGTCGCCGTCCCGGACTCATCGGTCAGCGGGTCGACGTCCAGCACGGCCGCCGCGCCCGGCATCTCGAAACGGACCGGCACGCCGACCGCCTGGACCGTCACTCCGTTCCACTCGTAGGTGCAGTGAAACTCCACGGTCGCATCCGCCACCGCACCGACCTCGACCACGTCGACCACGCCGCCGGCGCGCGCGGTCAGAGTCTCAGTAGCGCCGGCCGCTAGCCGCGCCCACCGAAGCAGTTCGCGCAGCCGGGCATCAACTGAGGCCAGCTCGCGGGCCGCCGTGGACTCCGGCGCATCGTCCACGATCGCGATGGGCACACCCGTCGTGGGCACCCCCGTTGCCAGGACAACACCCGCAATCCTCGCGGCATCCAGAAGCCCATCGTGCCAGCGGCCGGCCGACAGGTGGTCTTCTGCCGATGCCCTGAGGACCTCCGCCTCGTTGGCCGCCCTGCCTCTCTCCCAGAGAACGTTGTTCACGTCGCCCCGGAGGTACCCTATTGGGTATTCCACGAGGATCGCGGCTCGCCACATGGTGTCGGGGCCGACGGCTGTGCCCTCCGCAACCGCGACGCACTCCTCCCAACCGCGAGCAATTATGGCCATGCGCGGGAACGCAATGTCCGCGCCCCTGACCGCGGTACCGACAACGTCGTCAACTATCCCACGCCGTCGCTCATCGTCGTACGCGACTCCACGCTGGCTCAGAAGCTCCAGCGCCGCGCCCGCAGCGCACTCGGCAGCATCCGCCATGGCGTCCCCCTGAGTCGTCCTCCCGGGAGGGCCTGGTTCCTCGTGCCTCGTCCGGTGAGTGGAGAGCATGTTACCGCCCTCTACCGTCCAGGACTCAGAGCGCCCGGCAAGCTGGTCGGCGCCGGGGCCGGCGAGCGGCAAGCAGGTCCACTGGCGCTCAAGGACGACCGGCCCGTCCGAAACGGGCTCCCCACCGACGGGCCGGCGGGGCGCGCAGCCGGTCATGGTGAGAACGAGCGCCGCGGCAACGATGGCCGCGCGCGCAACTCCTGTCCAAGCTGTTCTTCTTGCTCTCATACGCTCCTGCTCCTGATGACCAGGTACCCTACCATATAGAGGAGCGGCCCCACGCGCAAGGGCCGGACAACGCGGCGAACGAACAGCCCCCGGAAGCCCTGCCTGCCGAGGGACCGATTCCCGCGCACACAGCGCGTGTGTACATAGACAACGGCCGGCTTGTGCCGCGCCGGCCGCTCACCAGCTACCGCTGAGTATTGTCCCCGCGAAGGGCCCCCTATCCTCCCCCGCCTGCTTCCCGCCCGCCTACTCCTCCAAGTAGAGCTGGACCTGCGATGCAAGCATGTTCGTGTCTATGGGCTTCGTAATGTAGCCGCGGCAGCCTACGCGGGCCAGCTCTTCGATGTTGCCGGGCACATCTCCCGGGGTCAGCGCGACCACGGGGACGTCCTTCATCTCCTCCATCTGGATAATCCGTCTCGTCGCCTCGAGCCCGCTCATGCCCGTGAGCTGCAGGTCGACTATCACGA
Organism: Candidatus Eiseniibacteriota bacterium; assembly: GCA_030613615.1. Classification (GTDB taxonomy): domain Bacteria; phylum Joyebacterota; class Joyebacteria; order Joyebacterales; family Joyebacteraceae; genus JALGZG01. The sequence goes on from JAUWLR010000002.1 coordinate 53,663, forward strand.
GATCCGGGTGCGTCGTCTTCGCCAGAGACACTCCCAGTTCCCCGTCGGCGGCCTCGACGACTTCGTAGCCGCTCGCCCGGAGGACCAACGATGCAACGCTGCGGTCGTAGTCGTCACCTTCGACGAGGAGGATCCTGCTGGTCGCGGCCCCTTCCGACTCGAAGCCGTCATCGCTCTCGGAGAACGCGACAACGCAGCGATTGCGACCTTCCGACTTCGCCCGGAACACCGCAGAATCGACCATCCGCATGAGGGTGGGAGAGTCACTGGCGTGATCCGGATACGTGGCGATTCCGCAGCTGACGGTGACGGGGGGCTCTCCTTCGCCGAGGCACATCCCGCAGTCCTCAAAGCCCCTGCGCAGCCGCTCAGCCAGCACTGCCGCCTCTTTGCCAGTGGACTCGGGAAGTATGACAACGAACTCCTCGCCTCCGTACCGCGTCACGATGTCGGAGGATCGAGTGATCGACAGCAGCACGTCCGCGAGGACCTTCAGCACACCGTCGCCGACCTGATGCCCGTGCGTCGCGTTGACACGCTTGAATTCGTCTATGTCGACCATGACGCACGAGACCTTACGGCCATACCTTCGTGCCCGTTCAATCTCCACCTCGAGGCGCTCGTCGAAGTACCGCCTGTTGTAGACCCTGGTAAGCTGGTCCCGCTTCGCCGCCGCTGACTCCTGATGCGAGTCGGACGCAACCCTCAGCATAGCGCGCACGCGGGTGAGGAGTTTCTCCTGGCCTGTCGATTCGTCAATCCAGTCCAGACTGCGGTCGCCCCGTACGAATCCGGCCATCCCGTCGCCGCCCTTCGTCAGCACGAGCGTCGGCGCGGGTACCTCGCTCTCGGAGCACAGTGCCACCATCTTCGCCTGCTCGTCAGGGTTCATACCCTCGAGGCTAACCACCATGAGGTCGGGATGCTCTTCCATCGCCATCTCGACGAGCTTCCTCGTTTCCTTGTACCGAATCAGATGGTAACCGGAGTCGACGAGCCACCGGGCGAGGCGCTCTCCAGCACGGTCGTCGGGCGCGACGACGAGTATCCTCTGTCGGGTTGACGAAGAGGCGCTGTCTGTCATGTCGAATCCTCACTTGAGACGCCGCGCGAGAGACACCGCGGCAACGCTCGCCCGTCTCATGACGGCCGAGTAGCCGTGCCGGCCCAAGTCTACATACCGTAACTTTAGCAAGGTGTGTGCCACCATGGGGCTCCGAGGGATCCGCTGGCGGCCGTGGTCGCGAGGGCCGGGATAAGACTGACCGCTGGCTCATCTGGTGGTTGCGGGTCCCGAAAAGGCGGGGCCAGCAGGCCCGCTCCGTCCTCGTCCGTGCAAAAGGCAGTCAGTAACGCTCTTCCTGCATGCCTTACCCAACTGCCCCATTCGGGGTAGACAGGCGTCACGATTGCCCTTCTGTTCTGACTTCTGTTGGCCTCGCTGTCGTTCGGCACGAGCGCCTGCTGCTTACCGTAGCCCACAACGGTAACACGCGCCGCGTCGATGCCTTTCTCCGCCAGGTTATCCCTGACCGTGACCGCCCTGCGCTCCGAGAGGACCTGATCGTACTCGTCCAACTGTTCGTTGGACGCGTGCCCACCGACGTCACCGGTGACGGCCTCGTTCTCGTCGCGGTCGCGCCCGCTGGGTTGCATGACGCCGACAGCGACACCGAGCGCCGTGTCGTCGACCCGCGGCTGTCCGCTTGCGGCACCGCCGAAAAGGAGCGGCAGCACGATGGCCGAGGGACACGCTCCCTTGCTCCGGCGCGGCAGTTCTGACACAATCCTACCCGCGCGCTCACACTGCGGCGCCTGCGACAACCGCGAGCATTGACGACGCCGAGCAACCGGAGGAACCCATGCTGACAAAGGACATCGCACATCTGACACCCATCCCCGTGGCCGACCACTCCATGCTGCGGGAGATCCTGCACCCGGAGAGAGACCCCGTGGACATCCGCTACAGCCT
>JAUWLR010000280.1 GCA_030613615.1 Candidatus Eiseniibacteriota bacterium
GCCACCGATGTTCTCGATCTCGAGTTCGTATTCCTCGGCAGTTCTCGTCTGTGTCGCCCCGTTCGCGACCAGGTGCTCCAGGAAGTGGGAGATGCCGCCGCCCAGATACTCGCCCTCGTAGATGCTGCCGGCCTTCACGTAGAACCGCAGGTTGACGACGGGGGAGCTGTGGTTCTCCTCGAGAATGATGGTCATGCCGTTCTCAGGGATGACCATCTTGAACGGTTCCCCGGCCTGCGCGGCGCCGGCGAGCATGAGTGCCGCGAGCGATGCCAGCACGATCAGACGCATGGTGAGTCTCATCTTCTCTCCTTGTGAATGTCGCCCCCTGGCGGGGCGCAGTACAAAGCCGGCTGGTCCGCCACCGGCGGCCCGCCCGCCTGTTCTCTTGCTGCTCGTGAACTTGGACTCAACTATAAGACCGGAAGTTGCACGGGTCAAGGAGGCCGGGCGGCCCGTCCGGGACGGCGGGCGGCCGTCGACCGGCCCGTCCGGGCTCAAGGGCGTTGATTCGGCAGCCCCGAGCGGATAGGATACCGGCAGGTCACCGCGTGGGGCGCCGTTCACACACCAACCTTAGGACTTCCACATGAATGAGCTGACGAGACTCGCAACAGAGGCGGCAAGAAGAGCCGGGGCCCTCGTACTGGACGGTTTCGAGAAGCCCCACGATACCTCCATGAAGGGCAAGCGCGAGCTCGTCACGGAAACCGACCGAGCGTCCGAGGAGATCATCATCCGCGCGATATCGGCCGAGTGCCCGGACGACCTGATCATCGCCGAGGAGACCGCGCCCGAGCTCGCGGAATCGTCGAGGGTCTGGATAGTCGACCCGCTCGACGGCACGAACAACTACGCCCACGGATACCCGTTCTTCTCGGTCGCCATCGCGCTGGAGGAGGAAGGGGAGCTCGTCGCGGGCGTCGTCTACGACCCCTTGAGGGACGAGATGTTCGTCGCGGAGCGGGGGCAGGGCGCTTCCATCAACGGCGAGCCGATGCGGGTCTCGGCCAACGCTCTTCTGCTCGAGTCGCTTGTGGCGACGGGATTCCCGTACGATCGCACCGACGATTCCGGCAACAACCTCGACAACCTCAACCGCTTCATAGTCGCCGTCCGGGGGATCAGGCGCGGAGGGTCCGCCGAACTCGACCTGGTCTACGTCGCTCGCGGCAGGCTCGACGGTTTCTGGGAGCAGGGGCTCAAGACCTGGGACGTCTCGGCGGGAGGGCTCATCGTGCTCGAGGCGGGCGGCGTCGTCACGAACTTCGGCGGCGACGCGTGGGACCATCGCCGGGGGGACGTCATCGCGTCGAACGGCCTCATCCACGGACAGATGCTCCAACTGATCAGGTAGTACAGACGCGCCGCCTCCAGGTGCGGCCTTCGCTGAACCCGCGGCGCCCTCGTGTGGTCTGACGGGATGTGCGGGGAGGTGCTCCAGACCCCGGGCGGAGGCGGTCTCTTCCCAGCTGTTTAAGCAACGAGATTCTGTCCTCCTAACTGCAACGAGATAATGTCCCCTACGGGAGGGGTGCTGGTTTGGAGGCGAGGTAGATCTGTAGTATCTGCCTGGCGCCCTTTGGATCGCCCTTCATTCTTGGTTTCCAGGA
>JAUWLR010000091.1 GCA_030613615.1 Candidatus Eiseniibacteriota bacterium
GCCGTCGTCGGCGGCCCTCTCGCTCTTCATACTCGTAATGCTGACGATGCTCTACAGGTGGCTTCCGAGGACGAGTGTGCTCTGGCGGGAAGCGCTCGCCGGCGCGGCGACGTCGTCGCTGGCCCTCTGGGGGGCGACCACGCTGTTCACGCGCTTCCTTGCCAGCGGCCTGGCCCGCTACAACCTCATCTACGGTTCGCTCGGGGCATTCCTGGCGCTCCTGTCCTGGGTCTACATCGCGAGTCTTATCGTGCTGGGCGGCGCGCACGTCGGGGCTGCGATAGCCGCGAACACGCGACACGCCATCATCGAGGAGGAAGAGGGGCCGGCGCAGTCCGGGGACCCGGCGGACGGCGAGCGCGCCTCTGAGCACGAACGGGGGAGCTCTTGAGAAAACGCGGTCAGACAAAAGGCATCTTCTGTATCGAGGGACTGTGGGACCCGGACCTGCGCGTCAGCTCCAGCGTGGAGCCGCTGCTCGACCTGCTGAACCTCAATGCGCTGATCGCCTACATACACATGGACGCGGCCACGCACGCGGAGTTCGAGTTCTACGTCAGGAAATGGACGCAGAAGCGGTACGACGGGTACCCCATTCTGTACATCGCCAGCCACGGAAGTGAAAGCGGGATAAAGGTCGGGAAGGACGCGTACTCCGTCGGCGCGTTGGCGGACCTCCTGGCCGGGAAGTGCGCGAATCGCATCATCGTGTTCTCGTCCTGCAGCACGCTCCGGATCGCGAAGCGGGAGCTGCAGCGATTCCTCGAGAAGACAGAGGCTCTCGCCGTCTGCGGCTACCGCGTCGACGTCGACTGGCTTCGCTCCACCGCGTTTGAGCTGCTTCTGTTCTCTCAGATACAGAAGAACGAGTTCTCGGGACGCGGGGTGGAGGCGATAGACCGCGCCGCCACGAAGATCGCCGGCTCGTTCAAGGACCTCAACTTCAGCATCGTGACCGTGAAGGACCTGGACCGCTGAGGCACCACCTTCCCACGCAGAACACGATGCCCGCTGCTGGTTCAGGCGGGATCACACAACACTCAGGAGGCAGCCCGTGCCACAATACGCGGTGGGTCGCGACGACGTTCTGTCGGCGCTGCGCGGAGCGCTCGAGCCCCTGGACCACGTTCAGGCGCTGCGGATCCTCCACGACCCGACGCGCCACGACTTCCACACACGCTACGTCCACTACGAGTTCCCGGAGGAGGACGTCAGGCGCCTGGCGGAGCTCTTCTTCGTTGCAGATGCTGGTGAGCTCGCCGCGAAACGCGAGAGCGCGGAGCGCTGGTTCCACGAGGTTCTCGGGGCGATAAATGATGGACCGTTCACTGACGATATCGAGCGTGCCGCACGTCGTACGAAGGGGGGAGAGGACGATGGCTGATTCAGGAATGTGGCCCCAGATTTGCATCAGTAGAACCAGTATTCCGGTTCTGGGCGCCCTGGTTGTTGTGGCGGTATGCGTACTTGTGCCGCCCTCATTCGACACGGCGGCCGCGGCGGAACCGGTCGCGACATTCTCCATCGTGGGATACGACCCCGCGACCGGGGATCTCGGTGTCGCCGTCCAGTCCAAGTTCTTCGCCGGCGGGTCCGTGGTACCGTGGGCGAAGTCGGGCGTCGGCGCCATAGCGTCGCAGGCGTACGGCAATACGACGTTCGGCCCGCTCGGGCTCGCGATGCTCGAGAAGGGCATGAGCGTCGAAGCTGTGATGGAGAGCCTGCTCGTCCGCGACCCGGACGCCGCGCAGCGGCAGGTGGGCGTCGTTGACGCAGGTGGAAACTCGCACGCGTACACCGGTGTGGAGTGCATGGACTGGGCGGGCCACGAGACCGGCAAGAACTTCACGGCCCAGGGGAACATCCTGGTCAGTGAAGAAACGGTCGCCGCGATGGCCGGGGCGTTTCGGGAGACCGAGGGCATTCTCGGGGAACGCCTGATGCGGGCGCTCGAGGCCGGGCAGGCGGCCGGCGGCGATTCGAGAGGCATGCAGTCCGCCGCCATGCTGATGGTGCGTGAGGGCGCCGGCTACGGTGGGTACAACGACGTCTACTGCGACCTGAGGGTGGACGATCACGAAGATCCAATAGCGGAGCTCAGACGGATCTTCGATATGTGGAAGGAGTGGGCGCTCATCCTCGAGGGCTACCGGCTCTGCGAGGAGGGTGAGTGGGACAGGGCCTTCGCCGTCGGGCGGGAGGCCATCGCGCTGACACCGGAGAACGGGGAGCCGCACTACCACCTGGCGTGCTACTTCTCGAAAGCGGGCAGGCGCGACGAGGCGCTGGAGGAGCTCAGGGCCGCGGTCGACATCGACGAGGCGCTGGGACCAAGAGCCAGACTGGACACGGACTTCGACCCGCTGTACGAGGACTCCGTGTTTCTCGAGATAACTGGGGACTGAGTCCGGGCACCGCCCTGGACCGGCCCCGCGAGCGGCCGTGTCAGGGAGTGGCTACCGGAATGGGCAACGAGCACGAGAAGAGGCAAGAGCGCTCGGGCGAGCCGAGCGGGGAGCGCTGTCCCCAGTGCGACCACGGCTCCGAGCAGGCGCACTTGGCAGAACCCGTGGGTGCTATCGAGGAGCGCTGCCGCGTCATCTCGAGCCTCGTGTCGGATCTCGTCTACGGATCTCGTGTGGGGCCCGACGGCGAGCTGTGCGATCCGTGGGCGGCTGGCGACCTGGTCCGGATGACGGGTTACACCTTCGACGAACTCGGGCGAGGACGGCGCTGGCAGGACCTCATTCATCCCGACGACATGGCGATCGCGACGGGCCAGCTGGACGACCTGCTGAAGGGCGAGTCGTCAGTGGTCGATTATCGGATCATCTGCAAGGACGGGGAGGTCCGGTGGGCGCGTGACTACGCGAGGCCGGTCCTGGACGAGCGGACCGGGCGCGTGGCGCGCATCTACGGTGCAGTGCAGGACATCTCGGCCACGAGGCAAACGGAGGCGGCCCTGCGTGAGAACGAGGAGCGGTATCGCATCGTCTCCAGCCTGATATCCGACTTCGCCTACGGCTTCCGCGTGGGTCCGAGCGGGGAGCTGTCACGGGAGTGGGTTACAGGTGCGGTCACAGAGATGACCGGATACACGGAGGAGGAGTTCGTAGCGGGCGGCGGCTGGTCCGCGGCGGCCGACCCCGCCGACGCGGAAGTCGTGAAGCAGCAGCTTGCTGAGATTCTCGAGGGCAGGGCGAGCGTCGTCGACTTCCGTCTGAGATGCAAGGACGGGAACACCAGATGGGTCCGCGACTACGCGAGGCCGGTCAAGGACGAGGAGACCGGACGGGTGACACGCATCTACGGCGCCGTCCAGGACATCTCGGCTCGCAGGCAGACGGAGACGGCCCTTCGGGAGAACGAGGAGCGGTATCGGCTTCTCTCCAGCCTGACGTCGGACTTCGCCTACGGCCTTCGCTTGGGACCGAACGGGGAGGTGTCACGGGAGTGGGTTACCGGGGCGATCACCGAGATGCTCGGATACACGGAAGAGGAGTTCCTCGCGCGCAACGGCTGGTCGGTAGCGGCCGACCTGGCCGACGCCGAAGTCGTGAAGCGACAGCTCGAGGAGATCCTCGCGGGCAACGCGGCCGCGGTCGACTTCCGCGTGACGTGCAAGGACGGGAGCACCCGATGGGTTCGCGACAGCGCGAGGCCGGTCAAGGACGAGGAGACCGGACGGGTGACACGCATCTACGGCGCCGTCCAGGACATCAGCAACAGGAAGGAAGCCGAGGCTGTGCAGTCGGTGCTCCTCAACGTCTCCCAGGCGGTGAGTGAATCCGACAATCTTGAAGAGCTCCTCGCAACCATCCACCACGAACTCGGAAGACTAATCGACACCACGAACTTCTACGTTGCCCTCTACCACGAGGACATCGACAAGTACACGTTTCCGTACCACGTGGACCAGTTCGACGGGGACGAAGAGATCCAACCGGCCACGCTCGAGAAGAGCCTGACCGACTACGTTCGCAGATTGGGCAGGGCACAGATGATAGACGAGGCCGCTTTCCAGGGACTGGTGGACTCAGGCGAGGTCGAGCTGATAGGCGCCCCATCGGCCATCTGGCTCGGTGTCCCGCTCAAGGCCGCGGGCAAGGTCATCGGTGTCGTCGTCGTTCAGAGCTACGAGGAGAGCTCTCCGTACTCGCAGAGCGACTTCCAGGTGATGACGTTCGTCTCGGACAACATAGCGTTGGGCATCGAGCGGAAGCTCGCCGAAGAGGAGAGAGAGCGGCTGGAAGCGCAGGTCCGGCACGCCCAGAAGCTGGAGAGCCTCGGTGTTCTTGCCGGTGGGATAGCTCACGACTTCAACAACCTGTTGACGGGGGTGCTCGGCAATATCGAACTCGGGCTCCTGCAGGTGGAGGAGCGGTCGCCCGCCGCGCGGAGCTTCACGAAGGCGAGAGCGTCCGCTGAGCGCGCGGCCGATCTGTCCCGCCAGATGCTGGCCTATTCCGGGAAGGGGAATTTCGTGATCGAAGCGGTGGATGTGAACGCGCTCGTAGCCGAGATCGGGAACCTGCTGGAAGTGTCCGTGTCGAAGAACGTAGCGCTCAGCTACGACCTGCATCGCGGCCTTCCTCCGGTCGTGGCGGATGTCACTCAGCTCCATCAGGTGCTGCTGAATCTCATCACGAACGCGTCCGACTCGATCGGGGACGAGGGGGGAGTGGTAACACTCCGCACGGGCGTCAGGGACTGCGACAGTGCCTATCTCAGCGAGACCTACCTCGACGACCACCTGCCTGAGGGAGACTACCTCTTCATAGAGGTCAGTGACACCGGGTGCGGCATGGACCCCGAGACGATGCAGAGGATCTTCGATCCCTTCTTTTCCACGAAGTTCACCGGACGGGGTCTGGGACTCGCGTCGGCGCTGGGCATCGTCCGCGGTCACTCGGGGGCGATCAAGGTGGCAAGCGGGGAGGGAAGCGGGACCACGTTCACGGTCCTTCTGCCCGTGGGGAACTGCGCCTCCGTGGTGCGGCCGGAGAAGGACGTGGAGGTCGCGAGCAACGAGGGGGGCGGGACCGTGCTTCTGGTAGACGACGAGGACGCGGTCCGCGACATCGGGATGCGGCTACTGGAGCAGGCGGGGTTTGCCGTCGTCGGTGCTGCTGACGGCTGCGAGGCGGTCGACTACTACCGCGAGCATTGCGACGATATATCCTGTGTGCTTCTCGACCTCACGATGCCCAGGATGGGCGGTGAGGAGACGTTCCAGGAGCTGCGTAAGATACGCGACGACGTCAGAGTGGTGTTGTCCAGTGGATTCACTGAGCAGGAGGTTGTCGGGAGGTTCGCGGAGGAGGGGATATGCGGCTTCGTCCAGAAGCCGTACCGGTTCGAGGAGCTTGTCGCGGAGGTCGAGGCGGCGGCGCGGGCCGGCGCCCGGGGTGCACAGTAGCGTCCTCTCACGCAGAGTGATCGAAACGGCAGGACCGGAGCCCAAGTGCTCCGGTCCGCGCGTGTACGGCCCGATCGCGAGGGGGTGGGTCGCGTGGAGACCATCAGATGAGGGTGACGAGCGACACTCCGCCCACGGCCATTGCCACAGCGGCCAGCTTCCGCGGCGTGACCCGTTCGTGCAGAAGGATCGCGGCCAGTGGGAGTATGAACACCGCGCTGGTCTGGTTGAGAATGGACGCGGTGGAGGCCTGGGTGTATTTCATGCCGGCGACCCAGACGATCATCCCGACGTAGCCGCCGAGGACGGCGGCGGGGATGGCGACCCTCCACGAGCGGGAGGGTCTGAGCGTCGACCAGAGGTAGCGGCGACGCGGGGACACGACGGTGAGCAATACGAGAGCGATCACACCTGCGAGGAGTCTGACGGTGGTCGACCAGAGGACCGGCGAGCGGTCCAGGACCGGCTTCGCGAGCGTCACGGCGAGGGCCATCAGAGCGACAGACAGAGTGGCCAGGCCGATGCCCACCCGGAGGTCGTGTGCAGAGACGTCTGAGCTGGATTCGCGCGCGGTCGCGAGCAGGACCCCGACGAGGATGAGGGCCGCGCCGATAAGGTCTCCGGCGGTGAGCCTCTCGCCGAGGAAGACGAACGTGAAGAGAATGACGAACGGGCTGTAGGTCAGGCTGACTATCTGTGAGAGACCGGCACCAACGATGTTCAGGCTCTTGAAAAAGAGGGTGTCGGCGATCGCGATGCCCAGGACGCCGCTCAGCGCCAGGAGCACGTAGTCGAGTAGTGGGGCGTCGCGAAAGAGGTTCTGCCCGGCTACAAGGAGCGTTGCCAGAAGCAGCACGATGGCCACGATGTTCTTGAAGAAGTTGAGGGCTAGCGGCTTGAGTTCGCGGCCGCTTATGCGAAAGAGCACAACAGAGACGGCCCAGATGAGGGCGGCGAGGACGGAAAGGACTTCACCGAGATGAGGAACCGTCACGTGCGTGGCCTTTCGGAAGCGGGAGCGTGAAGGATTGGGGAACAGTAGCACAGGTCACGGGCGACGGCGAGCGCGATCAGGGAGCGTGAGAGCCTCACAAGCCTGGGGTCGGGAGGATGGTGAGGGTGTCCACGGCGGACGAGACACTTGATGCTTGACACGATGGGGCACAGGGATATACTATACAGGTTCGTAGAAAAGACGTTCCCAAAAGGAGTTACGAGACAGTCTGGGAGGAGTCGTGGATTACGCCGTGGTCAGGACCGGAGGGCTTCAGTTCAGGGTCTCCGAGGGAGACCTCATCCGCGTCCCGCGCATGAAGAGCGAGGTTGGAGAGGCCATCGAGATGTCGGATGTGCTGGCACTGAGCGTCGGTGGCGACGTGAAGGTCGGAACGCCGGTCGTCGAGAGTGCGCTCGTAAGAGCAGAGGTCATCGCGCACGGGAAGGGTAAGAAGGTCATCGTGTTCAAGAAGAAGCGCAGGAAGGACTACCGGGTCAAGAAGGGTCACAGGCAGGGCTTCACGGAGATTCGCATAACAGGCATCACCTCGTAGGCCGCACTGCCCGTGCGGGAGAGCAGTATCTCAACAGGGGGTTCGCGAAGTGTCACACAAAAAGGGCGTTGGCAGTTCCAGGAACGGACGCGACTCCAGAGCACAGCGTCTGGGGGTCAAGCGCTTCGGCGGACAGTTCGTGCGCGCGGGGACCATCATCCTCAAGCAGCGCGGCACGAAGTTCTACCCGGGGCAGAATGTGGGGAGGGGCGGCGACGACACTCTCTTCGCTCTGAAGGACGGGCAGGTAACGTTCGAGCGATGGGGTCGCGACAGGAAACGCGTGAGCGTCCAGTAGGACGCAGAGGTGAACGTCGAGTTGCAGCGAGAGAGCGGCGACCGGGATGGGGGAGAGCCAGCGTTGGGTGAGGGGATATCCCGACCAGGCACCGAACACCAGACTGCGATAGAATCAGAGGGGGCATCGTCTGGGAGCGTCCGCGTTCCCGCGGGGCCCCTTTGTCGTTACTACATCGTCCACGAGAAACCGCGTGTGGGTCGAAAGGGGAGTTCGAGACAATGAAGATCACGTGGCTGGGACACTCTTCATTCCTGGTCGAGTCGAAGGACGGAACGAGAGTTGTGACCGACCCGTTCGAGGCCGGTTCCTACGATGGGGCCGTCGGCTATTCGCCCATCGACACGCACGCCGACGTGGTGACCGTGAGTCATGAGCATGCCGACCATAACGCGGTCGACACGGTGAGCGGCGCGCCGGAGATCGTGCGTGACCCGGAGAAGCGCACGATCAAGGGGATTCCGATATGGGGCATTACCGCCTTCCACGACGAGAGCAAGGGCCAGGAGCGGGGGCGCATCAACATCTACGTGATGGAGGTCGACGGTGTGAAAGTGGGGCACCTCGGTGACCTTGGGCACATTCTCTCAGAGGAAGAGGTAGCGGCCCTGGGGACCGTGGATGTTCTGCTGACGCCCGTCGGTGGGTACTACACGATCGGCCCGGAGGAGGCCAAGAAGACGGCCGAGGCGCTTGGGGCGAGGATCATCATCCCGATGCACTACAAGACCGACGCGCTGGGCTTCCCGATCCAGCCGGTCGATGATTTCCTGAAGCTGATGGAGCGCGTGGAGCGCGCGGGCAGCACGACCGTGGAGATCGGCGCGAGCGATCTCGAAGGCACGCCGAAAGTCGTGGTCCTCGACTACGAGTAGAGTCATGAGGGGGGCAATTGGCGAGCGGACACGTCGTCGGGATCATTCCTGCACGCCTCGGTTCCACGAGATTCCCGGGGAAGGTGCTCGCGCCTGTCGGCGGAAGACCCCTCGTGCAGCACGTGTACGAGAGGCTGGCTGAGGCCTCCAGCGTCGATGAGGTAATGGTCGCAACGGACAGCGCCGAGGTGGAAGAGGCGGTGTCGTTGTTCGGCGGCCGGGTTGTCATGGTCACGGAGCCGTGCCCGACCGGGAGTGACCGCGTGGCGGCGGCCGTCCGCGATGTCGTGGCGGACGTGGTCGTCAACCTCCAGGCGGACCAACCGATGATCCACCCCGCGGACATCGATCGGACAGTGGAGGCTCTCGCGAGTGACGCCGCGGCTGACCTGTCGACGCTGGCCTTCAGAGCGGACGACGAGGAGGGCTACCGGAGTCGCGACGTCGTCAAAGTGGTCGCCGGGCGTGGCGAAAGGGCCCTCTACTTCTCTCGATCTGCGGTGCCGTACATCTCCGAATCGACCGGTGTTAGCCCTTTGTATCTCCATCACGTTGGGATATACTGCTTCCGGCGCGCGGCGCTCGAGCGATTCGCGTCGTTCCCGAGAGGGACCCTGGAGCTGCGGGAATCCCTGGAGCAACTCAGGGCCGTCGAGAACGGCATGACGATCGCCCTGGCGCTGACGGAGCGGCGGACGCTGTCGGTCGACAGGCCGGCGGACGCAGCCGAGGTCGAGAGGCGCATGAGCGCCTTGTGATTCCTGACGGGGCTTCTCTCCTCACATATCTCCACAAAGGAGCGTTGGCACGATGCCAAAGTACATCTTCGTTACGGGTGGCGTGGTATCCGCTCTGGGGAAGGGCATCGCCTCCGCCTCCATTGGGTACCTTCTCGAGAGCAGAGGGTTGTCGGTCACGCTGCAGAAGTGTGACCCCTATCTGAACGTCGACCCCGGTACGATGAGCCCGTTCCAGCACGGTGAGGTGTTTGTCACGGACGACGGCGCGGAGACGGACCTGGACCTCGGGCACTACGAACGCTTTGTGAGGAAGGAACTCGGCCGGGACAACAACATCACGGCGGGCCAGATCTACGAGGCCGTCATATCGAAGGAGAGGCGCGGCGACTATCTGGGAGGGACCGTTCAGGTCATCCCTCACGTGACGAACGAGATCAAGGAGCGTATCGACAAGGTTGCCCTGAGCGGCGGCATCGACGTCCTCATAACGGAGATCGGGGGCACGGTCGGCGACATCGAGAGCCTCCCGTTCCTCGAGGCCATCCGTCAGATGCGGCTTGACAAGGGGAAAGAGAACGTGCTCTTCATTCACCTGACGCTCGTTCCGTACATCAAGACCGCGGGCGAGCTGAAGACCAAACCCACGCAGCACAGTGTCCGCGCGCTTCGCGACATCGGCATCCAGCCTGACATCCTCCTCTGCCGGACGGAACGCCCCCTGACCGACGATCTCAAGCGGAAGATCGCCCTCTTCTGCAACGTCGAGATGGGCGAGGTCATCGACGCGCGTGACGTACCGTCGATCTACGAGGTGCCTCTGAGGTTCCACGAGGACGGGCTCGACGGTATCGTGCTGGAGAAGCTGGGCATCGACGTGGGCCCCGCCGACCTCAGCAGGATGGAGGCGGTCGTCGAGGGCGTGACCAGCCCGTCGCATGAGGTGTCCATCGCGATCTGCGGCAAGTACATCGATCTGCAGGATTCGTACAAGAGTATCACCGAGGCGTTCGCGCATGCGGGAGTGGAGAACGACGTCAGGGTCAACCTCGTCTGGGTGAACGTCGAGGAGATCGAGCAGGCGGGAGATGCGACCGGCGCGCTCCAGGGCTGCGACGGCGTGCTGGTTCCCGGTGGTTTCGGAGAGCGTGGCATCGAGGGGAAGATAGCATCCGCGAGCTATGCGCGGAGAGAAGGCGTGCCCTACTTCGGCATATGTCTGGGGTTGCACTGCGCGGTGATCGAGTTCGCCCGGAACGTGTGCGGGCTCGAGTCGGCACATTCTACGGAGTTTGATCCTGACACTGCCTACCCGGTGATCGATCTTCTTCCGGAACAGAAGTCGGTGGTCAATATGGGCGGCACGATGCGATTGGGCGGCTACGACTGCCACATTGTGGAGGGCACGCGGGCGCACGAGGTGTACGGGGAGAGCGAGGTGCGGGAGCGGCACCGCCACAGATACGAGTACAACAACGAGTTTCGGAGCACGCTCGAATCCAGTGGACTCATCTCATCCGGGATCCACCTGGCCGCCGACCTTGTGGAGATGGTGGAGCTCGCGGACCATCCGTGGTTCGTGTGTTGTCAGTTCCACCCGGAATTCCGTTCGCGTCCCGGTGTGGCTCACCCCTTGTTCAGGGAGTTCGTGAGGGCCGCGCTCGCCCACAAGACGGGTGAGGATTCCGGGTCATCAGTGCGCAGATCGAGCGACGGCTCCGAACCGCTGGAGCACGCCGCGGGGAGCAAGATAGATGGCAGGTCGCGTGGTTAGCATCGGCGATGTCGAGATCGGCGACGAGAGGCCTTTGGTTCTCATCGCAGGCCCCTGCGTCATCGAGAGCGAGGAGCTGATCCTCGAGGTAGCCGGACGGGTCGGCGAACTGGCCACCGAGCTGGAGATGCCGTTTGTCTTCAAGTCGTCGTACCTCAAGGACAACAGGCTCTCTCCGGGTTCATATGCGGGACCGGGGCTTGAGTCGGGGCTCCGCGCGCTCGACCGCGTCAGAAGCGAACTGGGCGTTCCGGTGCTCTCGGACGTTCACGAGCGCGGTGAGGTGGGACCGGCGTCGGAGGTGCTGGACGCAATACAGATACCGGCGTTCCTGTGCAGGCAGACCCGTCTGCTCGAGGAAGCGGCGCGGACGGGGCTTCCACTGAACATCAAGAAGGGCCAGTTCATGGCACCGGACGACATGGAGCGGGTCGTCGCGAAGGCGGCGGCCGCCGGGAACGACCGCGTGCTGCTGACGGAGCGCGGAACGACGTTCGGCTATCACAATCTCGTTGTGGACATGCGCTCCATCGAGACGATGCGGAGCTTCGGCTGTCCCGTCGTCTTTGACGCCACCCACAGCGTGCAGTTGCCC
>JAUWLR010000024.1 GCA_030613615.1 Candidatus Eiseniibacteriota bacterium
GGAGGACCACCCGGAGACCCAGCTCACGGACAACGCTTGTCGCCAGCTCGGCGCACCTCCCCGCCGGCCACCGTTTCGTCGCCCAGACCGACCCGGGCACGAGCACCGCATACGCATCCGAGCCTATGCCCAGACCGGCCAGTGTCGCCCAGCCGGCCTCGGCGTCCCGGTCGCTGACATGGAGCCGGGGATGCACGCAGGGAGCGTCGATGCCGAGCGGCACGAGCGCGTCCAGATAGCGCTGCACCAGCAACTTCGACGCACGGAAGGGGCGCCTGAGCAGCCGAACGCGCACCGCGTCTCTGAGCTTGCGCTTGTGGTAAGCGGTCCGGACGGGGATTCCGGCCGCGCGGAGAATGCGCGCTGTTCTCGCATTCCTGTGCAGATCGACGACGGCCGAGTAGCGCGCATCTCGTATCTCACGAACGAGCGACGGCATCCCGCCGCTCGACGACATATCGAGCAAGTGTACGCGCGACAGCGCGGGATGCGACGCGACAAGGTCACGGTACTGCGCCTTCACGGCGTAGCCCAGCGCGGCCCCGGGGAAGGACTCCCGGAGCGCGGCAACGGCAGGTTCGGTCAGAACGATGTCACCCACGGAGCTCAGTCTGAGCACGAGGATGCTGTCAATCCCGAGGGCGTCAGCCTCGCGGCTCTTCGTTCCCGGACTCTTCGGGTCGGTCGTCTCTGAACTGCATGTCACAGGGGTGCCGATAGAGACCTTCCTGAGCGGCTGGAGCGCCGACAGCACCGATCCGAGGAAGACGAGAGACCAGTCCGGCGAGACCTCTCCCCTGGGGAAGAGATGCGTGAAGCCCAGCCCGTCAGTCCGCGGCCGTCAGGAGGACCGCCTGAGGCCGTTCGATGAACTCTTGGATCGGAAACCGCTCGCCCGGCCTGAGCTCGACGATCTCGAAGAAACTGGACTCGGGGAACGCGGCGTCCCTGACCTCGACGGGGGTCATGAGAGACACGGTCGGTATTCCCATCGCCACGGCGAAGTAGACAAGATCGGTATTGCTCGCCACGAAGAGGTCGCACTGTCCCAGCAGGCTGACGACGTCTCTCATCCGCCGCTGCTGGACCACGATGGGCTCTCTCGAGAGCATCGACTCGAGCTTCCCGATGAGCCAGTGGTGCTCGGGCGCCGTCAGGAGGATGGCTCTCGCCTGGTAATCTGAGCAGAGCTTGTCCAGGAGGCGCGCCTGCTGCGACACGGAGAGCGACGTCCCTCCGCGGCCGGGGCCCGGGTCGAAGCCCACGAGAAGCTCGTCCTCGCGCGGCTTCCGGAAGTGGACCAGCTGCTCCGCCAGCCTGCTCTCCCGCTCCGGAACCTCCCAGGCGAGCCCGAGGCCGGACACGTCGATACCCATGATCCGCGCTATCTCGAGCCCGAGCTGCGCTCTGGTCTGTCCGGAAACGTTGCTGGAGACCTCGAGATTGAGGAACGGATGACTGTCGCCGCTCTGAAGCCCTCCACGGACGGGGGCGCGGGAGAGGTAGCAGAGGAACGCGCGCTCGATGTCAAGTTCTCTGTCGAGGATCATCGCGATGTCGAACCTGTAAGACCCGATCCGATGACCGAGCGCGAGCAGCGCTGAGAAACGCCTGATGCCGCGCGGCAGCGAGTAGCCGATGACGCGGTCGACCTCGCCGATCCCCTCCAGAAGGTCCTGGTCCTCCTCGTGGACCAGCACGGCGATCTTGCCGCTGGGGAATCCGCGCCTGAGCGCCTTCAGGGTCGGCATGGAGAAAAGAGCACCCGCGACTCCCCTCTCGGGGATCACGAGGATCCTCTCGACTTTGCGGAAGGCCTCTCCGAAGGAGATGGGATCGGGACGCTTGAACCGCATCAGATACCAGGAGATGACACGCGCGAGCTTCGATAGCTCGTGGCCCCGCGCCCGGCGCCGGCCGCTGGGCAGCGCCGCGCGTCCCTCGCTCGCCGGGTCCCCACGAACCGGGATCGGTCCCCCCAACTGCCTGTCGTCCCGACCCTCGGTCGGCGGTTCGTCTGTTGGCATCTTGTAGTCCCTGGACATCGTAGCGGGCACACGAACGCGCGCGGGCAGGCACGCCGTCGAGGCGTTGCCTCCGCGTCAGACAGGACGCGCGCGCGCGCCTGGAACCGCAGTCTCTAGGGGTCACTTCTGCGTCGAAGGCTATCAGACGCCTCTCTTGAGTGTCAACCGTTTTCTCCCAGGCTAACCTCAGGCCGGACAAGGAGTTTCGGCGAAAAGACCCCCGCCCGGAGCTCGGCCTCTGCTAGACTCCGAAACATCATGAGCGGACATTGCGCAACGACGAACGGACCCAGTACGGCCAGGCGGCCGGCGGCGCGCCGCGCTCACGGTCGAGCATCGCGTTTGGCGGCGCTCGCCTCGACGGGCGCCATCACGCTGACGGTCCAGGTTCTCCTGCTGAGAGAGCTGATGACGGCATGGCGGGGGAACGAGATGTCGTTCGGCATCGCCATGACCATCTGGCTCGTGACCGGAGGGATCGGCAGCGCCGGATACGGCCTCGTGTCGAGGAGAATCGCTCCCACGAGGACCAATCTCGCGGCCGGCCTCATGGCGCTGGGGGTCCTCGCCCCGTTGGCCCTGTTCGCTACGCGTGCTCTGAGGGGAGCGATGGGGCTTACGGCAGGCGAGGTCTCGGGATTCGCCCCTCTGGTGATCGCGTCCCTGGTCTCGCTCGCCCCGTTCACGGTCGTCGCCGGGGTGATGTTCGCGCTGTCGACATCGCTCGTGCATCGCGAATCCGGCGGCCGCCGAAACGCCGCGGGAGAGGTCTATCTGGTAGAGGCGATCGGCGCCGCCGCCGCGGGACTCATCGTGAGCTTCGTCCTGCTTCCGAGGGCTTGCCCGGTCTCGATCGCGCTTCTGGTGACGGTGCTCTCGAGCTGCGTGTCCATCTGGCTGCTCCTCTCCTCTCCGTCGGTATCCACGCGCGGACGCCCCGTGAGAATGCTCACGGCCGCCATCATCCTCGCCGTGGCGTCGGTTGTGCTCCTCAGTCCCGCGGCCGTGCGGCTCGACGACGCTTCAGTGGGAGCGCAGTGGCGCGACGTCGGCTTCGTGTCTCAGACGAACTCCATCTACGGGAGGATCGTCGCGACCGGCATCGGCAGCCAGAAGAGCATCTACGAGAGCGGTGTGCTCGCGGCCTCGGCGCCGGACAGGCTCAGCGCTGAGGAAACGGTGCACCTGCCGATGCTCCTGCACCCGGCGCCGTCGCGCGTGCTTCTACTCGGAGGGGGCCTGGGCGGCGCGGTCGCTGAGATCCTCAAGCACCCGGACGTCACGGTGGTGGACTACGTCGAGCTGGACCCGGAACTGATCCCCGCGGCCAGGCGGGCCTTCGGAGAGGCCATGACGGATGGGCTGGCTGACCCCAGAGTGGAGGTGCACTTCGCGGACGCCCGCTTCTTCGTCAAGCGGGCGGAAACGCCTTACGATGTCGTCGTGGTGGGGATCCCCGACCCGACGACCGCCCAGCTCAACAGGTTCTACACGGCGGAGTTCCAGCAGGAGGTCAACAGCATCCTGTCCGACGACGGCGTTCTCGGGTTCTCCGTCCAGTCGGCCGAGAACTACATCGGCGCGGAACTGGCCGCGTTCCTGGCATGTCTGAGAGCGACGACCGAGTCCGTCTTTCCTGCCGTCGTCCTGTACCCGGGAGACCCGTGTCACATCATGGCCTCACGGTCCGGAGCCGCCTTCACGCGGGACGCTCGGGTGCTGGGCGAGCGTGTCGGCGAGCGCGGACTCGACGTCGTCTACGTGCGCGACTACTACCTCTCGGACAGGCTGTCGGCCGAAAGGGTCGCGTCCTTTGACTCGGCGCTCGACGGCGTCGAGTCGCGCGTGAACACCGACCTGTCGCCCGCGGCCTATTACCTGAGCATGGTGCTCTGGAACAGGCAGTTCGCGGGCGCGCCGCGCGTGCTGCTTGCCGCGCCCCGTTTCGTCACGGAGAAGAACTTCATTCTGCTGGGTCTCGTGCTCATCGCCCTGCTGGCCGCACCGTCGCTCCTTAGCCGACGGTCGAACCACTCGCGCTCGCGCGTGGTCGTCGCGGCGGTCCTTCTGGTCGGCGCGACCGAGATGAGCCTCGAGCTGACGGCACTACTGGCGTTCCAGAGCATCTACGGCTACGTCTACCATCAGCTCGCGCTCATCGTTGCGGCGTTCATGGCCGGCCTCGCGCTCGGGGGCTGGCTGGGCACGAAGGCCGCGGCGCGCGGGGCCGCCGCGAAGTCGTTCGTAACCCTGCAGCTCTTCATCGCGGCGGTCCCGCTGGCGCTGGGAGCCACGCTGATGCGCATCGCGGCCCTGCCACCGGAGGGACTCCGTGCCTGGGCGGCGTTCTTCCCCCTGATCGTCGTTGGCGCCGCGCTGCTCGCCGGCCTGCAGTTCCCCCTGGCTGCGAAGCTCGTGTCACGGGGGCGCCCGGACATCGGTGCTGTCGGAGGCCGCCTGTATGCCGCCGACCTCCTGGGCGCCGCGGTGGGCGCGGCCGCCACGACGATCTTCCTGCTGCCGATACTGGGAACCCTCGGCACGATGCGCGCGCTCGCCATCGTGAACGCCGCCCTGTTCGTGTCGCTCGCTCTGTCCCTCGTCCCGTGCCGTCGCACCCGTACATGAAGAGGTCCCCGACGTGCGACGTCGGGGACCTTCCATTCCATCCGTGCCCGCAGCTACCGCCTGTACAGCGCCTTGATGGCACCCCAGCTTGCCGACTCGACCGGAGACTGGCATCCCGTGCAGACCGCGTCGAGCGCGCCTATCGTCACACCACCCTCGCCCGCCTCGTGGTGCGGCGACACCGGGTCGCTCGCGCACACGTGATAGTCGTATCCGGCCGTTCCGACGAAGTCGCAGTAATACGCCTCGACCGATATGTTCCCGTCGATACCCGTGAGGTCGTCCAGGGCCCCGCTGTAGTTCAGTGGGCCCGTTCCCTGGTTCGGGAACACCTGGTCGTTCCAGTAGACGTTGCAGTAGATGACCGAGGGCATCGCGAGATAAGCGTGGATACCGCTCTTGCCGTTGTTGGTGATCGCCGAGCTGCTGATCTCGGCGTTTCCGCCACTGACGTAGATGCCAACGTCGAAATTATCGACGAGCGTGCACCTGTAGATGACAACCGGCGAGGCCCCGTTCTCATAGATGAAGATACCGTGGTGCGAACCGCGGGCCACGACGACCCGCTCGAGTACGGGAGCGGAATCGGCACTGCCGCTCTCGGTGCGTATCACGACACCCGTGGCGCCTTCCTCGATGCTGACGTCCGTGATGGTTGGGCTGGCCGCATCGACGCAGCAGATGCCCGCCGCGAGGAACCTGCCGTCGCCGTCATCCAGCAGCCCCTTGTCCCTGGCCTCACCACCCACGATCGTCAGATTCGAGATGACAGCGCTCTCACTGACGTTCTGAACCAGGATGCCGTACTCGGCCCCGGAGTGGTCGATCTCAACGGCGCTTCCGAAGGCTCCCAGGAGGACGATGTCCTTCGAGATCTCAACGACCGCGCTCCGTCGCCCCAGCGGCGTCCAGAACGCGCTGACGCTGTCGTACGTGCCGCTCATGACGAGGACGGTGTCGCCGGGGTCGGCGAGAACCACCGCGTCCTGGATCTCAAAGATACCCAGTTCTGCGTCCGGTACCACGATCGTGACCGCTCCGGCCGCCACAGCCAGCAGACCGACCAGAAGCGTCAAGAGGACGAAACGCATCAGCATCCTCCTTCTTGTTCCATAGAGAGGGGTACAATCCCAAGTCGCCGGCGGCCCCCTTGGGGACGCCTACAACCAATGACTGTAGTGCAAACGGGCGCGGCTGTCAACACCGTCGTGCGCCACAACTATGGACACTACCGTGCGTCACTGCCAGACGCCGTCCACGACCGCTCCGCACTCCGAGCACCGCCCGCCGTCCAGTCCCCTCACCTCCACCGAATACCCGATCCTGTGGATCAGCTCCGCTGAGCAGACGGGGCAGTATGTGTTGTTCGCCTCGTGGCCGGGCACGTTTCCTATATAGACGTACTCGAGCCCCTCCCGAAGAGCGATGTTCCTGGCAACCTCGAGCCTCTCGAGGGGTGTCGGAGGCAGGTTCCTGAGCCTGTGCTGCGGGTGGAATCGGGAGAAGTGGACCGGGACGGACGCCCCGAGGTTGTCGCGGATCCAGCGGCACATCGCCGCCAGCGTCTCGGGATCGTCGTTCCGGCCCGCGATCAGAAGCGTGGTTATCTCCAGGTGGACCCCCTCCTCCTTGAGTATCTTGAGCGAGCGGAGTACGGGCGCAAGCGAGCCGTCGGTCATGTCGCTGTAGTACTGTTCCGTGAAGCCCTTGAGATCGACGTTGGCCGCGTCCAGGTACTCACAGAGTTCCCTGAGGGGTTCAGGCTCGATGAAGCCGTTAGAGTGATAGACGTTCCTGAGGCCGCGAGCGTGCGCGAGCTTCGCGATGTCCAGCATGTACTCGTAGAAGATCGTAGGCTCCGAGTAGGTATACGCGATCGACGGACTGCCGCTCCTGACGGCGGCCTCCACGAGTTCCTCCGGTGGGAGATCGTGATTGGCCAGCTCCTCGGGACGCGCCTGAGAGATGTGCCAGTTCTGGCAGAACTTGCAGTCCAGGTTGCAACCGGCCGTCGCTATCGAGAACGCCGTGGTCGTGGGCAGGAAATGGTAGAAAGGCTTCTTCTCAATGGGATCAACGTGAATAGCGCAGGGATTGCCATAGGTCAACGTGTAGTAGACGCCGTCGATGTTCTCCCGGACCTCACAGTAGCCGCGCCCACCCGGAGGCACGACGCATCGCCTCGGGCAAAGGCCGCATCTCACCCAATTCCCGTCGAGGCTCTCCCAGTACGATGCCACATGGGGACGCACGAACCCGACCCTGGCCGCGCCCGACCCTCCCATCGCCAGGCTGATGATCCCCGACACCGCCACCAACACGGCGGCCGCGAGCAGCAGGACCGCCCATGGACCATGTCTTCCTCTCATGTCTCCCTCAGCTTGCTGTCTTGTCCGCGCCCCGGCGATGCCTCGGGCAGGAGAGTCTACTCCTCCCCGAAGACCTCAGCCGTGAACTTGAGAATGGTGACACCCTCCTGCTTCCAGGAATCCGGCGGGAGCCCCGCCTTCATACAGGTGTGCTCCAGGAACGTCTCGCGGTCCCAACCGTAATCGGTCGCCACCTGCGGCAGGAGAAGACCGCTCCTCCCTCCGTCCTGTATGATGAGACCGTGAGTCCCGACCTCTATTTCAGACACGTTCTCGACGACCGTGAGCGGCGACATCACAGAGATCTCCACGGTGACACCGTCGAACTCGTCAGCGGTCACCGGAGGGAAGCGCGGGTCGTGAAGCGCCGCAGCCACGGCCATTTCAGAGACCGTCTGCTCGAGCGGCTTGTACGCGCGCACGTGGCCGATGCATCCACGGAGAGCGCCGTCCTTCTCCAGCGTGACGAACGCACCGCTCTCCGTCGCCAACGCCTGGGACGAAAACGCAGGCGCGGGCGCAGCGCGCCCGGCGAGCGCCGCCTCTATCGAACGACGCGCCAGCGACAACAGTGCGCCGCGCTCCTCGTGGGTCAGACCCGTGTAGGGCGTAGGCGTTCCGTCCGTCGAGACCACGGGCTCCCGCCTCTCTTCGTCCTCCGGCCTCTCGGACGCGGGCGCACCGTGAAGCACCGCCGCCATGTAGCCCACCACCTGCGACTTGTCCCCGGTGACATCACCGGACGTCGCGTAACCGACGACCGTCGATGTGCGCGCTCCGAGCTCCCGTGCCGCCATCATTACGACCGCCGTCGGCCCTCCTCCGCAGGCTTCGCACTCGCCGCGTGCGAGCGACGCGAGAAGTCCCTCGGGGTCGAAGTCCTCCACCGCCTGGATCACGTGCGAGTCCAGTTCGACGGCCTCATCGTGGCTGTGATAGTGGGACAGGTCGGTGCTTGCGACCAGAAGTACGCGCTTGCCCGCGGATAGCCGGACGGCGTCGGCGATTCCGGCAGCGAGGAGGCGCACCACCGTCTCGCTCTGCTCCCCCATCACGATCGGGACCATGGAGAACTCACCGAGGGCGCGCTGGAGGAAGGGCACCTGCACCTCGAGCGAGTGTTCGCTCGCGTGAGCGCGTGGCTCAAAACCGAAGCCCCTCGAGGACTCACTGATCGCGTCGGCCAGCTCCCGGTCGACGGGGACGACGCCGAGCGGTGTCTCGTACCCACCGCCGCCGAAGATCGAAGCGCCTCTGAAGGGGAACCTGTGTGTGGGAGCAACCACGATCACCGTGTCGAACCGCATTCCCCTGACACACGCGTAGGCGCGCCCGGCCACCGCCCCCGAGTACATGTACCCCGCGTGCGGTGAGATGAGCCCCACGATCTCCCCGTCGAGTTCCCGCGCGCCCGCGGCATCGAGGAACCCATCGACGTCGTCAGCCAGCACTTGGGGGTCGCCGGGGTAGAACGCTCCCGCCACGACCGGCCTGCGCACCTCACCTGTCGGATCCTGCCTCTCCGCATTCACGTTTCCATCGCCTCCTTCGGCCCCGCATCCGACGGCGCAGAGGAGAAGCGCCAACAGAACCGCCGGAACACTGAAATTCACTCTCTTCATGATCGTAAGCCCCCGTCCAGGACGGTATCCCTGAGGAAGTGCTCGTCGTCTCTTTGCGGGAAGTCCTCCATCCAGTGGAGTCCCCTCGATTCCCTCCGCAGCCGCGCGCTCTCGATTATCAGTTCCCCGACCAGCGAGATGTTCCTCAGCTCGAGAAGGTCGCGGCTGACGGGATAACGCGCGAAGTAGTCGGCGATCTCCGCCCTGATGGCGGACACCCGAAGGGCGGCGAACTCCAGCCTCCTCTCGGTTCTGACGATCCCGACGTAATCCCACATAATCCGACGGACGATGTCCCAGCTGTGATCGATGAGCACGCCCTCCGGAACGGGGCCGGCCTCACGCCCCGACCACTCCGTCCCGGCAGCCCCCGGAGACACGACCGTACCGTTGTCGAACACGTCCACGGCCGATCTGGCCGCTCGCTCGCTGAACACGACCGCTTCCAGAAGGGAGTTCGAGGCCAGTCTGTTGGCGCCGTGCATGCCGGTGTGAGCCACCTCGCCGATCGCGTACAGGCCCGGCAGGTCTGTTCTGCCCTCGAGGTCGACGGCGACGCCGCCGCACACGTAGTGCGCGGCGGGAACGACGGGCACCGGCTCTTTCGTCATGTCGATCTCGAGCTCCAGCAGATGTCCGCATATGTTCGGGAAGCGCGACCTCACCTGGTCCGGGTCGAGATGGGTCAGATCGAGATGGACGTGCTTGTCGCCCGTCTCCTTCATCGCCCGGTCGATGGCGCGGGCGACGATGTCCCTGGGCGCCAGGTCCTCCCTGGGATGTTTGCCCTCCATGATCCTCTCGCCGCTCAAGGTTCGAAGCACGGCACCCTCGCCACGCACGGCCTCCGAGATGAGAAACGACTTGACGTCGTGGTGATACAGACAGGTGGGATGGAACTGGATGAACTCCATGTTGCGAACGGGCACACCGGCGCGATACGCGATGGCGATGCCATCACCGCTCGCGATGTCGGGATTCGTCGTGTAGAGATAGACCTTCCCGCACCCTCCTGTCGCAAGCGCAGTAACTGGAGCGAGGACAGTTCTCACCACGCCCGCCTCGACGTCCAGCACGTGAACGCCGACGCACCTCCGTCCCTCCGCCGACTCGCCGACGACGACGTCGATCGCGACGTGGTCCTCCCACACCTCGATGTTCGGGGACGAACCGACCGCCGAAAGGAGCGCCGTCTCGATCTCCTTGCCCGTCATGTCGGCGGCGTGGATGATGCGCCGCTTCGAGTGGCCGCCCTCTCGCCCAAGCGAGAAGTGCTTGGAGCCGTCGGCGGCGACCTCGGTCGAAAACCGCGCGCCCCACGACATCAGTCGGCCCACGGCTCCGGGACCGCTGCGCACAGCGATCTCGACTGCCTCGCGCCGACAGAGACCGACGCCCCCGGCAAGCGTGTCACGGATGTGCCGTTCGAATGAGTCGGTCCCCTCGACGACGGCGGCTATCCCGCCCTGCGCCATGTTGGTCGCCGATTCCGCGTCGTCCTTCTTGGTAACAACGATGACACGGCCCCGCTTCGCCACCGAGAGCGCGAACGTCAGACCGGCGATCCCGCTTCCGACGACGACGAAATCGGCAGAGTCATGTGCCCGTTCGGCCGGCAAGCGTTCCTCCCCTTGAGACGCCTCTCGTCACGCCCGGCACACGGCACGTACGCCAGGGCGACTTCGTTGTCCACCGCCCGCAACGCGGGCGGTCAGCACTCCAGCATCCGCGCCAGCGCGCTCTGCGCCCGGACGCGGACGTCATCCGGCACGACTATCTCGTGTTCCTCGTTGTCCAGAGCCCAGACGACACGGGGCAGGTCGATCATCTTCATGTTCCGACACACGGCGAACGCTGAGAGCGGGTAGAACCGCTTCCCCGGGTGGTCACGCTTCAGTCTGTCGATGAGTCCTATCTCGGTGCCCACTATCAGGCTGTCGTGCTCGGCCGCGAGCCTCACCATGCCCTCTGTCGACGCGACGAAGTCGGCCATCTCGATGACGTCCGGCGGGCACTCCGGGTGCACCACGATCGGGGAATCCGGGTGCGCGGCCGTCGCGACGATCACGTCCTCACGGACGAACATGTTGTGCACGTAGCAGTAGCCGTCCCACGGGATTATCGTCTTGTCGGTCTGCGAAGCCACGTACGCGGCGAGGTTTCTGTCGGGAACGAAGAGAATCTCGTCCGCGTCCAGCGATTCGACAACGCGCACGGCGTTCGACGACGTGCAGCAGACATCGCTCTCGGCCTTCACGTCTGCTGAGGTGTTCACGTAGCAGACCACCGGGGCCCCGGGATGTTCCGCCTTGAAGTTCCTGAGTTCTTCAGCCGTTATCATGTCGGCCATCGGGCAGCCCGCGGACAGCGACGGGAGAATGACCTTTTTCGCTGGATTGAGTATCTTCGCGCTCTCGGCCATGAAGAGCACGCCACAAAGAACTATGAGCTCGGCATCGCTGTCCGCCCCGAGCTGCGCGAGAACAAGTGAGTCACCGACGGAATCCGACACCCTCTGGACCGGGTCGACCTGGTAGTTGTGTCCGAGGATGACGGCGTTCCTGGCGCGCTTGAGTTCCTCGCAACGTGCGACGAGCGAAGGCTCAGACATCCTCGCGTACTCCTCAAACCTCATTGCTTCCTCCGTCTCAAGAGCGCTCCGTTGAGAGCCTCCACCAGGAGCTCCTTCCCGCGGGTGACCTCAAGCTCGATGCCGAGCGCTACGAGGGGAACACGGGACCGCCAGGGCCTCAGCCTCACGGCGTCCTTCTCGGTGGTCAGTATCGTGTCCGCGCCGACCTCGCGCGCGGCCTCGACGACGACGTCGACGTCGTCCCCGGAGTAGTCGTGGTGGTCCGGCAACGCCAGACGCCCCAAGACGTTCATCCTGAGCTTCGCGAGCGTGCGCTCGAAGTCCGACGGGTCCGCGATGCTCGACAGCGCCAGGCAGCCGCACTCCCTGAGATCGGCCGCTCTGACAGTCTCGCCCGTGCCGACATCCCAGAACTCGACCGGCTTCATCCGTGTCTCAACCACCGGTGCGGATGGGACCAGCGCGCCCAGCGCCCCAACGACCCGTTCGGCGCCGCCCGCGTGATCGCACCTCGTCGCCACCAGAACGCCGGCGCGGCCAACACCGGAAGGGTGCTCGCGCAGAGGACCGCCCGGAAGGAGGTGTCCGTTCCCAACGGGGGCAGCAGCGTCCACCGCCACGATGTCCAGGTCCCTCGCCAGCTGCACGTGCTGGAAGGCGTCGTCCAGTAGTATAGCATCTGCTCCCAGCTCTTCCACAACGAGTCGGACGCCCATGCGACGTCGCTCGGACACAACGATCGATACGCCTTCCGTCAGAAGCGCCATCATATAGGGCTCGTCGCCGGCCTCGCGCCACTCGACCAGGGGACCCTCGCCCCGGGAAACCACGACCGTGCCTCTGGAGCACCGGCCGTATCCGCGGCTCACGATGGCGACCTTCCGGCCTTCCCCCTCCAGGAGCCTGGCAAGGTAGCCGGTCAGGGGCGTCTTCCCAGCGCCGCCGGCCACGATGTTCCCCACAGAAATGACGGGAACGTCGAAGCGGGCGGGTCTGAGCGCCCTGAACCACAGCGACACGGCCGCGCCGATCCCGTACGGTACCGACAGGAGAACAAGCACCCCGGCGACGGCCAGATTCAGCCCCTCGGGCTCTTCCCGACCCATCGCGAGTTCCCGCCACCAGTCGGCGAGCCTTGCGAGCCCCGTCAGGGCCGCGGGCTCCTCGCTCAGCTTCCGGCTCGGGTCATCCCGACGCGCCATCAAGCACCCCGATCGATTCCAGGAATCCGACAGTCCGCGCGGTCGCGCCGCGCCCCGCGGCGACGGCCTTGAGCGCGTTCGCACCCGCCTCGCCGCGCGCGTTCGCGTCGGAGAGAAAGCGGATGAGTTCGCCCGCAAGTTCGCCGTCTTCGGTGACCTCGACGGCCGCTCCGGCCGACAGCAGGCGAAGAGCCGAGTCGCGACAGGTCTCGGTATGCCTGCCCACGACCACGGGCACTCCCTGCGCGGCCGGCTCCAGCGGGTCATGACCACCGTACGGCGCGAGCGTGCCACCCACGAAGGCCACCCAGCCCACGGCGTAGAGACGGGCCAGCTCGCCGGTCGTATCGACGACGGTCGCCCGGCCGGCCCCGGCGCCGTCGCGCGCCGACCGCAGGGTCGACTCGACGCCACGAGCGGCAAGCGCCCTGACAACGTGCTCGACACGCTCGAGGTGACGTGGCGCAACGACAACGTGCGAGCCTGGGAATCCGTCCACCACCGCCGCTGCCGCCGCCGCCACCTCGCTCTCTTCCTTCGGTCTCACACTGCCGAACACGACAACGGGAGCGCCACCGGGGATCCCGAGAGAGGACCGGAGCTCGGCCCGCTCACCGTCGTTCAGCGGGGCCGCGAGCTTGTCGAACTTCATGTCGCCGACCACCGTCACACGCGACTGTTCGAGCCCCAGTTCTCGGAAGTGCGAGGCGTCCGTTTCAGACCGGCATGCGGCGAAGGAGAGGCAAGACACGACGCCCTTGAGCGGAGACCCGATCATCGTGTATCGCCTCAGGCTTTTCTCGGACAGCCGGCCGTTGACCATGCCAACGGGCAGACCTGCCGCAGCGCTTTCGTAGATGGTGTTCGGCCAGAGTTCGGTCTCGGTGAGGAGGAGAGCGCGGGGCCCTGCGGAGCGCAGTGTACGCCGCACCGCGGTGACGAAGTCGAGCGGCGCGAATGAGACCGTGAGATCCTCGAGGGAACGCGCGGCTACCGCACGCCCCGTAGGCGTGACAACGGTGAGGAAGACACCGGGGCCATGAACCGCGAGCGCACGCGCAAGCGGCGTCACTGCCGCCACCTCTCCGACGGAGGCCGCGTGCAACCACACGGCGCCCGCGGACGTGCGGGGTGTCCGACCAACCCGCTCGCCCCACTCCCGACTGCCCGTGACCCTCGCGAGCGCCGCCACCGAAACGGCGATGGGCCAGAGCATTCGCGTCATTACCCTGTAGGAAGCGTACGACAATGCCCTTCCTCCGGCACGTGTCCAGGTTCGTGAGTCACAACCTGAGCGCCCTATCGCGCTACGGCCTCTGAGGCCTCTCTGTTCACACGACCGAGCGCCGCCTCGAGCAGGGCCGCCTTCTCCTCGAACGGAACGGACTCGTCCCACTCGAGCGGTTCACCATAGACGACAGCGACGCGGGAGAACGGCAGCGGGACTAGAAACCTGTCCCAGCTTGACAGCCGCTTAGCGCGGGACGCGCTCACGCCGACAGGGACCAGCTTACCACCCGACTTCTCTGCCAGATAGAATATGCCACGCTTGACGCGCCCCGCCGGGCCCGTGGGGCCGTCGGGCGTGATTGCGAGATCGAGCCCCTCGACCGCTCTCCCGAGCATGCGCAGAAGCCCTCTGGCGGAGCCTCTCGTCGAGGAACCGCGCACGACGCCGTAGCCGGACGCGGTCATCAACCGCGCGGTCATCTCGCCGTCCCGGTGCCACGACGAGAGCACCTGAATGTCCCTTCCCCTGCAGATGTACTCCAGAGGAAGCAGCACACCGTGCCAGAACGCGAACACCACCGGCCGCCCCGACTCGTGGACGCGCTCCACGCGCTCGACGTGTATCTCGGTCGAACGCCAGGTCGAGCCCAGCAGGCGCACCAGAGCGGGACCTACGCACCCGACGAATCCCACGAGGATCCTGTCCCCCACGGACAACTCTCTCCGGCCCGGGCTCATTCCACACCACCGATCATGTCGAGGACCATTCGCGCGACCCTGTCGCTGGCCCCGGGGTCGCCGAGCCTGCGCCGCACATCGAGCAGCTCGTGGGACACAGCCTCTCGAAGAGCCGGGTCGGTCAGGAGCGGAGCGACTTCCGCCGCCATGCGAACCGCGTTCGCGTCTCCCTGCACGAGCTCCGACACGATCTTCCTGCCCGCCACCACGTTGACGAGCCCTATGTGCTGGATTCTGACCAGCGCGCGGCCGACCATGTAGGACAGCCACGCCAGCCTGTAAACGATGACCATCGGCACACCCAGACACGCCGCCTCCAGCGTCGCGGTCCCGGACGATATCAGGAGAGCGGTCGATCCGCGCATGACCTCGTGCACCGCGTCGGGTGGCGACACCTCCACACCCAGACGCGCGGGGTCGCCGTTCTCGACCAGGAACTCCTCGCTGATCCCGTGTGCGCGCCCGAGCCGAACGGTGAGACCGTCGATCTCCTTCCGCAGGAGTTTGACGGCACCCAGCATCGGAGGCAGGAGCCGCTCGATCTCGTGCTTGCGGCTGCCGGGAAGAAGCCCGAGGACCACTCCCGCAGGAGAAGCTGCGCCGCGTGGGTCGCCGAGGGCCGGTTCCTCGAGAAGCGGGTGCCCGACGAAGTCGACGTCGACGCCCCGCTTCCGGTAGAACTCGACCTCAAACGGGAAGATGACGGCCATGCGATCTACGCGGGCCGCTATCTTCTTCACCCTCCCCTCGCCCCACGCCCAGACCTGCGGGCTGACGTAGTAGAGGACACGCACTCCAATCCGTCGGAGCCGACCTGCCAGTATGAGATTGAAACCGGGATAGTCAACGAGAACGGCCAGGCGCGCCTCCCTCTCGGATGCGAGAGCAACGAGGCGATCCATGGCGCTTCTCAGGCGTGGGATGTGTCGCAGCACTTCCACGAGACCTACCACCGCGAAGTCGTCGCAGTGGTAAACGAGCTCACAGCCGGCCTCGCGCATCCGGTCGCCGCCGACACCGAACACATCGAGCGCGGGATCGAGCTCGTGCAGTCGCGCGACGACCTTGGACGCATGCAGGTCGCCGGAGGCCTCACCCGCGACCACGAGCACCGCGTTTCGTCCACTGGTCATCGCAGCCTCCGATACCCCACGCACGCGCTGGAGACGCAGCAGCCCCACAGAGGAGGCGCCAGGCAACGCCGCTGCAAAGGCTCGAACCGACTAGCCGATCTGCCGGAGGATCTCCATTGCGACTTCGAGCGCGCGAAGACCATCTTCCCCGCGAACGACTGGCTCGTTCCTTCCGATGACCGCGGTCACAAACGACTCCAGCTCGAGCTTGAGCGGCTCGGACCTGTCGAGCGGAAGGTCCTCATAGTCGACGACCGACTCGAGCCCGCCGTCCATCTCTCCGCTGGCGATGCGCCGCAGTGTCTCTTCCGGAACCGATTTCCGCCGGAATACCTGAGCCCTGGGCTCGAGCGTATCGACGGAGATGTAGGCGTCGTGCTGGAAGAAGCGTATCTTACGGACCTTCTCCCTGGACACGCGGCTCGCCGTGATGTTGGCAACGCATCCGTCGCTGAAGGACAGCCTCGCATTGGCAATGTCTATCGACGAGGACAGAACAGGGACGCCAACCGCCTCGATCGCCGTGACGTCGGCGTTGACAATGGACAGTATCAGATCGATGTCGTGGATCATGAGATCGAGAATGACCGCGACGTCCGTTCCCCTCGGGACGAAGACCCCCAGCCGGTGAACCTCTATGAACTTGGGTGCGTCGAGCACTCCGAGGGCGGCCCTGACGGCGGGATTGAAGCGCTCTATGTGCCCCACCTGCACCACGAGCCCCTTCTCGCGCCCCAGCTCGACCATGTCGCGGGCCTCGTCCACGGTCCCGGCGATGGGTTTCTCGACCAGCACGTGAACGCCGCGTCCGAGACAGTCGCGTGCGACGCCGTGGTGCGAAACGGTCGGTGTCGCCAGACTGACGGCGTCGACACGATCGAGCAGACCCTCAAGATCGGCCGCGGGCTGGGTCCCGAACTCGCCGGCGACAAGAGCGGCGCGGCTCCCGTCGATGTCGTACACGCCGGCCAGCTCGCACGAGTCTATCTCCGAATAGACCCGGGCGTGCAGCCTCCCGAGATGTCCGACCCCCACTACCCCCACTCTGAGCATCTGTCGCTCCCGTCCCGCGGCGCCGCGCGTGCGTCCGCCCGGGCGTCCGCCGGCACCGCGCCTTCCCACGAAAAAGCAGGGTCCCCCCCGCTTGAGGTGCGCCGTTCTTTCTTGCCGTGCCGCAAGGGGCTCAGCCCGTTCCCGCGCACGTTCCGGACACCTGAGGCGCCTGAACTCACGGCCGCGTCCCGCCGGGCGCCGAGCCCACGGAGCCCGCTACTTGATGATGCCTCGCGTCGAGGCCCCGATGAACTCGACGAGTCGCGAGATCTCATCGTTCATGGGGAGCTCGGCCCTGATGCGCTCGACCGCCTGCGTCGTGTTCAGGTCGGACAGATAGAGGAACCTGTACGCCTTGCGGAGGTGGTTCAACGACTCCTCCGAGTAGCCGCGCCGCAGAAGGCCGACGGTGTTCATCTCGATCGGGCGAGTCGGGACGCCGCCGATCTTGAGATATGGAAGCACGTCCTTGGGCACGCGGCACGCTCCGCCGACGTAGCTGTGAGCGCCGATCTGGACGAACTGCTGCACGGCGGTCATGCCGCCGATGATCGCGTAGTCCTCCACGATCACGTGGCCGGCCAGATTGACCGCGTTGGTGATGACCACGTGGTCCCCGATGACGCAATTGTGAGCCACGTGCGCGTACGCCATTATCAGCGTGTCGCTGCCGACCCGGGTCGTGTCGTCGCCCTCTCCGGCCGTCGCGCGATTGACCGTCGCGAACTCACGGATCGTCGTGCGGTCGCCTATGACGAGGTGCGTCGTCTCGCCGTGGTACTTCAGGTCCTGCGGGTCAGTGCCCACGACGGCCGAGTGACCCAGCACGCAGTCTTCGCCGATGGTCGTGTTCTTCTCCACCAGCGCCGCCCCGGCCACGACGGTCCCGCGACCTATCTCGACATCGGGCCCAATGATGGCGAACGGACCTATCCGAACGTCCTCGCCGATCCGCGCGTGCTCGTGTACTACGGCTCTCTCGTCTATGGCAGTCATGAAGCTCTAGGGCTCTCTTTCTACGACCTGCGACCACAGGTCGCCGTCGGCCACAAGCTCGCCTCTGACGTACGCGGCCCCATGCATCTTGCACGTTCCGCCGCGCAGCCTGCGGAGCTCAAGCTCGAAGCGCACGGAATCGCCGGGGTGCACCGGCCGTCTGAACCTCGCGTTGTTTATGCCCATAAAATAGACCAGCTTCTTCTCGCGTTCCTCCACCCTGGACATGAGCAGGAAGCCGCCGACCTGCGCCATCGCCTCCACCAGAAGCACGGCGGGGACGATCGGATGGCCGGGGAAGTGCCCCGCGAAAAACCACTCGTTCATGGTGAAGTTCTTCACACCGACGGCGCGCCTGTCGTCCAGTTCGAGTATCCTGTCGACGAGCAGAAACGGGAAGCGGTGCGGGAGTATCTTCTCGATGGCGTCGATGTCCCAGCTGGTCGTGCCGCTGTATCTGACCTTACCTTCCTGAATCGCGTTTCGCAGGCGGTCGACGAACTTGACGTTCGTGGAGTGCCCCGACTTCGAGGCGTACACGTGGCCGCGTACGGGCTTTCCCAGAAGCGCGAGGTCACCCAGGAGATCGAGGATCTTGTGACGGACGAACTCGTCCGGAAACCTGAGCTCGCTCTGGTTGACGATGCCGTCCGGACCGACGACGATGGCGTTCTCGAGGCTGCCGCCCTTGATGAGACCCCTCTTCTGGAGATCCTCGACGTCGCTCTGGAGCGCGAACGTCCTGGCGGGAGCGATCTCCTCGAGGAACGTCTTCTCGGTCAATTCGAAACTGGCGTACTGCGTCCCGATGGTGGGATTCTCGTAGTCGATCGTGAACGAGAGCCTGAAGCCGTCATGGGGGCTGGCGGCGATATGAACGGCGCCGTCATCGAACGTCACCGGCTCGATGATCTCCAGGTGCTGCAGTTGTGCGTCCTGCTCCACGATCCCGGCGTGCGTCAGGATGTCGACGAACGAATCGCAGCTGCCATCCGTGGGCTCCGCGGGCTCGTCGGCGTCCAGCTCCACGACGGCGTTGTCGATACCCAGGCCCGCGAGCACCGCGAGTACGTGCTCGACGGTGTGGATCTCCACGCCGTTGTGGGAGAGCGTCGTGCGCCTGGTGTTATCGTCGCTCAGAGCGACGTGATTGATCGAAGCCGGCACCCGCGGAGCGTTCGGCAGATCGACTCTCACGAACACGATGCCGTGATCAGGCGGAGCAGGTTTGAACGAGACCGTCACCTGCTGACCGGTGTGGATGCCGACGCCCTTGTACGAACAGCCGCCCTTGAGTGTTCTCTGCCGCGTCCTGAGCATCAGACCTCCTCGTCCGAGCGCTCCACGCCATCCCCGACCCTGCCGCCACCCGCCGCGCCCGCGGCGCCTCCACGCTCCACTACGTCCTCCAGCTTGCTGATGCGGGATTCCAGTTCCTTGACTTTCCCCACCAGCTTGGGCAGGTGCTCGATGAAGGCGTACTGCCGCTTCGCCGCTGAGTGCCTCCGCGCGGGATACCCCGATACGCGCTCGCCCGACGGAACCGACTTGGTCACGCCGGCCTGCGCGGCCACGATCGCACCGTCCCCTATCTCTATGTGCCCGCCGAGCCCGGCCTGACCGGCAAGGACGACGCCCCTTCCGATCCGGGTGCTTCCGGAGATGCCCACCTGGGCAACGACTATCGAACCATCCCCGATCACCACGTTGTGCGCCACTTGGACCAGGTTGTCTATCTTGCTGCCGCGGCAGACGCGCGTTGAACCTAGAGTCGCCCTGTCGATACAGACATTGGCCCCGATCTCAACGTCGTCCTCAATGACGACGTTCCCGATCTGAGGGACCTTCGTGTGCGAGCAACCGGAGAGAGCGAACCCGAAGCCGTCGCTGCCGATGACGGTCCCGGGGTGGACGATAACCCGGTCCCCAAGGACACACCCGTTGCGTATCGTGACGTTGGGGTAGATCGTCGTCTCTCGCCCCACAGCGGCCGACCTGCCGACGAACGACCCCGCGTGGATCGTCGTCCCGTCCCCGATCGTCGCGTCGTCCATCACGCCCACATTGGCGCCGATGGAGATCCCCTCGCCCAGTATCGCAGACTCGGCGACGACCGCGGAAGGGTGAACGCCATCGCTCACGATGTCCCCTTCCGGGGCGAAGAGGGTCATGGCCCTCGCGAAGGCGTCGTACGGATCGTCCACGACGATGAGCGATGTGCCGTCGGGGCGTGCGGAAGCGGCGTAGTCCCGGGACACCACGACCGCCGATGCCGACGTGTCCGCCACGTACCTCTCGTACCTGGGATTGGAAACGAAGGTCAGCTCACCCTTACGTGCTTCCTTGATCCCGGCGACGCCGGCCAGTTCGGTGGAGTCGTCGCCGACGACCTCACCGCCTATGAGCTTCGCCACCTCTGCGAGGGTTACGATCATTACCGCTCCGGGCCCTGACGGAAGAGTAAGAAAATCGTGCTATTCCTCCGTCCCGTTGAGCTTGTCGAGCACCTCCTGAGTGAGGTCGGTCGACGGAGCGGCGTAGACGATACCCATGCGGGCCGCGTCGAAGATTATCGCGTACTCGCCCTCGGCGCCAACCTCCTCGAGTATCCCGTTGATCCTGTCGAAGATCGGCTGCCAGAGCTCCGCCTCGCGCTGTGCCGCCAGGCCGCCTGCGCCCCACACGCTGTTCAGGAACTCCTCGAACTCAACCTGCATCCGCCGGATCGCCATCTCCTTCTCACCGGCCGCCTCTTCCGAGAGCAGGAGTTTCTGGTTCTCAAGCTCGAGAATGAGCCCCTCTATCTCCCGCTCCTTCTCGCGGGCCTCGGTTCGCCAGTCAGCGACGCTGGCCTCCAGCTGCGCGTCCAGGTCTCTGGCGCCGACGTACTCGCGCCTCAGCTGGTCGGAATTGATGTACCGCACTTCATCCGCGCACCAGGCGCCCACAGAAGCGGATATGACGAGCGCCAGGGTGACGGCTAGTGTGAGCAGGTAGCGTCTCAAGAGAACCTCCATGATGAGCCCCGTAACTTCAGGGACATGTTCGGAACGAGCGCTAGAAGTCGAGGCCGAACTGGTAGTGGACTATCCAGTCTTTCCCCCGCACGTCGTCGAATCCGTAGCCGAAGTCCACTCCCAGGTTGCCAAGCACGGGTACCTCTACACGGATTCCCGCGCCGGCCCCCCAGTAGAGATCGCTCGGGTGGGTGTCATCACCCGAATCCCACGTGTTGCCCCCGTCGACAAAGAAGAGGCCGTGCAACGGCAGCTGGCTCCGCTCACCGGTTATCGGGAACTTGAGCTCCGCGGTACCCAGAAGCATCGTGCGCCCGCCGTAGTACTCCCTCCCCGCCGGGCGGATCGACCTGTTGTCGTAGCCTCGAATCCCGTTGATGCCCACGCCGCCGAGTTCGAACCGAGTGTCCTCCGGAACCGTGCGCGCGTCTCCGTACCCGGTGACGAGCCCCCCCCGCCCGCGGAGCATGAGCGTCGTCTTCCAGAACACGCGCACGTACTTCCTGGTGTCAAGGATATGGCGCTGGTACTCCACATCACCACCCAGGGCCCAACCGAAGAGGTCCACGGAGAAGCGCGTGTAGCTGCCCATCCGGGGGTGGAACCTCCTGTCTGTCGTCCGCCTTACGAACG
The DNA here is from genome assembly GCA_030613615.1 of Candidatus Eiseniibacteriota bacterium. Lineage (GTDB taxonomy): Bacteria > Joyebacterota > Joyebacteria > Joyebacterales > Joyebacteraceae > JALGZG01. The sequence continues at coordinate 21,242 of JAUWLR010000024.1, forward strand.
TGGCCGTCACCCCGCTTCTCCACTCCCACCCCCGATTCCCGTCTTTGGGGTAGTAGACCGCCGTGTCGTCCAGGTCTCCGTCGCCGTCGGTATCGATTCCGACGTTGGCGCGGTCGCTCTGCTTGAACTGCTCCAGCGTGTACTTCGTGTAGACCATCGTGTGGCGCGAACCCAGGAAGGGCAGTCCGACACGGACGTCTCCGCCGCGCCTCTCGCGCTCGGTGACGTACTCACGGGGAAACGTGGCGCACGTGTCGCACGGAACGATGTCACCGACGTCGTCCGGAAAGGCGTCCTCGAAGAAAGCGTCCGGCAGGGACGAGTAGGTCCGCTTGTCGTTCGTGTCGAACACATCGAAGCCGACGGAGAGCCTGCGGTTCATGAACCACGGCTCAGTGAAGCCCAGCACTACCTCGCTGTTCTGCTTGCCGAATTCCCACTTGAGGTCCAGGTAATGGCCGTTGCCGAAAAGGTTGCCCTCTGTCAGCTCGATGAAGCCGGTGATACCCCTCTCGCTCGTGTGCGAGATGCCGACTCCGGCGCGACCGGTCTGTCGCTCCTCGACCGTGAAGACGAGGTCGATGTCGTCCGGGTTCGAGCTGTCGGTGAACTCGACCATCGGGCCGTCGAAGAAGCCCAGGTTGGCTACCTTCCGCTGGCTCGCGATGATCTCGGACGTCTGATACAGGTCACCGGGATGCACCACGAGCTCGCGGCGGATCACCTTTTCCTTGGTTCTCTCGTTCCCGACGATGTGAATCTGTCCGATGTGCGCCGGATTGGCTTCCTCAACCTGGAACCTGAGCCTGAGCTGGTTGCCGTCCTCGATATCCTCTACTTTGAAGATGCGGGCATGGATGTACCCGCGCTCACCGTACCAGTCGTACGCGGAACGGATCGTCGCGTCGGCCTTGGGCGGCTCGTACAGGTCTCCGACGGCGATAGCGGTCAGGTTCTCCAGGGCCTCGATCGCGAACCCCGAGGCGCCCGTCCATTCTATCCCGGCGACCGTGTAGAGCCCGCCTTCGTCCACGGTGATCGTCAGAATGACCCTCTCGCCGCTCTCGTCATACTCCGTCTCGTACCCTTTCGTCACGGCGTCAATGAACCCTGCCTCACGATAGCGTTCCGTGATCCGCGTCAGGTCGTCATCGAGTATCCCGCGGTCGAAAAAGGCATCGGTCCGCCACCAGCGGTCCTCCCTGGTCTCCATCACATCCTGGAGAAAGGAGGCATCGAGCTGCTCGTTCCCCTCGAAGCGGATCTCCTTCACCACGACCCGCAGCTGCTCCTCGATCTCGAATTCGACGTTGATCCTGTTGCCGGAGGTCTCCTCGATGTTCGTCGTGATCTTCGCGTAAGGAAACCCCTCGCGCTCGTAGAGCTCCAGAACGGCAACGCGGGAGTCCTCGAGCCGACTGGCCTCGTAGGGCGCTCCCACTTCCATTCTGAGCACCGACTCGATGTCCGACTCTGACACGCGGTCGCTGCCCGTGATTTCGATGGAGGCTACCTTCGGCCGCTCCTCGACGATCACTATGAGCCTGACGCTGCCCTCACCCGTCGGCTCCGCCTCCACGCTGACGTCGGAGAAATACCCCATCTCGTAGAGCCTGCGGATGCCCTCGCGGACGCTCTCGGGTTTGAGTTCGTCGCCTGTTCTGATCCCGAATCCCAGCAGGATCCTGTCGCGGCTCACGTGCTCGTTGCCCTGGGACTCGACGCCACTCACGACATCGGCCATGGCGGCCACCGACATGCAGACAACGGCCGCGAGGACCAGAGCAACAGGAAGAACCGATCTTGCAACGCGCATCAGTACGCTCCTCCGTCTTCCCGCTCGAACGGGCATACTAGCACAGCACCCACGCCTTGTAAACGAAAACGTCGGGAGCTGAACGTGCGAGGACAGCGTTAGTTACGGCTGCTCAGCGAGTCAGAACTCGTACCGGTTCTCGATGGAGACTCGTCTGTCCCATCCGGCAAGAGCCGGGTCGTAAACGACCCTCAGAGAGAGTGACGTGTTGCGGGATACCTCGTATTCAATACCGAATTCGGAACGAAGGCCCATTGCGGTCTCGCGGATGTCCTCTTCGTAGGGCTCGACTATCCCGAGGTACGAGACCATCCAGTCCCTCGAGATGTACTTGCCCAGCGTCACGCGTGTGTTCAAGGTGTTCGGCACGTACTGAACCATTCCCTCTGAGGCGTTCCACATGTCGAGCTGCAGCAGAAAGTGCTCCACGAAGTCGATGTCGATGCGCACAAGATCCAGGTGGAGATTACGCCGGATTCTCGATTCTACGGGCGCCAGCAGGGGTCTGGCGACTCTGAGCACGAGCTGCGTGCCTATGAGCTCTACGGCCCTCCTGTGTTCCATCGCCGCCTGTTCCTCGGCTTCCAGGAGGTCGTAGCTCACGCCGTACTGAAGCTTGGACATGATCTTCTCCGGCGTGTTGTCATCCGGGGAATCAGAGCTCAGGACCAGGGCGCTCTCGTCCAGCGTGACCCCGGACGCGGCCAGCGCCCGGATGCCCTCGGTCGTGCGCACCGACAGACTGATGACCGTTCCGTCCGCAACCCTCGTCTCTGCATCGATATGAAAGCGCGGCGGCTCGCAGAAGGCGGGGAACTCGACGGAGACGTCACGGACGCCGAACTCCGTGTGCAGGTAGGTCACGGTGCCACGGGTCGACGCTACCCGTCCGGACACGCACAGCGTGTGCCTGGACGGAACACCCAGGATGTCCAGGCTGCTCCCGCGCTCAACATTGAGGTTCGCGTCGGGCCGCCAGTACCAGACGTTGCGTCCGGCCTTCATGCGCACCGACCACTCCGAGTCTGACAGGAAGTCGCCGAGCCCGTCGCCGCCGGAGCTGATGAACGGGTACGTGAACGACAGGTCGGAGAACTCCATCTCGCCCCACAGGAGAGGGTTCTCGGACGGCCCCGCCAGCAGGAACTCGGGCTCGCCGTCCTTACCGCTCAGAGCCACGCGCCCGAACTCATCGGGGAGCATCAGTCCCGGCACGTTGGCCATGACGCCCCGAGCGTCGGTGGATACCGCCAGAACGCCCAGGTCGACACCGCCGGCCGTAAGCGGGGCCAGCTCCCGGCCATCGAGAACCCTGCCACGAACGCTCCTGACTCTCATGGCGCTTCCCTCTACTCGCCCGGTCACCTCACCGAACACGACCGCGCCGTCCTGGATGCTCACGCTCACCTCGACGTTGTCTATTCTCTCGAACAGCCCGGTAGGCACCACGCGCTCTGCCCGGGCCTCCAGCAGCGCGCTTGCCAGGGTGACCGACTCGCCGTTGCCCACGAGAACAACGTTCAGAGCCCCACTTCCGGGGCCGCTCTCGGCGAGATCGGTGAACTCCGCCAGGAGAGCCAGGGGATTCCCGTCCACATCGATGGTCAGCGTCCCGTCGGGTGAGTCGGCGTCTCGCCTGAGCACACCGTGTGGCACTGTTCCCTCCACGATCGCTCTGTAGTGTCCGCGCCGCTCGAGAACGAGCGGGTCAACGCGGACGATGCCGTCGGCGCTCGTCACACGAGCCGAGAACTCGTCGAACGGACCGCCGAGGAACCCACCATCAGCGGACACCACCCGGCCGTCTACGAGCGGGCTCTCCGTCGTGCCGCCGACCCCGACCGTCGCGTCGAACCTGGTGCTCGGGGTCCCACCCAGCATGGGTCCCGGGATGCCGTCGCCCGTGATGGCCATCTCGAGCGCCCCACCGGGCTCGGCGCGTACCCGGGCCGTGACCACGCTCCGTCCCGATTCCAGAAGCGTGAACTCCGAAAGCGTCACGACGCCTCCTTCGAATCTCCCCACCGCGAACGCCTCGAGACCGTGGACGCCGGCCACGGTCGCCGCACCCACGGTGACCTGCGCGCTAGCCACGGGCTCCCGCACCGTCCCGTGAACGGAGATCGACGCGAAGACCAGGCCGTCGACGCCACCCGGGGCCTCTCCAAGAACAGCGGCCAGCACACGGGGCAGACTCGCCTCGGACACGACGATCCCGGCGCTAAGGTCGCGATCGCCGCCGAGGCCGACGCGCACGTCTGCCTCGACGGAGTCGCCAAGACGCAGGTTGCGGAGGGACACCTCCGAGCCGTCCACTACAAGATCGGACGTGAACGGTGCGGCGACGCCCCTGACGGACGCATCGGGCGAGTCGAGAACCAGTCTGAGACCGCCTCCTCCGTCCTCGTCTGTCGGCGTCAGGACGCCCGTGACCCCCACGGTCGCTTCTGCCTGCTCGCACGCGAACGCGACCCTGCCCCGGACAGAGAGCGAGTCGACCGGTCCCGCGACGCGTATCGCTCCCGTGAGCGCGATCGGGGGCAGCACCTCGGCCACCGCAGGAAACCGCGTGTCGACGGACACGCCCGACAGCACGATCTCGCCGCCGACGCCCGGTGCGTCGAACAGGTTCCCCACCCGGCAGGTGACCGCATACGTCTTGTCTAATGAACCAAGCGAGACGCTGAGGTCACCGTCGGACAGAAGGAAGCCCCCCGCGCCTGAGCCCAGGCGGACCGATCCGAGTGACACGTTCTCCCACGTCACGAGCGATTCCAGGTTCGGGCGGTCGAGCGTTCCCCCTCCGACGACTTCACTCAAGGAGACCCTGCCGCGCCCGGTCGTGTCGCCCGTCGTGGCCGCCATGAGCTGGCGGACATCCAGTCCTCGCGCGTTCCCGCCGAACTCGAACCTCCACTGCTCGTCCGGCCCCTCCCTCTCGAGAGCGCCCGAAACGGAGACAGCGCCGCCGAAGACGCGGGCGTCGACGCCCTCCAGCCTGACGCTTCCCTGCGAGAGAGTCGCGCCGCCCGACAAGGACGTCAGCGCGATGTCGCCGACCCCGACGCGGCCGGAGGAGACGGTTACCACGGCCGTCGCAGAGTCGAAGGGCCCTTCCACGGACGCCGACAGGTCGATGCGGCCGTCGATGCGCGCCCCCGTCAGCTCCAGCAGGTCTGCCACCGGGGCCAGAGGCAGGTCTCTGGCCTCCAGGCGAACGTCCTCCATCACTCCCCTGTCCGACGTCGCACCGCTCGCTGACCAGGACGCCGACCGCCACGTCCCTCCGGCACTCTCGAGAGTGACCACACCACCCCGGAGCCTGCCGCTTGCTTGAATCCCGCCGAGCGTCTCGCCCACGGCCGTCATGACCACGACACCGTCTACGACGTCGAAGCCGAGATCGAGCCCCCGCACCGTGTCGGGAGACACCGACGCGTGGAACGCGGCCGACAACGATCCCGAACGGAGCTCGCCGGGCACGGAGGGCGGCACGGGGAGCCGTTCGTCCAGGCGCGCGTCGGACAGGGTGCCGTCCACCGCCAGCATCTCCAGAGCGTTGTCCCAGGTGAACGTCGCCTGGAAGTTCCTCTCGCCGCCGAGGCAGTTTCCGGAGGCCCTGCCGACGACCGGGCCCTCTCCGTCCCGCTCCAGCAGCAGGTCTATCGAGTCGATTGTCAGCGTGCGATCCGTCCTGGCATCGCGGAAGGAGATCGCGGCCCCGGAGATGCCCAGGTAGTCGGGCAGGTAGCTCTCGAGCGATGAGACATCGAACGGAGGACCGGCCGGTTCCACGTCAGCCGGGTCGTGTCCGTAGTAGATCATGATCCTGGGGTCGCTGATGATGACGGAGGAGAGGGAGCGCTGAGGTACCAAGCCGCCGGCGATCAGTTTCGGCAGGCTGACGGTGGCTGTAGCCTGCGGCACCAGCACGTAGCCGCCGTCCTCGAACCGGAGCATGATGTCGGTGAAACGAAGAGAGGCGAGCCCCATCTCAAGCCCGCCTACCGTCAGCTCGCCCGCGACCTCGGGCATTATCCTTCCGAGCACGGCGCGCTTGACCGCAGGATGACGCGACCCGACCTTGAGTCCCAGGAACGTCAGGGGCAGCACAGCGATGATCAGGATGGCCAGAACGACGACCCACCTGCGATGGCGCATTCCGAAAGAACTCCCCCGCCCGGTCCTTCGGGCGGCGCGTCGAGTCGAAGCGGTCGAGCGGCCGGGCCCAGGGGGACGCTCCGGCCGCGGGAGCTCGACATCACTTCGCCGCCGAGACCTTCTTCCGCGCCGTTCGGAACGTCAGTTCGTCGCCCTTGCGCTCGATGGCTATGCGGCCGCCGCCAAACTTGCCCTTGAGGATCTGCTCGGAGAGAGGATCCTCCAGATACCGCTGAATGGCCCTTCGGAGCGGCCGTGCTCCGAAGGCCGGATCGAATCCCTTCTCTATCAGAAGTTCCTTGGCCTCGGCGCTTATCTCGAGGCTGACATCCGCCTCTTTCACGCGCTCCTGGAGCTCGCGAAGCAGGATGTCGATAATCTCGCCCATCTGGTCCATGCCGAGCGCGCGGAAGACCACGGTCCCGTCGACCCTGTTCAGGAACTCGGGATTGAACACGCGCTTGAGAGCCTCCGTGGCTTTGCCCTTCATCTGAGCGTGGCTGTCCTCGGTGCTCTCGTCCTGAGCGAAGCCTATCCCTTTGGTCTGCGCCAGGTCACGGGCTCCAACGTTTGATGTCATTATGACAACCGTGTTGCGGAAGTCAACAGTCCGGCCGAAACTGTCCGTCAGCTGCCCGTCCTCGAGCACCTGGAGCAGGATATTGAACACGTCCGGGTGCGCTTTCTCTATCTCATCGAACAGCACGACGCTGTAGGGGCGCCTTCTCACCTTCTCGGTCAGCTGGCCGCCCTCGTCGTAGCCCACGTAACCGGGAGGGGCGCCCACGAGTCGCGAGACGGCGAAGCGCTCCATGTACTCGGACATGTCGAGCCTGATGAGCGCATTCTCGTCCTCGAACATGAATCCGGCGAGCGTCCTCGCAAGCTCCGTCTTCCCGCCGCCGGTCGGTCCCAGGAAAATGAAGGAGCCGATGGGGCGCCTCGGGTCGCGCAGACCGGCGCGGTTCCGGCGGACCGCCCTGGACACCGTCGCCAGCGCCTCCTCTTGCCCGACGACCCTCTTGCGAAGTTCGTCCTCCATGCGCAGGAGTTTCTCGGTCTCCTCCTGCGCCAGCTTCTTGACCGGGATCCCTGTCATGCCGGCCACGACTTCGGCAACGTCTTCCGCGTCGACCGTGGCCCGACGTTGATTCTTGGACTGGATCAGATCCTTGCGCGCGGTCTCCAGTTTCTGCTGGAATTCCCGCTCCTTGTCTCTGAGCTCGGCGGCCCGCTCGAACTCCTGGTTCTCGCTCGCGGCCCTCTTCTCACACGACACGCTGTTGAGCTCCTGCTCGAGTTCCTTTACCTCGACCGGGATCGTGCTGATCTCGAGCCGCGCGCGTGCTCCGGCCTCGTCGATGACGTCGATGGCCTTGTCGGGCAGAAACCGGTCGGAGATGTAACGGTCCGCCAGCTTGACCGCCGCCACGATCGCCTCGTCCGAGATGTCGGCCGATTGGTGCGCCTCGTACTTGCACCGGAGCCCTTTCAGGATCTCGACGGTCTCGTCCAGCGACGGTGGATCGACGACGATGGGCTGAAAGCGCCTCTCGAGCGCGCCGTCCTTCTCGATGTACTTCCGGTACTCGTCGAGCGTGGTCGCGC
>JAUWLR010000121.1 GCA_030613615.1 Candidatus Eiseniibacteriota bacterium
ACCTGTGGAACACCGAGAAACTGCGCGACGCCCGGACCCACCTGAGCGGTATCGCCGTCGATGGCCTGCTTCCCACCGAGGATGAGGTCGTAGTCCTCGAGCTTCCTTATCCCTGCTGCGAGCGTGTAGGAGGTGGACCACGTGTCCGCGCCCGCGAACGCCCTGTCGGACAGAAGCCCGGCCCGATCGGCGCCGAGCGCGATGGCCTCCCTGAGCGCTACATCCACCTGCGGCGGGCCCATGGACATCACCGTGACGGTTCCCTCCCCCGCACCCTCACGAACCCTCAACGCCTCCTCGCTCGCGTACATGTCGAAGGGGTTAATGATGCTGGGCACGCCCTCGCGGATCAGCGTGTTCGTCTCACGGTCTATCCGTACGTCCGTGGTATCCGGGACCTGCTTTATGAGAACGACTACGTTCACTGGTCTACCCTCATGGGTGGAACCCGTTCCGCTTCTTCGGCGGCCGTGGCCGCGGAGGGTCGGGGCAACTACGCCTTCTTCTCCTTCGCCGCGCTCTCCTTGAGGACGGCCGAAGCAATGATCGAGCGCTGGATCTGGTTCGTGCCCTCGTAGATCTGGGTGATCTTCGCGTCTCTCATCATCTTCTCGACCGGGTATTCCCTCATGTAGCCGTAGCCGCCCAGGATCTGCACCGCGTCCGTCGTGACTTTCATCGCGACGTCGGACGCGAACACCTTGGCCATCGCTGACAGCTTCCCGATGTCCTTAGCCCCGGAGTCGACGACGCGCGCCGAATGGTAGACCAGCGCCCGTGCCGCCTCTATCTGGATCGCCATGTCGGCCAGCATGAACTGAATGCCCTGGAACGAGCCGATGGGCTTGCCGAACTGCTCTCTGTGCCGAGCATACTTCGCCGCCTCGTCGAACGCGCCCTGCGCGATGCCGACGGCCTGAGCGGCCACACCCGGCCTCGACTTGTCGAACGTACGCATTGCCAAGACGAAGCCGGTGCCCTCCCGCCCGAGCAGGTTCTTTTTCGGGACCCTGCAATCCTGGAAGACGAGCTCGCGCGTCGTCGAGCCCCGGATGCCCATCTTGTCTTCCTTCTTCCCGAAAGTGAATCCTGGAGTGTCCTTCTCGACGATGAGACAGGACATTCCGCGTATCCCCGTGCCCTTGCTCGTCCGAACAACGACGGTGTAGATCTCGGCCTCGCCGCCGTTGGTGATCCACTGCTTCGTCCCGTTCAGCACGTACTCGTCACCGTCGAGCTGCGCGCGTGTTTCCACCGCCCCCGCGTCGCTTCCCGCGTTCGCCTCTGTCAGGCCGAACGCCGCGAGCCTCTCCCCCGCCGCTATCGCGGGGAGGTACTCCTTCTTCTGTTCGTCGGAGCCGAACAGCAGGATCGGGTAGGCGCCGAGCGCCGAGGCGGCGAACGCCAGCGCGATGCCGCCGCAAACCCTCGAGAGCTCCTCAGCGGCGATGCACATCTCCATCACGCCGCCGCCGAAGCCGCCGTACTCCTCGGGGATGTAGACACCGTAGATATCGGACGCTGCCATCACCTTGACGATGTCCCAGGGGAATTCCCCGGTCTCGTCGTACTCCGCCCTCACGGGCAGGATTTTCTCCCGCGCGATCTGGGCGCAGAGTTCCTTCAACATCTCCTGTTCTTCGGTGAGGAAGTAGCTCACGACGCCTGCTCCTTCCGGCGCCGGCGCGGCCGCCGCCGGCCTCTCGCGGCTCCGGTCCTGCCCGTCCGGGTGTTGCCCTTGCCCTTGATGACTCCGAGCTTGGCGAGCGCATGACGCGCCGCCATCTGCTCGGCCTCTTTCTTGTTCCGCCCCTCTCCGCGGCCGAGCGCCCGGCCACCCAGTCTCACCTCGACGTAGAACGTCCGCTCGTGTTCCGGTCCCTTGGCGGAGACGACGCGGTAGCGCGGTCTGGAACCGAGCTTCCGCTGGGCGTGCTCCTGCATGATGCTCTTGTAGTTCTTGTAGTCGTCTATCGCGAGAATCTTGTCCATGCCATCGAGAAGATGGTCCTCGACGAACTTCCGCGCTGCCGGAAGACCTCTGTCCAGATAGAGAGCACCGAGGACCGCCTCGAACGCGTCCGAGAGGATGGACGGTCTTCCCGCTCCTCCGGACGAACGCTCGTTGTCGGAGAGGCAGATGTAAGTCCCCAGCGAGAGCTCCTCGGCCCTTCTGGCCAGGACGGTCTCGCTGACGACCAGCGACTTGATCTTGGTGAGCCTGCCCTCCTGACGCTTGGTGAACCTCGCGTAGAGGTGTTCGTTCACCAGAAGCCCGAGGACGGCGTCGCCCAGGAACTCCATTCGCTCGTTGGATTCGCCGCGCTCCATATCAACGTCGTGCACGTACGAACGATGCATCAGCGCCTGATTGAGGAGATTCAGGTCGCGGAAGCTGACGTCCAGGACGCTGCACAGTTCGGAGAGCGCCAGACGGCGTTCCTTCGTGAGCCCGGCCGCGCGGCCCCTGAAGGTTGAGATGCGGTTGAGTAGTCTCTTGACCATGGCCATAGATACGAGTTGCGGCTAGCCCTCGAACCTCCGTGCGGCTAGCACCGCGTTGTGCCCGCCGAACCCGAACGAGTTCGACAGCGCGGCCGTCACTTCCGTTTCCCTGGCCTGGTTGGGGACGTAATCGAGATCACACTCCGGATCGGGCGTGTCGTAGTTGATCGTCGGAGGTATGACCGAGGACTCGAGTGTGAGAGCCGTGAATATCAGCTCGATGCCTCCCGCGGCGCCCAGCAGATGGCCGGTCATCGACTTCGTCGACGACGTGGCCAGTTCATATGCGTGGTCACCGAAGACGCTCTTCACGGCGGCGGTCTCGTAACTGTCGTTCAGGGGCGTGGATGTTCCGTGCGCGTTGATGTAGCCGATGTCGCCGGGTGCAAGCCCCGCATCGCGCAGCGCTTCCTTCATCGCCCTCGCGGCGCCCTCGCCTCCCGGGGCCGGCGCGGTGATGTGGAACGCGTCGGAGGTGGCCCCGAAGCCGACGATCTCCGCCACGATGTGCGCGCTGCGGGCCTTCGCGTGCTCCAGTTCCTCCAGCACGACGATGCCCGCGCCCTCGCCGAGAACGAAACCGTCCCGCTCGGCGTCGAACGGTCGCGACGCACGCTCGGGATCGTCGTTTCTCGACGAGATGGCTTTCATGTTGGCGAACCCGCCCACGGCAATCGGACAGATCGCCGCTTCTGCTCCGCCCGCCACCATGACATCCGCGTCTCCCCGACGCACCGTATGAAACGCGACACCGATCGCGTGCGCTCCGGACGCGCATGCCGAGACCGTGGCGAAGTTGGGCCCCTTGAGCCCCAACTCGATCGACACCGCACCCGATGGCATATCAGCGATCATCATCGGGATGAAGAACGGGCTGATCCTGCGCGGCCCCTTCTCCATTAGAACGGTGTGCTGCGCCTCGAACGTCTGGATGCCGCCCACTCCTGAACCGATGAGCACGCCCGCGCGGTCCGCGTCGTACTCACCATCCTCGAATCCTGCGTCCTTCCAGGCCATCTGCGAGGCAGCCATGCCGTAGTGAGTGCACGGGTCCATCTTGCGGGCATCGCGCTTGTCGATGAACTCCTCGACCTTGAACCCGGGGAGCTCACACGCTATCCGCACGGCGAAGCCCGACGGGTCGAACTGAGTTATCGTTCCCGCGCCGCTCTTCCCGGCGAGGAGCGACTCCCAGCTCTCCTGAACGCTCAGACCGAGCGGAGTCACCGCTCCCATGCCCGTTATCACCACTCTTTTCGACATGCTGCCCCTTCTTTGTCCCAGTCACCGCGGTGCCGACGTACTCGCGCCGCGGCTGTGCCCGCCTGCCCCGCCGACGGTCGCGCTTCACCTGCGCGCCCAGTCTTGGGAACCGCGGCCCCGCCTGCCACGGCGAAGCCGCGGTCACCGCCTATATCAGGGCTGGTCTTCCTACTCCGCCGCCACCTTCTTCTCGAGATAGCTGACGATATCAGCGACGGTCTTGAGACCCTCTGCCTCGTCCGTGTCGTCTGCCGTAATACCAAACTCGTCCTCGAGCGAGAACAGGATGTCCGCCTGCTCGAGCGAGTCGGCGCCGAGATCCTCGACGATCGCCGCCTCCATCGTCACCTGCGCGGCGTCTATCTGAAGCTTCTCGGAGATGACCTGTCTTACCTTCTCTACAATGTCTGCCATGTCTCTTTCACCCCCGCGTGTGGGGCCCGGGCGGGCCCACTTCCTCCGGCTCTGACCTTCTCGCTATAACATCCCACCGTCGACGCTGACCGTCTGACCGGTTATATAGTCTGCTTCATCGGACGCGAGAAAAGCAACCAGATTCGCGACGTCCAAAGGGCTCCCGAAGCGTCTGAGCGAGATCTTCGAGGCGAAGTCCGCGCGGGCCTTCTCGGGGAGCGAGTCGGTCATCGGGGTCTCTATGAACCCCGGGGCCACGGCGTTGGCCGTGATGCCGCGCCCACCGAACTCCTTGGCAACCGTCTTTGTCAGGGCAATCAGCCCGGCCTTCGAGGCCGCGTAATTGGCCTGGCCCGCGTTGCCGACAAGACCTACGACCGATGCGATGTTGATGATGCGGCCGCTTCTCTGCGACATCATCGGACGCACGGCCGCGCGGATGCAGTTGAAGGCGCCCTTGAGATTCACACGCATCACCAGGTCCCAGTCGTCCGGGGACATCCGGAGCAGCAGGTTGTCTCGCGTCACCCCGGCGTTGTTGACCAGTATGTCAAGACCTCCCAGGTCCTCAGCGATACTCTTGAACACGGCGGCCACTGCCTCGGCATCCGTGATGTCCAGCTCGTACGCGACGGCCGTTGCGCCCGTGCTCGCGATCTCCGCGGCGGTCGACGAGGCCGTCTTGCCGTCGATGTCCACGATGGCTACGCCGGCCCCCAGTGACGCGAGCCTGGCGGCTATGGCCTTGCCGATTCCGCGGCCCGCTCCCGTGATCACGGCGTGTTTGTTCTCGAGCTTCATCGTCAACGCCTCCGAACCCATGACCAGAGTCCCCACTCAGTCAGTGGCAAGTGCTGCCGACAGCTTCTCGATGTCGCTCAACGTGCCCGCGCTCATTGTTTTGATCTCCGGATCGATCTTCCGAAGGAGCCCGCGCAGAACGTTCCCGGGACCGACCTCGATGAAGAGAGAGGATTTCCTGTTCACCAGGGCCTTCATGCACTCGACCCAGCGCACCGGACTCACTATCTGCTCCACGAGCCGGCGTCTGATGCCCTCGGGATCCTCGAGCGCCCCTCCGGTGACGTTCGCCACGAAGATGCACCGCGGGCGCTCGATGGGAACGCCGCGGAGCACGCTCTCCATCCCCTCGCTTGCCGACTTCAGGAGCCCGGAATGGAACGCACCGCTGACGTTGAGCTCGACGACCCTCCGCGCGGCGCTCGTCGCGGCGACGTCCATGGCGGCACGGACCGCGTCCACCTCACCGGAGATGACGATCTGCGTCGGTGTGTTGAGATTGGCGATCTGCACGACTCCCTTCTCACCGACCTCCTTCAGGATCTGCTCGATCGCTTCCTCGGTCAGGCCGACGATCGCGGCCATTGTCCCGGGCGTCTCGAGCCCGGCCTCATACATCAGCCGCCCGCGCTCGCGAACGGCGCGCACGGCGTCCTCAAGAGAGATGCTACGCCCCGCCACGAGAGCGCTGTACTCACCCAGGCTGTGCCCGGCGACCGCGTAGGGTACGATGTCGCGCTCTTCCAGCAGAGCCAGCGCCGCCGCGCTGGCGGTCAGGAGGGCCGGCTGCGTGTTGATGGTCTTCCTGAGCTCATCCTCCGGACCCTCGAACGAGACCGACGCGAGGTCGACGGCGATGGCCTCGGAGGCCCGCTCGTAGATCTCGCGAACCGTCTGCGAGCTCTCGTACAGGTCCTTCGCCATCCCTACCGACTGCGAGCCCTGTCCTGGAAAGATGAAAGCTATCCTGTCCATGCGCGTTCCTCAATGCCGGGAGACTTGCGGATGCCCTGCCGCACCAGCGGGAGCGACGGGTCTCCAGCTCACGCCGACTACCACCGGAAGAGCGCCGAGCCCCACGAGAACCCTGAGCCGAAAGCGACCATACCGATGAGCATACCTTCCTTGAGAAGACCCTCGTCGAAAGCCTCGGCCAACGCGAGGGGAACGGACGCCGCAGAGGTGTTCCCGTACTTGTGGATGTTGACGAAGACCCTCTCCATGGGCACGCCGGCCTGCTTGGCCACGCTCTGGATGATGCGAATGTTCGCCTGATGCGGGAAGAGAAGGTCGAGATCGTCGCCGGTCAGGCCCTGCCGCTCCAGGAGGAGCACGACCGCATCGGCCATTGCCTTCGACGCGTGGATGTAGACCTTCCTGCCTTTCATCCTGATGGTGTGGAGCCGCTGGTCGACCGTCTCGTGCGACGCGGGCAGTCTGCTGCCCCCCCCGGGTTGGGTGATGTAGTCGCTCAGGTTACCGTCGCACCTGAGGAAGTGGTCCACGAGGCCCCGGGGCGGGTCGCAGCCCTTTATCACGACGGCCCCGGCGCCGTCTCCGAACAGCACGCACGTCGTGCGCTCCTTGAAGTCGGTGATCTTCGTCAGACACTCCGCGCCGACGACGAGCACGGTCTTGGCCATGCCGGAGATCAGGTAGCTGTGTGCCTGCGCCACCCCGAAGATGAACCCCGCGCAGGCGGCCGCGATGTCGTAGGCGAAGGCGTCCTTCGCCCCAATCGCCTTCTGGATCAGACACGCGGTCGACGGGAAGTACGTGTCAGGGGTCGCGGTCGCCACGATGATCGCGTCGACGTCCGAGCCCTCGACTCCGGCCCGCTCCAGGGCCTGCCTCGAGGCAGGAATGGCCAGATCGGACGTCGCCGTGTTCTCGTCGGTGTAGCGCCTCTCCTTGATCCCCGTCATCTGGGTGATCCACTCGTCGGACGTATCGACGATCTTCGTGAAG
>JAUWLR010000022.1 GCA_030613615.1 Candidatus Eiseniibacteriota bacterium
GTACTTTGATGGCTCCACGCTGCCGTCTGTTCCCAAGCTGACGCTGGACACCAGCGTTCCCGGGGGCGAGCTTGTGTCGAACGCCTCGTTCATCGTCCTCGTGCGCGACTACTATGGCGACGGCGAGCTTTCGCAGATCGAGAAGCACCACGATTGCCAGGTCTCAATGACGGTTTCGGTGGAGACCCCGCTCTGCACCGGTTACTTCGAGGATTACTGCGGCACCGGGTCGCTGGGAGCCGGGGACTTCAACTTCGTCAACCCGCCGGACGTGGATGAGATCATGTTCATCGGACAGCTCCAGGTGTGGTTCTGCGGCGCTCCCGTGGAGGACAGCACGTGGGGGGCGATCAAGACCCTCTTCCGCTAGAATCTCCGTCCGCCGGATTCGGCTGCACGCTGACAGACATCAGAGCATTGTCGCCGCGGGTCCCCATGGTGGGGATTCGCGGTGTCGCGTACCATGCCGTCGGTGTGCTCGCACTTGAGTTGCGGCCGAGTCCGGGGGGCGTTAGTTTGAATAGTGAGGAGCGCAATGAGACCCAAGGGAATCGGAGCGCGAAAGGGATGTGTATGATGGTCTCTGGGAGTTCCGGTCGGCGCGGTCATGCGCTCGAGAGCTGGATCGTGGCTGTAGCGGCGGTCCTGCTGGTGGCGGGCTGTGTGCAGTCCGCGGAGGAAGCGCCCGCGGAAGGCGCCGGTATCAGAGAGAAGGGAGGCCTGGTCCTGAAAGAGCTGACACCCGAGGAAGAGGCCGTCATTGTACAGAAGGGCACGGAGCGGCCCTTCTCCGGCGAGTATTACGACCACCATGAGGCCGGGGCCTACGTGTGCAGAAGATGCGGTACGCCGCTCTATGAATCCAATGACAAGTTCGACTCCGGTTGCGGCTGGCCGAGCTTCGACGACGAACTGTCCGGGGCCGTGAAGCGCTTGCCGGACGCCGACGGGCGAAGGACGGAGATTCTCTGTGCCTCCTGCGGGGCCCATCTCGGGCACGTGTTCGAGGGGGAGCAGCTGACCGAGAAGAACGTGCGCCACTGCGTCAACTCCATCTCGCTGAGATTCGTGGCTGCGGGGGAGAGCGTGGCCGCGGGGGAGAGCGAGGACGGGGCGCGAGACGCGGGTCCGGGCGCGACGGCGACAGCCTACTTCGCCGGCGGCTGCTTCTGGGGAGTGGAGCACCTGCTGCAGGAGGTGGACGGCGTGACGGATGTGCGTTCGGGCTATATGGGTGGACATACAGAGAAGCCCACCTACCACGAAGTCTCGAGCGGTCGCACGGGACACGCGGAGACGGTGGAGGTCGTGTACGACCCGACGCGCGTGACGTTCGAGGAACTTGCGAGGCTCTTCTTCGAGATTCACGATCCGACGCAGGTCGACAGGCAGGGCCCCGACATGGGCTCGCAGTACCGCTCAGCGATCTTCTACGCGGGCGACGACCAGAAGCTCGCAGCCGAGGAACTTATCGGCATTCTCAAAGAGAAGGGCTACGACGTGGCGACAGAGGTGAGCGAGGCCGGTCTCTTCTGGGAAGCCGAGGATTACCACCAGGACTACTACGAAAAATCGGGCGGTCGTCCGTACTGCCACACCCACCAGAAGCGGTTCTAGCGCGGAGAAGAGCCGCCTCATTCCGCATCAGGACTTGACTTGATTGCCCTCAGGCGCAATCCTTGGCCTGCCCAAGGGGAGACGGAGGCCTGCTCCCACATAGGCCTGTCCTGAAGTACTGACGCGAGGTGCCCCATGACGAGTGAGATACGCAAACTTCTGGAAGAGATGGTTGAGCGGAGAGCGTCCGACCTTCACCTCACCGCAGGCGTGCCGCCCCAGTTCAGGATCGACGGGACTCTCGTCCCGTGCGACCGTACGCCTCTGAGCCCCCTCGAGAGTCGCGAGTTTTCCTATGCGATGATCGACGAGAAGAGAATAGCTAGACTGGAGGCGGAGAAAGGCATCGACACCGCGATCAGCATCGAGGGGTTGGGACGATTCCGACTCAATATCTACTTCCAGCGGGGAAGCGTGGCCGCCGCCGTCCGGCACCTCCCGTGGGAGATCCCCTCTCTGGAGAACCTCGGGGTTCCCCCCATCATCAAGGACTTCTGTGAGAAGATGAACGGCCTCGTGCTTATCAGTGGCCCCACGGGCTCCGGCAAATCGACCACTATGGCCTCGATGATCTCCTACATCAACGATAACAAGAACGTGCATGTTGTCTCGATCGAAGACCCGATCGAGTACCTGCACCACCATAAGTTCTCCGTCGTGAACCAGCGCGAGGTCGGTCGCGACACCCCGTCGTTCGCGGCGGCGGTCCGGCAGGTTCTGCGACAGGACCCGGACGTCATCTGCATTGGAGAGATTCGAGATCTGGAGACGGTCCGCACCGCCCTGACGATGGCGGAGACCGGGCACCTCGTGATGACGACGGTGCACACGAGCGAGGCCCCCCAGGCGATCAGCCGAATCGTCGACATCTTCCCACCGCACGAGCAGCAGGGTGTGAGGACCCAGATATCGATGTCACTTCAAGCCGTTCTTGTGCAGCAGTTGCTTCCTGACGCGAGCGGGATGGGCCGGGTGCTCGCCACGGAACTTATGGTCGCTAACGCGGCCGTCAGGAACCTCATCCGTGAGAACAGCCTCCAGCAGCTTCGGACCGCGATCGAGACGGGCGCGACAGATGGTATGCACAGCATGAACGTCGCGCTGCTCAAGCTGGTGTCAGAGGAGCGCCTCACGACAGAGATGGCCGTGAAAGCCTCGAACGACGTCAAGGGGATAATGCGCGAGCTGGAGAATCAGCCGAGGGGACGTCGCGGGCGCAAGTAGCGGCCCACGGCACGCTAGTGTGGCAGACGCGCGCCGAACACCGGGCGGAGCACACGTTCCTCAAGAAGCTGACCGAACGCACAATCATCATGACCGAACGCCACGTGTACGCCGCGGCCAGGAGCCGCGGCGTGCGCTTGTGCGGATGCGCGGACGGTGCGGCCCCTGTCTGGCCCGTTCGTGACCACACCGACCGACAGATCGCGCGTCTCCAGAATACCCGGTACGAGCGCTGCAGCGACGGCCAGCGGGTCGTGCATGTAGCCGCCATCGAGTCCGGATTCGTCGAACTGGAAGTCCATGTAGTGGTCGAGTGCGCGGTGGAGAATCGCGGCCGCGTCCCTGCGCGGACGCTCGGCGGGGAGGCCTCGCGCTCGCTCGTGCGCGGTGAGGGCGCTTCTCGTGAGCACCGCGCCCGTGGTTGCATCCAGCGGGACGAGCGTGATGTCGAGCCCGGAACCAAGGACCAGAGCGGCGGCCTCCGGGTCGACATAGATGTTGAACTCAGCCACGGTGCCGGTGTTGCCGGGGACGTCGAAGGCGCCTCCCATGACGATGATCCTGGCGTAGGCCGCGAGGGCATCAGGGTCCGTCCGGAGGGCCAGAGCTATGTTGGTCAGGGGGCCCGTCGTGACGAGAGTGACCTCGCCGGGGTGCTCCGCCGGGAGCCGGGTGAGAAGTTCAAAGGCCGGCTCGTCGATCGCGCTCGTGGTGGGCTTGGGGAGAGAGTCTGCACGTCCTCCCAGACCGTCGGTGCCGTGGACCTCCTGTGCGGTCAGGAGGTTCTTCACGAGGGGCCGGTCGGAACCGGCAGCCACTACGGCGTCGCCGCCCAGGAGCTCATTGAGAAGCAGGCAGTTGCGGGTGCAGAGCTCGACGGGCGCGTTGCCCGCCACGGACGTGATGGCCAGGAGTTCCACCTCCGGTGAACCTGCGGCCAGTGCTATCGCAATGGCGTCGTCGATGCCCGTGTCCATATCCATGACCATCTTCATCGCAGGAACTCCCGCCACGACATCGTGGGCTTGAAACCCAGAAGGCTCTCCAAGCGGCTTGACGACACGAGACTCCCGAATTCCGCCAGCTCCCGGCGCACAGGAACGTCGGGAAAGTACTTCTCGACCAGCTGCGCCGTGGGCACGACGGTTCCGTTGTCCGGCGCGGCGACATAGGCGGCATGGAAGCCCGGCCCGATCTCGAGCGTCACTGCCCGCTCGACCGCCCGGGCCAGGTCGTCCCCGTGCACGTAGGCCCACAAGCCCTCCGACCAATCCGCCGGCGCACGCGTCAAACGGCGCAGTTTCTCATACTCTTCAGGTACCCAGACCCATGGCGGGCGGAGGCTGACCACCGGGGCGGTTCTCCCTGCCTGTCTCGCGAGTACCGTCTCTGCCAGGAGCTTACTGCGACCGTAGGGCTCTGTCGGGGCGAGGGGATGGGCCTCGTCCACGGGCAGGTAGTTTGGTCTCACCCGGCCTTCCGAGAAGACGAACCCGAGGACTGAGTCGCTCGATATGAACACGAAGCGTCGCGCTCCCGCCTCGTTGGCCGCAAGCGCAACATTCTTCGTGCCCTCCACGTTGACGTTCAGGATGTCGTCCTCGGAACCGAACGTCGGCCCCGGTATCCCTGCCGCATGAACGACGGCCTGCGCGCCGTCAATGGCACGGCTTAAGGCAATAGGGTCGAGGATGTCCGCGTGTGCGTACTGGACAGAAAGTGCCGGCTCGCCAGGTGAGTGCTCCACCCCGGTGGGGCGGGCAACGTCGACATTGACTACGTCGTGACGCTTTGCGAGGCGGCGTACGATGGCGCGGCCCACAAGTCCGCTTCCGCCGGTGACGGCGATTCTCATCCGCTCAGAGCCCTGGTCACTTCGACGGCCGTCTTCCCGAACACGGCTATCTGCAGGATGACGTAGATGACGCCGCCAAGCACGCCGCCTATATTGAACGAAACGTGCGCGGCGAGGGCCGGGAGAATGCTCCCCGTCCGCTCACGCTGGTAGGCGGCGACTAATCCTAAGAAGAAGGCGAACACCACTACGATGTACGTGGTCAGGATCGACGTGCCCGTTGCCAGCAGGATGATGTGCATGATGGCGAAGAAGATGGCACTCATAATGACCGGGAGACTTATCCGCAGGTGGAACACCGTGAACCCACGATCCATTAGTGGCTCCAGATAGCTCTGCACGTAGCCCCGAACCAGGATCTCCTCCGCGACGCTGGCGAGAACCCACACCAGCAGAATGATCTGGACGAAGCTCAGCCCCTTGAGTGGACCTATTCCCCCGACACGGGAGGTGACTGTCACGCTGGACGCGACGGCTCCCAGGATGGCGCCCCACATGATCGCTGCGCCGTATGCTCCCCTGACCTTCGGCCGCGTGAAGCCGAACTTCGACGGGTCGCCCGTGGACGACGCAAGTATGAGGATCAGCGAGACGGCGAGCATGATGGCGTAGTTGACGAACACGCTCATCCACTCGGGTGACCCCTCGCCGGCGAGGTACCGCACGGCCCACGAGCTGCCCCAGGCTGCGAAGAGGACCACGATACCCAGGAAGATCGCGCTGATTACAAGCGATGTGGCGTCACTGGTTCTCCTGTCGAACCGGTTCATCGCCTACCTCCACTTCCTGCGGCTCGGTGGTCCGGGCCGCGCCTACTCGCCGACGAACTGCACGATGACCTCGCGACTTCGGGGGCGGTCGTCGAAATCTACAAGTACGACCTGCTGCCACGTTCCAAGACACAACTCCCCGCTGATGAACGGAACGGACAGGCTCGGGCCCAGCAGGGCCGAGCGGACGTGGCTGTGTCCGTTGTGGTCCCCCCATCGGAGGTGATGTCGCCAGTCGCGACCCTTGGGAGCGATCGCCTCCAGAACTTCCTGCAGATCGGCCACGGCCCCGGGCTCGAACTCTATCGTCGTTATGCCACCCGTCGAACCTCCCACGAACAGCGTGGCGACACCGTCGGCGAGGCCGCTCTTCCTCAGGCCGTCCGCCAGCCGTTCCGTGAGGTCGACCGTGTCACCGTCTCCCGCCGTTCTGCATGAAATGGTATCGGTGAAGACTGCCACCGGTGCCTCCAGCGTCTACTTGTCGAGCTCGCAGTAGCGGTCGACCTGCTTGCCCAGTATCGCCAGGCTGGCATTCCAGAAGTCCCTGGATCGAATATCGATGCCGAACTTCGCCGCGAGATCCGCCGCCTTGCCCTCACCCGTACTGCGCAGAAGTTCCTTGTAGCGCGGAATGAATGCTGCGCCCTCCTTGAGGTAGATGGCGTAGACCCCCAGCCCGAACAGCAGCCCGAAGGCGTAGGGGAAGTTGTAGAAGTTGTAGCCCCCGTAGTAGTAATGGGGCTTCAGGAGCCACATGTAAGGGTGAAGGTGATCCATGTCCAGGCCGTCCGCGTAGGTCTCTCTCTGAGCGTCAAGCATGAGCTCGCAGAACTCGTCGGCGGAGAGCTCCGCCGACTCTCTTCGCTTCACGATCTCCGACTCGAATACGAAGCGCGAGTAGATATCGACTATGACCGCAGACGCGTCCACGAGCTGATTGTCGAGGATGGCGACTTGAGCCTCCGCCGGTGCCGTGTCCAGCGCCGCATTGAACACGATCGTCTGGCAGAAGATGGACGCCGTCTCCGCGAGCGTCATGGGCGAGCCCCGCCGCAAGGACGGGAGTCCCTTTTGGCAGTGGTTGTGGAAACCGTGACCCAGCTCGTGCGCCAGCGTGCTCAGCCGGTCGAAGCTGCCGTCGAAGTTGGCGAGGATGCGCGACTCGTCGACCGAGCGGACGCCCATACAGAATGCGCCTCCGCGCTTTCCGTCCCGCGGCTCGGCGTCGATCCAGTTGTGGTCGAACGCGTACCGGGCGAAGTCGGCCAGTTCGTCGCTGAACGTGCCGAACTGCTGGACGATGTAGTCGCTGGCCTCGTCCCACGTGTACTCCAGTTCAATCTTGCCCATCGGGGCAAGGAGGTCCCACCAGGGGAGCTTCTTCTTGCCGAGCTTCGCCGCCTTGCTTCGGAAGAACCTGCGGAACATCGGGAAACTGTCCTTCATCGAGCCCAGCAGTGCGTCGAGCGTCGCCTCGTCCATCTTGTTGGTTTCCAGAGACGCGTGCAGCACGCTGTCGAAGCCGCGCCGTTTCGCGAGCGTGATCGCGGTCCCCTTGACACCGTTAAGCGCGAACGCCACCGGCTCTCGCACCGACTCCCAGGCCTTGAGTTCGGCGTCGTACGCTCGCTTCCTCACGCTCTCGTCGGGGTCGCCCGCCAGGTTTCGAATCATGGTCATCGGGAGCATCTCGGTCTTCCCGTCCCGCTCGAGCGGCGCCTTGAGCTGGCTGGTCACCGTCCCCTGCAGTTTGTGCATCACGCCGCCGCCGGACAGAAGCAACTCGGAGGCGAGATCCTCGAGTTCCGTGTCCATGCGGAATCGGCTCTCATCGACGATGTCCTTGAGAGCGAGTTTGTGCTCGCACGCGACGGGGGCCTTCTCACACGCGACATCGAGGACGGGCGCCAGCGAGCCGACCCAGGCCTCGAAGCGAACGTAGATCCGGTCCACGCGGACGCTTGTCTGCTCGAGCTCGCTGCCGCGTCGCGCGGCGACCTTGTTGTAGGAATCCGTCGTGATGAAGCTCTGCACGTACGCGCGGAGCGTGCCGTAGTGCATGAGCATCTCATTGAGAAGCGAGATGAACTCGTCCAGAACTCCGGCGGTCGCCTCGACGTCCGACGGGGGTTCTTCGAGCCGCCCGATGCCGTGCTGCTCGACGAGACTCTCCAGCTTCGTCAGCTGGCCGTCGAGTCTGGCCACACCGGCCTCGAAGTCGTCGGTTTCGAGGCCCTTGTAGACGTTTGACAGGTCCCAGTGCGGGAGCTTGACTTGCGTATCGGGCATGCGGTTCCTCCTGGTTGGATTGTTGCGGAATCTACATTCTATCACGAGAGACGCGGCCTTGAAACCCGAGAAGGCGCTTGGTAGTCCTTAGATGTGTGCGACACTGGCAATGAAGCGGCTCGCCAGGGCTGAGACGCTCGTGGCGTGCGCACATGTGTGCCAATCGGGCCCCAAGGAGGCAAGGGAAGATGAGAACGGTGATCCGTCTTGGAGTGAGCTGCCTGCTGGTCGTGGTCGCGTGTTCACCCGCGCCTGCGCGCGAGATTGACGAGGATTTCCACGAGACCTTCGATGTCAGTGAGGGTGTCGTCCTCAGCCTCGACTACGGCAACGGCGACGCGACTATCACCCCGTGGGACCAGGATGTCATAGACGTCGTGGTTCGCTACCACGCCGATGTGACGGCGATCGGGTTCGGAACGGATCCGGAATTCGATGTCGAGTTCAGGCAGACCGACGACAGAATAACAGTGCGCGGGAAAGAGGGGACCTCCTCCGGAGTCTACTTCTTCCGCTCGATGCACGAATACGAGTACACCTACACGATCAAGGCGCCGAGCTACGTTGTCCTCGATCTGGAGGGAGAGGACGGCGATCTGGAGCTGTCGGCGTGGCGAGCCGACATAGAGTGCAGCGTCGATGACGGTGACGTCACGTTCACCGATGTCGTCAACGGGAATACGGAGATATGGATAGAGGACGGTGACGTTCGCCTGGCCGAACTGTCAGGCGACCTCGTCGTCAGGGGCGACGACGGAGATATCACGGTTACACACAGCACGCTCTCTCACGCGCTCTTCGCACTCGAGGACGGAGATATCCGAATCTCCGACAGCAAGGGGAACTTCGACGCCGCGATCGACGATGGTGATGTCACGCTGAGCAGGGTCACGGCGGCCGTCGTGGACGTGCGCGGTGAGGACGGCAGCGTCGACCTGGATGTCACGAGCGACGGCGAGATACACATCAATGTGGCGACAGACGATGGCAGCGTGACCATCAGGCTGGGTAGAGGGCTCTCGTTTCAATACCTGGTGACGATGGACGACGGTCGCGTCGATATTGACCTGGAGGGAGCGACCGAGACGGAGAAGAGCGAACATAGAGTGTCAGGAAGGGTCGGAACTGATGGGGGGCTCGTCCGCGTCAGGACGGCGGACGGGAGTGTCGAACTCACGACCGCCCAGTAAGCAAGAACCGGCCCCGTCGTCTAGAGCGGAGCAGTTCCTCTCGGCGAGCGGAATCGGAGGACGATTCTAAGGCTGAACCACAATATTACGGCGATGAACGCGACCAACACATACCAGAAATCACCGGGGAGCCTGGGCGTAGCGTCGCCCAGGTTCCCTCTGAATATGAACTGTGCGATAGCCACGAAGAACCCGAGCGTCGCGGCCTCCATCCAGAGTATCTGGTTCTTCAGGAACTCCAGGCTCTCCTCCCGCTTCTCGGGCGAGAACCAGTAGTCCTTGTGGCGGACATTGATGAGGGCCACGGGGATCCGGTCGAGCACGAGCGCCAATCCCACACCGAACAAGACAAAGAACGCTTCCATGGCGCCGAAGAGCACCATGAACTCTCCCTTACTGCTCCAGCCGTCGGCTTCACCGGACGGGCCGAAGTGGACGGCAAGCGTCTCTGGCAGCAGCGGGTAGTAGTGGGTCATCTGGATGGCCGCGACAGCGGCGAGCAGCAGCAGAACGGTGATGGGTGCCCTGTCGAGTCTCATCGGCGGTCCTCCTCGTGAGGCGCATCCCGGGAACCTGCCGGGCCGCGCGCTTCCCGGGAACCTGCCGGGCGGCGCGCATCCCGGGAACCCGCCGGGTCTCGCGTTCCCCCCGCGTTCCACTCGCTGTCGAGGATGGAGTAGAGGTGCGAGCTGCGCCAGTGTCCCCTCAGCCAGGTATCGTCCCGCATGGTTCCTTCAAACTCCATTCCGGCCCTCTCAAGCACGCGCGTCGACCGCGCATTCCCGGTGTCGCACGTGGCCCAGATCCGGTGGAGGCCGAGCCGCTCGAACCCGAATCCGATCAAACCCCGGGCCGCCTCTGTTCCCAACCCGAGACCCCAGGCGTCCCTGCGGAGACAGTATCCCATGTCCGCCGTGCGGAAGCACTCGTCCGCGGCACGGATGCCGGCGCCGCCGATGAGGCGGCCGTCCTCTCTCACCGTGACGGCTAGTTCGAAGTGAACCCTTGGATCGCGGCCCCCAGACGCGAGGGCTCGTTCGATGAACGCCAGGGTCTGCTCTTCGCTGTTCGGTCCCCACGGCATGTAGCGGCAGACCTCCGGGTCGATCGCATACTCGTGGACGCTCTCCCAATCGTCCCTGTGGAATTCCCTCAGGACCAGTCGCTCGGTCTCGATCGTGACATCGCCGCCCATTCACGCTCCCGTCAGTCGTCTACAACAACAGGCAGGCCTCCGCCGCCAGCCACAGAAGGTCCTCCCTTACCGTTCGGCGCTTGTACCACTCTCTGCGGTCCCACTCTTCACCGCTGACGTCGTCCCCGCCATAGAGCATCTGGGCGAACGTGACCCCCCTAAAGCGAGCCACCGCGAAGAACGCGGCTGCCTCCATCTCGACGGAGATGCAGCCCTCTGACCTGCGCAGGGCGACCTTGTCCGGTGTCTCCCTGTAGATCCCGTCGGTGGTCCACGTCTTCCCGATCGTGTAGGGGCGCCCGTGGCTGGTCAGCACGCGCTCGATGGCGGCGACACCCTCCGGGCTTGCCTCGACGTCGCGCGAGGGCGGCATGTAGTGGTACGATGCCCCCTCGTCGCGGACGGCAGCTCGGGGCACGATGACGTGGCCCGCGTCTATGTTTCGGTCCAGGACTCCGGCCGCCCCGCAGGCTATGAACTTCCTGCAGCCGTGCGCTATGACCTCCTCGAGCATCGCCGCGGCGAAGGCGGCGCTGATGCCGGGCTGATAGACTGCGACCTCGCGGCCGTCCACATCCATCACGAGGAGCGGGTGTTTGCCCATCTCCGATTTCATACAGGTGATCTCCCTGGCCCGCCCACTCTCAACCAGGTTGGAGATGACGTCACCGAAGAAGCACGGAACGCAGTGCTCCGGCACATCGGAGGGCTTGATCTGCTCGGAGGGTTCGATGACCGCACGCTCGGCGGGATCGAACTCCGGGATGGGGAAGTCCTTGGCCTTCATGGGGCCCCCGTCAGTCGGCGGCAAGCGTGCGCTTGAGGAGGAGCATCGTGATGTCGTCGGTCGGACTGGCATCGCCCACGAACTGGTCGAGGTCGGCTCTCACTGACGCCACGATCTCCTCGGCGGAGCTATCGCGCTTGTGAGAGAGGACGTCGCGCAGGCGGCGCTCTTCGTAAAAGTCGCCGTCGGCGTTCTGCGCCTCCGGGATGCCGTCACTGAAGAGGAAGAGTATCCCGCCCGGCGCGATAGTCAGATGCCCGCAGGTGAATGCGGCAGATTCGAGCATCCCGATGGGCGTTCCGGTCGCGGCGATCTCCTCGATCCCGCAGTCGGGCGCCAGCAGGTACGGAGGGTTATGTCCCGCGTTGACGTACTCGACGTCGCCCGTAAGTGGGTCGAGGACCCCAAGGAAAAGCGTCGCGTAATGGATGGGGTCAGTGGAGAGGAATATCTGGCGATTGAGCCGCGTGACGAGCTCGGTGAGGTCCCTGGTCCCGTCGATGAGCACTGAGATTATGGGCATGATGTTCGAGACGAGAAGCGCGGCGCCCAGGCCCTTGCCCGCTACGTCGCCCGTGAGAAGCAGCACACGGCCGTCCTCCAGGCACTTGACGTCGTACAGGTCACCCCCGACCTCGCGGCAGGGCTCGTGATAGGTGCCCATCTCGTAGCCCAGCGCGCAGCCGAGGTCCGTGGGGAGGATGTACGCGAGTATGTCCTTGGCCGCCTGCACCTCTCTGGCGAGGCGACGGCGCTCCTCTTCGGCCTCTGCGAGACGCGCGTGTGTGATCTTCACGCCGATGAGATTCGCGAGAGCGGTGAACGTTCGAAGCTCGTCCCTGTTGTACCAGGACGAGGGGTCCGTCGTGTCGGCGTAGAGGATGCCGATGACCTTCTCGTTGTCGAAAAGCGGCGCCGCCATAGCGGAACGGATGCCCTGCGACACGATGCTCTGCTGCTGCTGGAATCGCGGGTCCTGCTGCGCGTCGCTGGTCAGAAGACCGGACCGCTGTTCGATGACCTTCCGCACCATCGTGCGCCTCAGCACCAGTTCGCTTTCCGTCTCGCCAGGCTTGAGCCGCGACGCCTTGACGACCGGCTCCTCCGCGCCCTCTTCCATCAGGAGGAGCACGGCCTTGTCGCAGGTCGCGACCTTCTCGACGAGATCGAGGATGGCCTCGTAGAGTTCATCGAGGGGACGATGGGTCGCGAGGATTTCTCCGGCCTCCGCGAGGATCCGGAAGAGATTGGTGCGCTCGTCGGCGCCGCCGGCCGGGCCGAATATCTCCTCCAGCGTCACGGAGGAGCTTTCTATTGAGCTGCCGTTCTGGGAGAACATCGTGTCCACGGGGGGTGTGCTTTCAACAAGCTTGAGTTCGACGTCCGCGAACGCCAGCACGTCGCCCAGTTCGAGCTCACGCGGCTCAGTTATGGGTGCGCCGTTGACGAACGTGCCGTTGCTGCTCTCGAGGTCCGTCAAGGTCACCCTGCCGTCCTCCAGCACTATCTTCGCGTGAGTGCGGGAAACGGAGGAGTCAGGCAGCCTGATGTGACTGGTGGCTGCCCTCCCGACTACCTGTTCGCCTTCCCTCAGGAAGTGGCAGGCGGAGCGCCCCTTTATCTTGCCGGCGAGTGCAAAGGCCATGTCTCGGTCCTTGGGTAACGTCCCAGTCTCAAGAGCCCCACGGCGATGTCGCGGATTCACGCGGCTGTTGAGAGGCACCGTGACGGTGAATGTGTTCCGTAACCGGGGAGATGCCCCGTGAGGATGCCTCAGTGCCTGACACTAGCAGACCATCTGGGGCGTTTCAACGGGGTTCGAGGGCCGTCCCTCTGGAACTGGAGCCCGCCCTGTGGTTGAATCGTCCAGGGAGAAGGGAGGTTTCCGCGTGCTCAACCTCGATGGACTGGCTAGGGGCAAGATCGTCGTTGTCGGGATAGGCAACACGCTCCGGGCCGACGACGGCGCTGGTTCGCTCGTGGCCGAGAGGCTGCGGGAGCGGTATCCCGACTTCGTCTTCGACGCCGCCCAGGCGCCCGAGAACTACCTGGCGCCAATCCGGCGGGCCGACCCGGACGTCGTGGTGCTGGTTGACGCCGCCGATTTCGGCGGGAGCCCGGGTGAAGTGAGAGAGGCGACGGCGGAGGACGTTGAGGGACTGATGATGGGCACGCACGCGGCGCCCCTCTCCATGTTCATGAGAGTGCTGGGTCACGAAACACGGGCCGACGTGAGACTCGTGGCGGTTCAGGCTGTGACGACGACGCTCGGTGCGGACATGACCCGCGAGGTCGCGGACGCTGTTGAGAATCTGGTGTCGCAACTCGGAGAGTTGCTCAAGGGGAGGTCGGAAACATGATTCGGGAACCACGTGCCGTCCTGGCGCCGGCGCTTCTGCTGATGTGCCTTCTGGCAGTCACCTCGTGCTCGCAGATAGTGGAGCCCGTCGTGACTATGACCGGCGTCGATTTCAGAGGGATATCAATCGAAGGGCTGTCGTTCAACCTGATGATGGACGTCGAGAATCCGAATGGATTCGGCGCCGACATCAGCGATCTGGAATATCGGATTCTACTGGACAACGCCGAGGTGGCCAACGGGCTGCAGGAGGATACCATCGTCGTGCCCGCGAAGAGTGTGGTCGAGGTGGGGATCCCCTTTGTCATCGTCTGGAGCGGGATGGACAAGAGTCTCAAGAAGCTCCTGGACGGCGAGAAGCACGAGTGGCGCCTCAAAGGGAGCGTGAAGCTCAGCAAGGGCGCGATGTCGCGCGTCTTCAGGTTCTCCGAGAACGGGACGTTCGACGCGCCCAGAGCGAGCGACATCGAGATCGACCTGGACTTATAGCCGCTGGGCTTCCGCGGCTGCAGTCGCTCGAGGTCCTCGCAGCGACGAGCCCCGCTCCTGATACACCGGGAGGTTTGTCATCAAGAGGAAATTCGTACCGAAAGATGAACGTGCGATCCTGGTCGGCGTGAGTCTGCCCAACACAAGGGTAGAGGACGAGCACGAGTCGCTCGATGAGCTGGCCCAGCTCGCGCGGACGGCCGGCGCCATGGTGGTCGACCGTTTCGTCCAGAACCGCACGCGGCTGGACGGGAAGACGTACATCGGAAGCGGGATGATCGAGAAGATCAAGGCGGCGGCCGCGAAGCACGACGCCAACATCCTGGTCTTCGATGACGACCTGAAGCCCGCGCAGGGCAGGGAGATCGAGAAGGCCGTGGAGATCAAGGTCATCGACAGGACCGAACTCATTCTCGACATCTTTGCGAGGCGGGCACGCACGAAGGTCGCACGCGCGCAGGTCGAGCTGGCGCAGCTCGAGTACGAGCTGCCGCGCCTGAGGCGACTGTGGGACCATCTCCAGCGCTTGGGCGGCGGTATCGGAACGCGCGGCCCGGGAGAGACACAGCTCGAGTCTGACCGCCGCAGTATCAGGGTCAGAATCAAGATGCTCAAGAAAGTCCTGAAGGGGGTTGAGATCGACCGGCAGGAGCAGCGCAAGCGGCGATCCCATATGGTGCGCGTGGCGCTGGTCGGGTACACGAACGCCGGGAAGTCCACGCTCATGAACGCGCTCTCCGGCGCTGATGTTCTGACAGAGGATCTTCTGTTCGCGACCCTTGACGCGACCACCCGGAAGATCGAGCTTCCGGGTGGGCACGAGGCACTCCTGACCGACACGGTCGGGCTCATCAAGAAGCTGCCTCACCACCTGGTTGTCAGCTTCCACGCTACCCTCGAGGAGGTTGCTGCCGCCGACCTGCTTCTGCATGTGGTAGACGTCTCGCGGCCGCACTGTGAACGCTACATGGATCTGGCCAACGCGGTCCTGAGGAACATGGGGGTCAAGGAGAAGGCCACGCGGCTCATCTTCAATAAGATCGACCGGCTCACTGATGGAAACGGGCTCGAGCGGCTCGGGCGGGTGTACCCCGGCGCCGTGTTCACGAGCGCCGTCAAAGGTGAGGGTCTGGAGGAGATCCGGCGGGCCATCTGCGCTTTTGTCGAGAGCAAGGAGGAGATCCTCAACGTCACGATTCCCTACAGCGAGGCACGGCTGATATCGACCGTGTACGAGATGGGGGAGGTTCTGTCAAAGCAGGACGGCGAGGAGGCCCTCGAGATGAGAGTGCGCGTCTCGAAGGCTGACGGGGACAGGCTCCGGAAGCTGGGCATCGTAGGGTAGCCCGCTAAGAGTAGCCCGCCTGCGCCCTTTACACAGGGGAACGCGTCTGATACAGTAACAGGCTGAATGGGCCCGTATCTTGGGGCCTATTTGACTGCACGGGCGCCGTCAGGCGCTGCAGCTCGCGGGAATCATTCAACTGAGAAACAGTCGAGTCACCAACACCCGGGACGTCGCACCGCTCGGTGCGGACGGGAGGACAAGGGATGCCGATTCTCAACTCCAAGACTGGCAGGATTCGCAGGAAGTACTCGACGGACGACCTCAAGAACGCCGCTAACCTGATGCGCGGCTACGACCTGGTCTCGCTGGGGGCAGCAGGCTCGGGCCACTCCGGCGGGACGCTGTCGATAATGGACATCACGGCCGCGCTCTATCTGCACGTGGCCAACCACGACCCGAAGGACCCGGAGTGGAAGGACCGCGACAGGATTATCTGGTCGGCCGGCCACAAGGCGCCGTCGCTCTACCTCGGCCTGGGCGCCGCCGGATACTATGACATCGAGGACGTCGTGACGCTCCGCAAGCTTTACTCTCCGTTCCAGGGGCATCCGCACTGGAAGAAGCTGCCGGGGATTGAGGCTTCGACCGGGTCTCTCGGGCAGGGACTGTCCATCGGCATCGGCATCGCTCTGGCGGCGAATCTGAACAACAGGGACCACCGCGTCTACTGCCTGATGGGGGACGGGGAGCAGCAGGAGGGGCAGGTCTGGGAAGCCGTCATGGAGGCCGGCCACTTCAAGCTGGACAACCTCTGTGCCATCATCGACAGGAATCGCCTGCAGATCGACGGGTGGGTCAAGGATGTGATGAACGTCGAGCCCCTGGCGGACAAGTACCGCTCCTTCGACTGGCACGTCATTCACATCGACGGTCACGACATGGAGCAGATCCTGGCCGCATTCGAGGAGGCTGGTCACGTCAAGGGCAAGCCGACCGTGATTCTGGCCGACACCATCAAGGGCAAGGGCGTCGACTTCATGGAGGACATCGCCGGCTGGCACGGCAGGGCGCCCAATATGGAGGAGATGTGGGACGGTCTCGCGCAGCTGGGTCTCGACAAGATCCTGCCCGTCAAACGGATGCTGAAAGCCGCCGAGTCTCACCAGAAGAAGGCGATCAAGGTCCTCGAAGCCAAGCAGCCCGTGTTCTCCAAGGACTACTTCTGGAACCACACGAAGAACATGAAGGCCGATATGGACCCCACGAGAAAGGGGTTCGGCCGCGCCCTGGCCGAGCGCGGTGACGACAAGCGCGTTGTCTGTCTGGGCGCCGACATCTCCGGGTCCATCACGATCAGCCAGTTCTACGAGGGCTTCCCCGAGCGTATGGATCGATGGTTCTCGGTGGGTATCGCCGAGCAGTCAGGAACCGGCGTCGCCGCCGGGCTCGCGAGGGAGGGGAAGCTCCCCGTCTTCGGGACCTACGGCGTCTTCGCATCCGGAAGGAACCTGGACCAGCTGCGAACGACCGTGTGCTACGGCGAGTTCAACGTGATGATCGCCGGGGCGCACGGTGGCGTTTCGGTCGGCCCGGACGGCGCGACGCACCAGGCGCTCGAGGAGCTCTTCCAGATGTGCGGCATTCCCAACATGAACGTTGAGGTGCCGTGCGATTCCATCGAGACGAAGCGTGCTACCGAGCACCTGCTCTTCAAGGTCAAGGGCCCGAAGTACGTGCGGTTCGCGCGCGAGGCGACCCCGGTCGTGACGGATAAGAAGACTCCATACAAATGGGGTAAGGCGAACGTCATCCGGTTCCGGGGTGCTAGGCCGAAGTTCAAGGACGCATTCGAGCACTTGCTGGCCTCGAAGTACACGAACGAGCACGAGGACATCTCGATCATCGCGTGCGGGCCCTCGGTTCCCGAGGCCATGAGGGCGGCCTGGATCCTCAAGAACGAGTATGACATCGAGACCCGCGTCGTGAACGTCCATACGGTCAAGCCCCTCGCCCAGACGGCCATAGTGAAGGCCGCCGCAGACACGGGAGTAGTGGTGACGGCCGAGGAGCACCAGATCGGCGGGTTCGGTAATCAGGTGGCGGCCGTGATCGGCCGGGCCGAGAAGCTCTATGGCAAGCCGACCGTCGTGGGCATGATAGGAGTGAAGGACCGCTTCGGCGAGTCGGGAGCTCCGTGGGAGCTGGTCAAGGAGTTTGAGGTCTCCGCGGAGCACATCGCCGCCGAGGCCAAGAGGCTCTACGATCTGAAGGTCGCCAAGGCGATCGGGGCCCGTAAGGCGAAGCCCAGGGCTCCCAGGAAAGTCGCGAAGAAGACCAGGAAGACCACGAAGGCCACAAAGAAGACCATGAAGAAGTAATCTTCTGCAGCGGTTGGAGCACAAACAGACGGGCCGTCCCGTGAGGGGCGGCCCGTCGTTGTCTGTAGTGCGGGAGGACGTGCTACGGGATAGCGTGTTGCGATCCGGGCTCTTCGGGCGGTGGTGCCGTCAACTCAGCGCCGGGTATCCGCGCTCTTCATGATGATGTCGATGGCCTTCGCAGCGCCCTTGATGTGCGACTTCTCCGTGAGCACGAGCGTCATGGACTCGTAGCGGCCGCTCGCTCTGTCGAACGTCTTCTCGTGAAATCTCGTCTCGCTCGCGCGGACCCTAAGGTCCGGCGGGAAGCAGGGGCCGAAGCCGGGGCCCAGGGTCAGGTGGAGAGATGCTGCTCTCGCCCGCACCGTCGCGAGTCGTCTGCCCCGGTGTTTCACGCTGACGAGTTTGTGCGTCGCGCTGAGCGCATCACCCGCGAGCCCGTGACGTGTGTGAAAGTGTTCGATCGTGCCCCGCAGGACGCTCCGCAGCGTGTCCGTCCGAAGCGCTAGGAAGAAGCCCTCGATGCTTCCAACGAGCTGTCTGTCCGTATCGGGGATGAAGTTCCTCGTGATGAAGTCCCTCACGTTCTCCTTCGCGAGAGCGACGGGCGCTCGTTCCATCAGGAGATCAGCGAGAAGGTCAAGGACGTCGGACTCGTTCGAGCGGACCGTACGGCTCAGCACATCTTCGAACGCCTCGTCCTTATCGGAGAATCCCCTGGCGCCGAGTTCATAGACCACGGCCCGGATGGGTTGCCATTCGTCAAAGCCCGCAGCGTGCACGAGATCGGCGATTCTCCCCATCGGCAACATCGCGCTCGCCTCGTCCCGTCCCGTGTCCGCGGCTATGCGCAGGATGTCCTTCGCCAGCACGGTGATGTCTTCGTCGGGGCCGTCAACGAACCCGAGACAGACATCGTCGTCTATCTTTCCGATGTCGAACATGGCAACTGCACGGAATGCACCCCGGCGAGGGAAGACGACGATGCGTCCGAGCGACAGGAGGTGTCTGATGCGGCGTCGCGTCAACTCAGGAAACGTCCAGCCGACGCCCGCGACGCCGTTGGTGGCCTCGTAGCAGCTTGACCCGTGGACGAACCGCACCACGGTGTCCAGGTCGTCGTCGGCCGCACGGCGTCCCTTGACAGGAGAGAGCTTCCCGATCTTCCCCCACATCCAGCCTGTTCTGGCTATCTGCCAGAAGTCGTTCTTCTCCGCGATCCGGCGGGACGCCTCGTTGCCTATCCAGGTGGAATAGCGGACCGTTCTGGGATTGAGCTTCGCGGCCTCACGGAAGGTCGCGCGATGGATGCGCTTGGAGAGGCCTAACCCATGGTAATCGGGATGGAGCCTGAGCCCCTCGAGCCACACTTCTCCGGGGGCGAGAAGCGATACCTTGGACGTACCGACGGGACGCCCGTCGACCGTGACGGTGAGGAGCGCGCCCTTCTTCTCCACCAGCCACCGGTCCCAGACCAGGGGCATGTAGTCGTGGCCACCCCAGATGTGCTTCGACATATCGAGGATCGCCTCGCGGTCGGCCGGGCGCGCCCTGCGGACGGAGAAGCTGTGCTTCAGTGACGTGCTGGTACGAGACGATATTCGCTTGCGGGGGCTCATGTTGCGGAAGTCCTTCCACGGCCCGCCCTAGGCGAGCTCATCCAGCTTCGCCATAATGTCGTCGGCGTGACCCGTTATGCTGACCTTCGGCCACGCGTGCAGTATCGTCCCGTCCGTGCCAATCAGGAACGTCGTGCGCGCGGCCCGTCCTGTCTCGCGTAGTACGCCGTAGGCCTTGGCGATCTTCCCGTCTGGGTCGGCCAGCAAGGGGAATGTCAGTTCGTTGTTCGCGGCGAACCGCTCGTGGGATTCCACTTCGTCGGTGCTGACACCGATGACGACGGCGGAGCGCTTCGCGAGCTCGACGATCGCATCGTTCAGCGACCGGGCTTCGCGGATACACCCGGTGGTGTTGTCGCGGACATAGAAGAAGAGCACAACATTCTTGCTTCCCGAGAAGTCGGAGAGCTTCACGAGGGAACCATCCCAGGAGGGTGCGGAGAATGAAGGTGCCCTGTCGCCGGGTTTCAGACTCGTGGACATTGTGCCTCCAGTTCCGATTCGGGTCTCCGGGCACAGCTGACCGCGGGCGACCGGTTCCTGGGGTCGTGCCCGGTCACGGCAAGGCGACGGAGACGGTGGATCTTACGAAGTTCAATGATTGTATTAGAAGTGGGCGCTGTCCGCAAGCAGTGGAGCGAATCCCCTTGCCAGGTTCGGTCAGGAGGACGACTGTCGGGGTCCGTTGAGCCTCCTGTCGAGCCTCCTCATCGATGCCAGCCGCTCAGTGTCGAACTCGGGCGTCTCGCCCGGGACTTCGAAGATGAACGGCAAGTGGGAGAGGGCTTCGCAACCGACGATGTTCCTGAGGCCCTTCCGCCCCATGCGTCCCTCGGTCCACAATGCGTGCCGGTCCCGGCGCGACCCGAGGTCGGCGTCGGAGTCGTTGCCGTGGATGGCCCAGACCCTGTCCAGGCCGGGGCCCGATTTGAGATCGGCTACGAGTCGATCGAGTACAGGCTTTCTGGAGAGATCGAATCCGAGCCCCCACAGATGAGCGGTATCGAGGATGATGCCCACTCTGTCCCGCGGAAACGGCGCGACGAGCCGTGCGAGTTCGTCTACAGAAAGCCCAATCTCCGTGCCCTTCCCCGCGCCGTTCTCCAGCGCCACGGTCGACTCTGGGGGCGTTTGGTCCAACACTCTCTCGAGCATCCGCACGGCGAGCTCGATCCCTGCGTCAGTGCCCGCCCCCATGTGGTTCCCGCAGTGGACGACCACGGGGCCGACGGAAAGCTCGTGCGCGCGGACCATTGCCGCCCTGAGGCCCCGAAGCGAGTTCGCCCGGAGTCCTCTGTCGGGCGTCGCGAGGTTGATGACGTAGGGTGTGTGCAGGAGAACCGGGCCTATGCCGGCCCGCTCGATCTCCAGGACGAACCCGTCCCGCTCCCGGCTCGCGAGCCTCCCCGTGCTCCAGCTCATTGGATTGCCGGAGAAGAGCTGGATCGTCTCGCATCCGATGTCGGCGGCGTAGCGGGCTGTCGCCGGTAGATCTGCCTGTTTTGGGACGTGAATCCCGAAGCGCATGGATTTCTCCTCGGCGGCATTATAGCACATGAGCGGGTTTTCATTTGATTGTGCCCTTGCTAAGTGGTATAATCTATCGTGGGTTACGGTGATTCGCGCATCTTCGTCTGATTGCGAGGGTGACGTGCATCGGCGGTTTCCGGTCATACGGCCACTGGGGCTCCCGGTGGCATCACTGGTCAACTGTGTCCGAGAAGAACGGACGACACTCTGTGCCCGTCCCGGGTGGCCTCGTCGTGAAGACGGGGCCGCGCGGACAGACAAGGGGGAAACGCATGAGGTTGACGGCAAGCCTTCGGGTGACGGCTGTCATCGCTGTTCTGCTGCTGTCCGGCAGCGCGATGGCCGGCGTCGTGACCCGCCACTACGAGTTCTCGGAGCCGCTCATTACGGTCGAGGGCGACTACCATCGAATCACGATGACAGACGCGTGGAGCTACGGAGACCCGGGTGAGCCCATGCTCCCCCTGGCAGGCGTTCGGCTGCTGCTCCCGCCGGGCGAAGTGGTCTCTGAGATCCGCGTGATCCCGGGCCAAAGGATCGTGCTCGGAGACGGCTACGTCATCGAGCCCGGGCAGATGCAGTATCCGCTTTCTCATGCGGGCCCGCGCCAGATCGCGGAGGCGGACTACACGTCCGGCTCGACGTATCCGGGAGCGCTTCACTCGGATCCGATATCCGGGCGCTACCGCGGGTACGGTATCGCGAACGTCGCTCTCTCTCCCGTTGAGTACGAGGCGGGAAGCGGCACGGTCTCGTACTACACGAGTATGGACGTCGAGATCATCACTGAGCTGGACCCTGCCGGCATGCACGGCGTCCAGACGATGATCCGCCATGACGCCGGCACGCTCACGCGGCTGTCGGGCATGGTCGACAATGCCGATGACGCGGTGCTCTATGCGGGCGTCGAGCGCGTGGTAGAGCTCAGCCGCACGCTGGATCCCGCGCTCGCGTACAACTACATCATCGTCACGACGAACGCCTGGGAAAGCTACTTGGACACATACGTGGAGTGGAGAACCCAGCGGGGCCAGAAGGTCGGCGTGTTCACCAAGGAGTGGATCGCCCTGAACTACTCGGGTGACGATACCCAGGATCAGATTCGCAACTTCATCATCGATGCGTACGGCACGTGGACGCCGGACTACGTCCTGCTCGTCGGGGACGGCGAGCCTTCTGACAGCAACGGCATTCCGCCGCGGGGTTTCTACGCCACGGCCTACGGCGAAACGGACACGAACATCGCTGCCGACCTCTACTACTCTGCCCTGGACGGAACCTGGAACAGCGACGGCGACAGCCGCTACGGCGAGATCGGGGAGGAGGACTTCTACCCCGAGGTCGGCATCGGCCGCGTCGCCTGCAGCGTCGCCTCTGACATCACCAATTTCATCACGAAGACTCAGCGTTACTCGGACACGCCTATCGTCTCCGAGTGCGACGAGGCCCTGATGGTCGGTGAGCTGCTCTGGACCGGTCCCAACACGTGGGGCGGAACATACAAAGACGAGGTCATGAACGGCGGGACGTACAACGGATACACCACCACGGGTTTCCCCGGCACCATGAATGTGGGCACGCTCTACGAGAGAGACAGTGGGAGCTGGTCCGTAACGACGCTCATCAACCAGATGGAGACTGGCATGAACATCGTCAACCATCTGGGTCACTGCAACGTCAACTATTTCATGAAGATGAGCAGCGCCAACATCCCGTCGTTCGACAATGACGGGACCGTCCACAGCCTGAACTTCGTCTACTCGCAGGGCTGCTACGGCGGGTCGTTCGACAATCGCACCACGAGCGGCGGCTACGGCGGCGATTGCTTCTCTGAGAACTTCGCGTGCGACGACGACGGCGCGGTCGCCATCGTCTCGAACACGCGCTACGGCTGGGGCGACCCCGGCGGCACGGACGGCTCGTCGCAGTACTTCGATCGCGAGTTCTTCGACGCGATGTTCGGCGAAGACATCTACCCCTTGGGTTATGTCAATGACGACTCCAAGATTGACGTCATCTGGGCCATCAGCTTCGGCGCGAACAGGTGGTGCTACTACCAGCTGACGGTCTTCGGCGACCCGGCGATGGAGCTGTGGACGGCCGAGCCGATCGCGCTGACGGCGACGCACAGCCCGACCGTGATGGTGGGGCAGCCGGAGTTCGAGATCATGATTACCGACGCCGTGCGGGGCGCGATTGAAGGCGCCATCGTGACCATCTACACAGAGGACCTCTCGGTCTACGATACGGGTGTTACGGACGCGGCCGGAGCGGTGACGCTGCATCCGAACGCCATCTCTGTCGAGACTCTGTACGTCAAGGCGACGGTGCACGACCACCTGGTCAGCAACACCACGGCGAGCATCATTCCCACGTCGGGCGTGTATCTCGCACTGGACGGCTACACGATCGACGACGACACTGTCGGTGACAGCAACGGCAATGACGATGGCGAGGTCGGCGCGGGTGAAACTATCGAGTTCGTCGTGACCATAGGCAACTTCGGAACCGACACGGCCTACGGCGTCACCGCGACGCTCTCCTCGGGCAGCAGCCGGATCGACATCCGGGACGGCTACGAGGAGTTCGGGGACATTCCGGGCGGTGGCACGGCGACGTGTCTGGACGACTTCGAGTTCTCCATCGCGTCCGACACGCCGGACGGCGAGGTCATCCCTCTGACGCTGACGATGAGTGATACCGCGAGCCGGGACACGTGGGAGTCCTACATCAACCTCGTCGTTCACGCGCCGGTCCTCGCATATGAAAGCCATGTTGTGGACGACCCGCAGTATGGCGGCAACGAGAATGGCTGTCCCGAGCCCGGGGAGGTTGTGCAGCTGGGTGTCACTATCGAGAACACCGGAGGCGCGACCGCGACCGGCGTTACGGGGACGCTGACCACGACCGACCCGTATGTCTTGATCAACGACGGTGAGGCGACGGTCGTTTTCGTGAACCCGGACGGGACGGCGACGTTTGACCCGAACTTCGTGGTCACGATTCTCCCGACCGCGCCGATCGATCACGACATCGAGTTCGATGTCGCCATCACGGCCGATTGGGGCTACACCTCGTCGCTGCAGTTCGGCATCACGACGCTGGGTAGCAGCTTCGCGGACGATATCGAGAGTGGCGAGGGTCTTTGGACACACGACAGCGTCACCGGCAGCTTCAGTGACGAGTGGCACATCGAGACGTACGATTACCACTCCACGAGCCACAGCTGGAAGTTCGGAGGGGCAGGGTCGGGAGACTACAGTAACTCCTGCGACGGCGCGCTTCTCATGAAGCCGATCTGCCTCGGCACGGACGGCAGCATGACGTTCTGGCACAGGATGTCCGCGGAGGAGGAGAGCGGGACGTCGGCGTGGGACTGCGGTCTCGTCCAGATTTCGACCGACGGAGGCTCGACATGGGACGTGCTCTATCCGGACGGCGGATACAGCCACACTAAGAACTCCAACACTGCCAACCCGCTTCCCGAGGGCACGCCGTGCTGGTCCGGCATCTTCACCTGGCGTCAGGAGACCTTCGACCTGACGAGTTATGAGAACCAGCAGATTCAGATCAGGTTCCGGTTCGCCTCCGATGGACTCGTCACGGAGGAGGGTTGGTACATCGACGACATCAACCTGACCTCGACCGGCGCGCCGACGTCCGTGCCGGAGGGCGAGGAGATTCCCAGGACGTTCGCGCTCAGGCAGAACGTCCCGAACCCCTTCAACCCGGTCACCGTGATCCAGTATCAGCTTCCGAGCGAGGCGCACGTCACGATCGACGTGTTCAACATTGCCGGCAAGCTGGTCACGACGCTCGTGAACGAGGAGCAGGACGCGGGCGTCAAGGTGGTCACGTGGGACGGCAGGAACAGGGCGGGGGAGAAGGTCGCCAGCGGCATCTACATGTACAGGATGCAGGCCGGTGATCACACCTCCAGGAAGATGATGGTTCTTCTGAAGTAGCCTCTTTCTCAACGGGGCGGGGAGTCGTGTGTTCGCACTCGTCTCCTCGCCCCGTTTTTCTTGGTCCGACGCCCGGGGCCGCCCTGTGGAGTTGAGCCACCAGGGGTTCCCGACGGAGTCATGGCGGCGGAATTCA
This sequence comes from Candidatus Eiseniibacteriota bacterium, assembly GCA_030613615.1. Taxonomy (GTDB): domain Bacteria; phylum Joyebacterota; class Joyebacteria; order Joyebacterales; family Joyebacteraceae; genus JALGZG01. The sequence continues at coordinate 24,695 of JAUWLR010000022.1, forward strand.
GCGTGTACGCGAGTTGCGCCAACGTGACTGTCTGAGTAGATTTGTGCAAGTGGACTCGTGAAGTCACGGTGCCGGTTACGCTGGAGGCTTCAGGGTCCAACGTGTGCTGTAGAGGCGTGGACCCTCTTGAGCGATGAGAGACCCAGTGGGGGGAACAGGTGGTGGTCAAGGCTGCTGGACTGTCCTATCCTAGGCACGTTTCTGAAGAGGTGGACCTTCTTGCCCGCGCGCTTGGCGCGGCCACGGAGGTGTACCTGTTCCTGGACTACGGCGGGACTCTCGCGCCGGGAGTGCCCGGCGAGCTGCTTCACCCGGAACCAGGAGTGCTGGCGAAGCTCGAGCAGCTTGGAAACGAGGAGGCCTTCTCGGTCTTCGTGCTGAGCGGACGGACGGTCAGCGAACTCGACAGGGTCCTCGGCGTTGAGAATATCGGTCTGATAGGACAGCGCGGGTTCGAGATACGTCGGGAGCACGAAGAGACCGAGTACCCCGTGGACCCGGAGTCCCTCGGCGGCCTGATTCACCATCTTGAGCTCGACGCCCACGGGCGCCTGGAGCGGTTCCGGGGTGTCTCGATCGAGAACAGGGGCTTCGCGCTGGCACTGCATCTGGACCACAAGGACGCGGCTCTCGACCGCGAGGCCAGCCGGGAGTTCCTGCGCTCGGTGCGCGATCTGGATACGCATCACCAGCTGGAGGTTCTCTACGGAGATCGGACCGTGGAGGCCCGGTTGGCAGGATGGCACAAGGGCGACGCCGTCGGCCACATCCTCAGAGCGGCCGACATGGAAGATGCACTTGCCATCTACATTGGTGATGATGTGACCGACGAGGCGGCCTTCGAGGCGGTCAGGGATTGGGCCGAGATCGACGATCTCGAGGAACCCTGGTTTCTGCCCGGTGATGAGGACGAAGAAGAGCCGCCCCGCGCGCTCACGATACTCGTCGCGGAACGGCCCCGTCCAACCATGGCTTCGCTCTTCGTTCGCGGGCCGCACGAGGTTTACGAGTTCCTGTCCTCGCTGGCGGCCGTTGCCTCGGCCATTCTGTAGGTCTTGCATTGCGGCTCGGGCGCCCCTTGTGCCCGCTACCGCTTCTCCGCGGAGTCTCTAGAGCTTCCCCTTGACCAGCAGCACGGAACAGCTCGCCTGTGCGGCTACCGCCGCGCTCACACTGCCCATCGCTCGGGCCTGGTCCGGTGTTCTGCCCCTGACGCCGACCACGATGAGATTGGCCCCGAGTTCTCCGGCGTACGCGACCACTGCCTCCGTGGGGTGTCCCTTCTTCAGGAGACGGGTCTCGGCCTTAACGCCCGCCTTCTCAGCAACGCCGGCGGCGTACGACAGGATCTTCTCGGCGTCTCCTTCCAGGACATCCTCCAGCTCGTCAGCGAGATCCGCCTTGTAGTGATCCGGGATGTGAAAAGCGTGACAGATGCTCAGTGTCGAGCCGTGGGCCCGCGCCACCTCGGCCGCCGCCTCGATAGCGCGGTCCGAGTTAGTCGATCCGTCCACCGCCACGAGGATCCTGTCGAACATCAGTGCTCTCCTGTTGTGGTAACCTCCCGGCCGGCCAAGGACTAGCCGGTGTCCGGACGCCGTGTTCGTCAGGCGTCGTCGCGCTCCACCTTCACCCGCACGATCCCGTTCATCGGGGCCGCGTCGCCCAGATAAACGGTGGTGTGCGGGAACGGGATCTCGATGCCCTTCGCGTCGAACGTGTTCTTCACCCTGCGTCTGAACTCCCGCCCCACGGTCCACTGCTTGACCGGTTTCGTCGTGAACATCACCCTGATGACGACGGCCGAGTCCGCGAAGTCCTGAACGCCCAGCACCTCCAGCGGCGCCGTGATCATCGATGCGAAGTCCGCGTCGGCCGCGAGTTCGTCACCAATCTCCTTCAGGACGCGCATCACCTCGTCGACGTTCTCCTTGTACGCGACACCGATGTCGAGCACGAAGCGGGACCACTGTCGCGTCCTGTTAGTGACGACTTCGATGGTGCCGTTCGGGATGATGTGGACGTTTCCCTCGAGGTCGCGCAGGGTGGTCGCGCGGAGCGTTATCTTCTCGACTTGTCCCTTCGCTCCGGCGGCCTCTATGACGTCGCCGACGTTGTACTGGTTCTCGATGAGTATGAACATGCCCGCCAGGAAATCCTTAACCAACGACTGAGCGCCGAAGCCGACGGCAAGCCCCATGATGCCGATGCCGGCGAGGATCGGGCCGATATCGATCCCGAGCTCCCTCAGGATCATCATGACGGCGACGCTCCACACTAGGATACGGGAGATGTTCCTGATGACCTTCCCGAGCGTGGCCGCCTGCTTCTCGCGCTCGTTCATCGTGGACGGGTCGTTATCCTGGAAGGCCTGCTCCACGCGTCGCGTAATGAAGACGGCGAGGCGCACGACGACGAGAGCGCCCACAAGTATCAGGGCTATCCTCAGGCCGCTGGACATGAGCCACCTGACGATGGCCTCGACGTTCACGATCTCGCTCCAATTCACTGACATACGAACCTCCAGAACACGCTGCTAGATCGTGAACTCCCCATCCTTGTAAATGATCTTCCCGTCCGCGTAGATCTTCCCGCCACTGCGCATGTCGTTGACGATGTCCCAATGGATTCCGGACTCGTTCTTGCCACCGGATTCGGGAATGGACGCGCCGAGGGCCATGTGGAAGGTGCCGCCGATCTTCTCGTCGAACAGCGTGTTTTTCGTGAATTTCTGGATGGAGTAGTTGGTGCCGATCGCGAACTCGCCCACGCGGCGCGCTCCATCGTCGGAGTCGAGCATCGCGTGGAGGAAATCTTCGTTCTTGGACGCGCGCGCCTTGACGACCTTGCCCTTCTTGAAAGTCAGCTTGACACCGTCCGCCTCCCTGCCGAAGTAGTAGGCGGGGAAGGAGAAGCTGACCGTGCCCTCCACCGAGTCCTCAATGGGCCCGGTGAATATCTCGCCGTCCGGCATGTTCGCCGAGCCGTCGCAGTTGATCCACTTGCGACCCTCGACGTTCATCGTAAGATCGGTTCCCTCTGCGACCACGCGTATCTTCTTCCGTTCGTTCAGCTGTTTGCAGATCTTCTTCTGCTTGCCGCGCACCCTCTTCCACGCCGCGATCGGATCCTTGAGATGCAGCATGCAGGCCTTTAGCACGAAGTCCTCGTATTCCTCGAGCGACATCTCAGCGTCCTGAGCCGAGGCGTTGCAGGGGAACTGCGTCCCCACCCACTTGAGCTCGCCCGCCGCCTCGCGCTGCATGAACTTCAGAAAGAGCTTGCTCGTCGCCTTGCTTCTCACGGCCTGCTTCTTCGGGTCTACTCCGGCCATTGCCTTCGTGTTTTCGGTCCCCCAGAGGGAGATTATCTTATCGACCTTGTCGACCTCGAACTCAGCGATGGGGTTGACGAACTTGAGCTGGTGCTGCTTCGCTGTTTTGAAGAAGGTCTCTGTCAGTCCAGGCAAGCCGATGCGGAGGAACGGATGGCCCCCCACTTTGAGTACCTCACGGTAGATCTCAGCGATCAACGGTGCGGCGGTCGCCTCCCCGCTTATTTCCACCAATTCGCCCTTCTCGACGGCGACCGAGTAGTTGACCAGCACACCCGCGAGCTTCGCGTATCTTGGGTCTCTCAATGGTGTCTCCTTTACCCGAGCGTGAACTCCCCGTCCTTGTAGATTATCTTGCCGTCAGCGTAGATCTTCCCACCGTCGCGCATGTCGGCGACCATGTCCCAGTGGATGGCGGACTTGTTCTTCCCGCCCGACTTCGGGTAGGAGGAGCCGACCGCCATATGAATGGTGCCGCCGATCTTCTCATCAAAGAGAGTGTTCTTCGTGAACTTCTTCACGGCGTAGTTCGTGCCGACCGCGATCTCGCCGCCGAACCTCGCGCCTTCATCAGTGTCGAGCATCGCCTTCAGGAAGTCCTCACCCTTGGACGCCGTGGCCTTCACGACCTTCCCCTTCCTGAAAGTGAGGCGAACGTCGTGGACCTCGCGTCCGCCGTAACACGCGGGAAAGGTGAAGGCTATCGTGCCCTCGACCGAGTCCTCGATGGGTCCCGTGAATATCTCGCCGGAGGGCATGTTGTTCCGTCCGTCGCTGTTTATCCACGTCCGCCCGGCGACGCGCATCGAGATGTCCGTTCCTTCTTTGACGATCCGGATCTTCGCGACGTCGTTCAGGTATCTGCAGAACTTCGCCTGCCTGCGCTTGATTCCTCTCCAGGCTGCGACGGGGTCCTTCTTGTGCAAGAGGCAAGCGCGCAGAACGAAGTCCTCGTAGTCCTCGAGGGACATCTCCGCGTCCTGCGCCGAGGCGTTGCACGGGAACTGCGTGACGCACCAGGAGATCTCCCCGGCGGCGACGCGGTCCTGGTAGCGCTGTCTTAGTGCCGACTGGGCTCTCGCTACGGTCGTCTGCTTCGCGGGGTCGACGTTGGTGAGTGATTTCGTGTTCTCTGTGCTGCGGATGGCCAGGAGCTTGTCTATCTTGTCGATCTCATGTTCCGCGAGCGGGCTCACGAATTCCAGCTGGGCCTTCTTCGCGTGCTCGAAGAAGATCTCCGTGGCTCCCGGGAGCGCCATACGCGTTATCGGATGGCCGCCCGCCTCGAGGACCTCGCGGTACACCTCCCTGACCAGCGGAGCCGCCGGGAGGCCGGCACGTATCAGCACAAGGTCCTTCTTCTGTACGTCGAGGCAGTAGTCCACCAGCACCTTCGCGAGCTTTTCGTATCTGGGATCTGTCACTTGGTCTCACCTCTCAGATTCATTCGCTCGTCCGGGGGTGCCACCCCGGCGCTCAGACACGCGGCGCTTCGCGCCTAAACTCGCGGCGGGGTGGC
>JAUWLR010000265.1 GCA_030613615.1 Candidatus Eiseniibacteriota bacterium
CAGTGTGTCGACGGCGCCGATCGTGGTCGGCGTCAAGCTCACGAGGTGACGGGCGCAGCCGGACTGAAAGGACGATCGTATGCAAGTGATGCGGGTACTTCTGATCGGGATGTTCATCGTCGCCCTGCCTGCGCTGGCAGGCGCCGATATCATTCCCATATCGGATGTCAATGAGAATGACGAGGACGGGTTCCCGGTGCTCCAGGGCAGCGTGGTCACGGTGCAGGGTGTGGCGGTCGTAGGGACCGGCGTGCTGGGAGCCGACACCGATATCTACATTCAGGACGAGACAGGCGGCGTGAACGTGCGGCAGATAGACATGGCCTCGCCGGCGATCGCTCTGGGCGACAGCGTCCGGGTCACTGGCAGAGTCGCCCACGCGACGAGCAGCGGCCGCACCGCTCTCTTCGTCACGACCGCGTATCCCTCTACAAGAATGGTCATCGTGAACAGCGGCAACGAACTGCCGGCGCCTCTCGAGCTGACCCCGCGCCAGATCTCAGTATCAGGAGAAGACCTCGAGGGAATCTACGCGGTTATCAGGGGAGTCTCGCTCGCGGGCAGCTGGCAGAACTGCGGCAGTCCTCCGGTAGACAGCCGCACGAGGATCGCGGACGGCGACACGAACTGCTGGCTCTGGTTCGATAAGGATACAGACCTCTGTGGCCCTCCCGAGCCTCTCGAGACCTTCGAAGTGTACGGCTTTGTGGTTCCGGACATCAGCACCACGCCCACGACGGGCCACGGGATTCTCCCCAGGAGCAGGGACGACGTGCTGTCGTCCGGTCCCGGGAGCGGGTTCGTCACGCTCGCGCCGGACCGCGTATTCACGGGCGACACGGCCGATCTCTCGTTCGGATTCGAAGCGGACGGCGGCGAGCTGACGCAGGTGTCTATCGGGGTGCCGAGTGGTTGGGACTTCTCGGGTCTCACGGCGGACGTGCTCCTCGACGGCCCCGCTTTCGCGACGGCGCTGACCGTGGCGACGCCTGACTCCGTTGTGCTGACCGGGTGCGAGCTGACCCAGGGAAGTCCCGGCACGGTGACACTGGTGGAAACGATCGCGCCCGCGTCGGCGGGCACGTATTCGTTCGAGGTCAAGACCGCGGACGAGGGCGGTGACCTCGCCGACGTCCAGACACAGCCACAGATCGGAGTGGGGGCCTCTGCCGACGCCGGCACGGTGCTCATCAATGAGATATATGCTCACTCCGGCGGCAGCGACCTCAACGACCGGTCGGAGTTCATTGAGCTCTACAACCCCGGCGGCGAGACTGTCGACCTGACGGGCTGGGTGCTGACGGACATAAACGATTCCGGCGAGTGCGGCGGGTCGAATCTCTGGGAGTTCCCCGAGGGGACCGAGCTTGCGGCTGACGACTACGTCGTTATCGCCAAGGACGCCAGATCCACCATCTACGGGCAGGGCTTCTACTACGTATTCTGGGAGTGGCCGGACTTCGAGCTGGTCGACCCCTATCGCCAGGACTCCGAATGGCCGAACGACGTCGAGGCCATGATCCTGATAAGTCCCTATGACGGTAACCCCTCGGTGAAGCAGGAGATCCGTCTCATCGGCGGCGCCGACGGCAACGGCACGCTCGTCGCGGGCACGCCGTCCTACGAGGCGGTTCTTCTCTACACCGACCAGACGATGACCCACCTTGTCGATGCGGTTGAGTACCGCGACCCGGTGTTCCTGGCCGAGGACCCGTGCGCGGGCGCCCCCGGACTGGGAGGCGTCGACGATGCCTGGATTCCGGGCCCGCCGCCCTGGGACACGTCCCTCGCCAGGAACGAGGACTCCGACGACACGGATATCAGCCGTGACGATTTTTTCCTGGTCGAGCCGACGCCCGGCGAGCGAAACCCGGCCCCTGACGAACTGGCCCCCGAACTGGCCCCGACGGTCCTCTCGGCTTCGGGCGCCAGTCACAACCTGGCGCTGGTGAAGTTCAGTAAGCCGGTGGACCCCAATGACGCGGAGAATCATGCCAACTACCTCGTTGGAGACGG
>JAUWLR010000134.1 GCA_030613615.1 Candidatus Eiseniibacteriota bacterium
CCGTGACCTCGAGGGGATTCCGGGTCGTTGCAGGCCATGCCCTTCACACTCCTGAGAGCTACCCGCCCATGATCGTGCGGGGCAGGGGGAACGAGCAGGCGCCGAACGCCAAGGAGCAGTCGGCGTTCGATACCTTCATCTCGGAGCTGAGGCGCCGCCTGCTGGACTCGCAGGCGGAACTGAGCGGCGCGAGCAGACGAGTTCGGATCAGCGTTCTCAACAGCCTGATGCCGTCGCGCCCTCGCACCAGCGCGAGGAAAAACATGGGGGAGAAGTACGTCGACGCGGAGCTCTGCACCGAGTGCGGCATCTGCGAGAAGAGCTGCCCGTACGGGGCGATTCGCCTTGACCCCAGACCTGGGTTCGACATGAACAAGTGCCACGGCTGCTGGAGCTGCTACAACCACTGTCCCGAGAAGGCCATCTACACGAAGAAGTTCAGGGGGGTCGGGCACTACCCGCGTCCGATCGACCTGCTGAAGGAGAAGCTGCGAGTCTGACGCGGGCGCGGCGGCGCAAGAACCCGGAGCTTGCATGGCAACATGGAACGAGCTCTTCGAGCGCGGAGAGAGCATCGCGCGCTTCCCCGAGCGCGAGGTCCAGGAGTTCGTCTCCCTGCTGGAGCGCCGCTTCACTGAACGGCCGCTGCGCATCTGGGATCTGTGCTGCGGCGCGGGAAGACACACCGTGGCGATGGCCGCGCGCGGGCACGAGATCTGCGCGAGCGATATCGCTGCGCACGGTATCACCCTGACAGAGGCGCAGCTGTCCGAGTTCGGTCTCTCAGCGCGAACCGCCGTGGCAGACATGACCGAGTGTCCGTGGCCCGGTGCGACTTTCCACGGAGTCGTGAGCTGGGACTCCCTCCACCACAATACCCTCGAGAATATCCTCACGGCTCTGCACGCAGTACATAAGCGCCTTGACGTCGGCGGCCTGCTGATGGTCACGTTGAAGTCGACGCGGGCGGACTCGTTCGGCATGGGCACGGAGATCGAGCCAGGCACCTTCGTGCAGGACTCCGGGAGGGAAGCCGGCGTTCCGCACCACTACTTCGACGAGTCCGGCATCCGGGCGGCTCTGGACCGGTGGACGCTGTTGGCGCTGGTCGAGCTCAGAAGCGACTACGTGGAGAGATGCCCTGGCTTCCTGGACGTGAATCCGTTTCGATACACCGCGTGGGGCGTGCTCGCTGAGAAGTGAACGGAGTGGAGAGGATATGACTTCACTTCACGCCGCGGTGGTGGTTCACTGTTGGGGCAGAGGCCGTGGCGTGAGGAGACGGATCGTTCCTACGACATCTGAGGGAGGGGGAGAATGGCGCCTGTATCCGGGTCCGGAGCGGTCACAGCGGGGATCGTTGCCAGGAAGCGCAGGAAGATCGTCCGGGCTTTCAGGAAACACGGGGCCACAAGCCCGGAAACGGCGAAGAGCCTGGCTGATGTAGGATTGTCGGAGGGGCTTCTGCTGCACGTCATGAAGCTCAAGCATCTCATCGTGAATGTCGGGGGCGACCGGTTCTACCTTGATACCGCGCGCGAGCGGGCGGTCGAGAGAACCCGCAGGGTGGTCGTTGCCGTGGTCGCGGTCGTCGTCGCGGTGATCGTTGTCGTGCTCTGGCGGATGGGCCTGATGTGAGGCGCTGTGAGGGGCTTCTACGTCAAGATCGTGAGGTAGCACCACATGGGGTGATTGCTTCAGGACAGCAGGTCATCCTCAGAGACCGCCTTCCTTCCGACGTGGACAGCTTCATCCATTGGCGGACTCACGGCGAGTGGAGGAAGCTCGATGCTCCCTGGGAGGGCGCTCACGACTACCTGAGTGCGGAGGAGGAAGCGAAGCTCAGGGAGCGCTTCCTGGAGAGGTGTGCCGGTGAGCCGCCCGTGCCGAGAGGGCTGGCGGCGATAGCGACACTGGACGGGACGCCGCTGGGCTGGGTCAACCGCTATCACGCCAAGGGCAGCCCCGACGAGTGGTACGTCGGCATCGGCATCGCCGAAGACGCGCACTGGGACAGGGGACTGGGAACGGAGTCGCTCTGGCTGTGGGTAGACTACCTCTTTGCGAACTCGGACTTCCACCGGATCGGGTTGACGACTTGGTCGTTCAATCCGAGAATGATGCGAGTGGCGGAGAAGATTGGATTCTTGGGCGAGAGCACCCAGCGCGAGGTGAGGGAATGGGAGGGCAAGTTCCTTGACCGTATGCAGTACGGGATGCTGCGTCGCGAGTGGGAGGCCCTGCGCCGGTAGGGCGCGCGCGATGACCCGGCTACTTCTACGGGAGGACTCCGCATGAAGCGCACGAACGTCAACTTCCTGGTAGATGCCCTGGCTCTCGTAGCGCTTGCTTTCCTGGCCTCGACGGGCGCGCTCATCCGCTACGTGCTTCCCGCGGGCTCGGGACACACGCGCGTGCTGTGGGGTCTTGACCGCCACGGGTGGGGCCACGTCCACTTCTGGATCGCGATCGCCTTCTGTGTGGCCATGGTCGTACACCTCGTGCTTCATTGGGGATGGATCACTTGCGTGGTGCGATGGGATACGCGCGGCAGATCGAAAGGCCGCGCTGTGCTGGCGCTGATCGCGCTGATCGCGCTCCTGGCTCTGGCCGCGGCTCCGTTCTTCGGGACGGTCGAGGAGGTCGAGGAGGGGTGGCGGGGGGGCCGGGGCGGAGAGCGCGAAGGCCGAGCCAGGGAGTACGAAGGCGGGCCTGTGGAGTATGAAAGTCGGATCTCGGAGCACGAGAGCGGTGACGCGGAGCACCGCGGCGAGGACCGCACCATCCACGGTTCGATGACGCTTCGCGACGTGCAGGAACTGACGGGCGTGCCCGTGGATCATATCATCACCACATTGCGTCTGCCCGCCGATGTGCCGCGCGACGAGCGACTGGGGAGGCTCCGCCGCTCCTACGAATTCGAGATAGACGACGTCAGACGGGCAGTCAGCGGCTACGTGGGGGAGGACTAGGGGTGGCGGGACGCTGACGGTGGAGCGCCCGCGAAGGCGAAGAAGACATGGGGAGGGCAGACACATGACGCGTGCTCCGGACAAGAGGACCCTCCTGGCCTACTGTGGGCTCTACTGCGGTGACTGTATGGGGTACACCGGCGTCATCGCAGACGCGGCGGAGCGATTCAAGGCTGTCCTCCAGCAGTACCAGTTCGGTAAGACCGCGGGGGCGATGTTCCAGGAGGAACTGGCGGGATACGACAATCTCGTCGAGATGGTCGGCTTCATGACCGGTCTGCGCTGTCCCGCGGCGTGCCGCACGAGAGCGGACCACACTTCGTGCTCGGCGAAGAACTGTTGCATCGAGAGAGGCTACTTCGCCTGCTACGAGTGTGACGAGTTCGAGACGTGCGAGAAGCTCCGCGCCGTGCACGTTGGCATCCACGAGGAAGCGTGCACTCTGAACCTGAAGGCCATACGAGAGATCGGTCTGGACGCTTGGCTCGAGAGCGGCGAGCGCCACTGCTACTGGACACTTGATGCCGACGGCGATCCCGGAAACGACTGAGCGGCCTTGCACGACGCTGGACGGCAGCATCGGCAGAATCTCCGAGCATTTCGCTCTCAAACCGGGAGCACTACCGTGATACACGATTCCATCCTGGCCACCATCGGACAGACGCCTCTCGTTCGGATACGCCGCATGGTCGGGGCCGACGATGCGGAGGTCGTCGCCAAGCTCGAGTCCTTCAACCCGGGTGGCTCCGTCAAGGACCGGATAGCGCTCGGCATGATCGAGGGCGCCGAGCGGACGGGGCGCCTCAAGCCTGGTGATGTGATAGTGGAGCCGACCTCGGGAAACACCGGTATCGGTCTGGCGATGGTGGCGGCCGTCAAGGGTTACGAGGCGGTCCTGGTCATGCCCGAGACGATGAGCGTCGAGCGGAGAGCGCTGCTTGAGCATCTCGGCGCGCGCATCGTGCTGACGTCGGGCGGCCAGGGCATGAAGGGCGCCATCGCGGAGGCCGAGCGGATGGCGGATGCACCCGGGCACTTCATGCCGCGCCAGTTCTCGAACCCCGCGAACCCCGAAGTACACAGGAGAACCACCGCGCGCGAGATCATCGACGCGCTCGAGGACCGAACGCTCGACTTCTTCGTCGCCGGCGTCGGAACGGGCGGCACCATCACGGGCACCGGGGAGGTTCTGAAGGAAACGTACCCCGGCATCACGGTCGTTGCGGTCGAGCCGGCAGCGTCGCCTGTCCTGTCGGGCGGGAGCCCGGGAACTCACAAGATACAGGGCATCGGCGCCGGGTTCGTTCCCGAGAACTACGACGCAGAAACGGTGGACGAGATCGTTCAAGTGAGCGATGACGAGGCGCTGGAGGCGGCAAGAGCTCTGTCACGCGAGGAGGGTATCCTGGCGGGCATATCCTCGGGTGCTGCCATGTTCGCCGCGCTTGAGGTTGCGCGACGGGCGGGAAGTGGTAAGCTCGTCGCTGTGATACTACCGGACACGGGCGAGCGCTACATGAGCACCGACCTCTTCAGGCAGTGAACATGAGACCTCTTTTTCTTGACGACATCGCAGCCATCAGAAAGAACGACCCGGCCGCCAGAGGCATCGTCGAGATCTGGCTGTGCTATCCCACCCTGCACGCGATCCTGATCCACAGGATTGCGCATTGCCTCCATACGCGACTGAGGATCCCGGTGCTGCCGCGCTTCATATCCGTGTGCAACAGGTTCATTACGGGTGTGGAGATACATCCCGGAGCGCGCGTAGGCAGGGGGTTCTTCATCGATCACGGAAGCGGTGTCGTCATCGGAGAGACGGCCGAGATCGGCGACGGCTGTGTGTTCTTCCACGGTGTGACCCTCGGCGGCACCGGCCATCACATGGACAAGCGGCATCCGACCATCGGTAACAACGTGCTTGTCGGGGCGAGCGCCACCCTGCTCGGTCCCATAGAGGTTGGAGACAACACGAAGATCGGGGCGACTGCCGTCGTCATCAACAGGGACGTCCCCGCTAACTGTACCGTCGTGGGCGCTCCCGGCAGGATCGTGAAGCGGGACGGCGAGCACACGGACGAGCCGCTGCCCGCCGCGCACTACCAGCACAATGTGAATCGGAACGCCTGACGCGCGCACCGCGGGTTCGGCGCCCCTCTGGCGGCTTCGGCCGCACTCGCACCCCCGAAACCCCCGTGCGGGGACTCCGTCTCCGCTCGGAAGAAAGGGAGGACCCCATGTCAGCGAGCACTCGCTCCCTGCGTCGGATCCTGTTGTCAGCGGCACCCTGGCTTCTTCTCTGCGCGACGCTCGCGGTCGCACTGCCCGCGCCGGCCGCGGACGACGTCGAGGAGGTGCCGCTCGAGACGGACATCGTCTCCGCGACCATCTACGGCCGTCAGGCGCAGATCGTTCGTAGGGGGGAGGTCGAACTCGAGCCCGGCTCCGTTCGGCTGGTCTGCGGCGATCTGCCTGAGAAGTTCATCGAAACGTCCCTCAATGTCGAGGGAACCGGCATCAGCGGCGCCAGGATCATTGGCATCGACCTGCGCAGAACTGAGACGAGCGGAGTGGAATCCCCGCGCTACAAGGAACTCGTCGAAGAGCTGGAGCAGCTCGATGCGGAGCTCACGCACCTTCAGATACGGCGCACGGCGCTCACCAATCGCAAGAGACTCGCGCTGTCGATCAGTCAGTTCTCGAGCGACGTCGGGCAGGAACAGCTGGCCGACGGTGACTTCGCGCCCTCGTACTGGGACGGCATCCTGACCTTCTTCGAAACGGAGAACATCACCACGGACGACCGGCGGGACGAGCGCGCTGACGAGACGTCCGACCACGAGGGACGGCGGGCGTGGATTCTGTCCGAGCTGCGGTCGATGCAGGTCGGTGAGGGGCCGGGCAAGGAAGTGGTGGTCGATTGCGAGACTGAATCCGGAGGCTCCCTGACCGTCGAGCTCACCTACCTCGTTCCCGACGCGTCGTGGTATCCCGAGTACACCGTACGCTACATCGAGCGTGACGACGAGGTCGAGCTGACATACGCCGCGCGCATCGTCCAGGCCACCGGCGAGGACTGGAAGGGCGTCTCCGCGTTGCTGTCCACCGCGACTCCCCACGTGGGCGCCGCGCCGCCGGAGCTTCTGCCGCTCTACGTCGGTGGGACGACGGGGACCATTCGCGGGAGGGTGACCGATGCCTCGACTGGAAGGTCGCTGCCCTACGCGAACGTGTCCGTACTGGGCACAGCCAGCGGATCGATATCGAACGTGGACGGCGTGTACGTCATCTCCGACGTGCCCGCCGGCTCGCACACGCTGCAGGCCTCGTATATGGGGTACCGA
>JAUWLR010000028.1 GCA_030613615.1 Candidatus Eiseniibacteriota bacterium
AGGGTGAGAGCGTCCTCTCCCGGGCTTTTTGCAAGCGTGCGTGATCGTGCAGTGGCCTTGGGGCCGGGCGGTTCGCGCGAGCATCTCCCACTCAGCACAATCCTCGAAGCAGCTTGGTGTGGGTGAGCACCCGCGCAGTCGCCGTCGCCCCGGAAAGGGAGGTGTCTATGCTGACAAAGCTCATACTGGCCGTGGCAATCCTCGCACTCATCGTTTCCCCCGTTCTGGCCGAGACATCGGCATGCAAGGACGGGACCCCGGCGAAGCTGATCGCGGCCCCGCCTGGCGAACCCAGCACGATCCGGTACGACTTCCAGTACAACACCGGTGGAGCGATCGACTTCGTCCCGACCACGGGCGGGTCGTCCACCGGCTGGGGCGAGTGGTTCATCACGACCGCCTACAACGGTACGGGCATGGACCTCGTCTTGGTGGAGTTCGGCTTCCCCTGCTGCGGACCGCCGACCGAAGCGTACGGCTGGCTCGTGTGGACCGACATGGGGGGCTACGTCTCACCGGGTGGGAACGCCTACAGCGCTGAGTACTACGGCTCGTTCACGCCGGTCGATTCAAACCCGACCACGTTCCCTCCAACCACCTACACGTACATCGATGTGTCGGCCGAGGGTATCGTCATCGCGGACGGCACCTACTTCTGCTTCGGGTACGACAACACCGGCAACGGCGGGCAGACCACTTTCAACGGCGTCGTGACGTGGGCCTGGTGGGAGGGGTGGTGGGATCCGGACGAGAGCTGGGGCCGGACGGCCATCCTACAGGTCAAGGCCAACTACTTCGGCACCCCCGTCGAGGAGTCCACGTGGGGCGCCATCAAGGGTCTCTTTAGGTAGCAGACTGGCAGACGTTCCTGTCTGGTCCATCGCACGACCACACGCGAGGAAAAGGCCCCGTCTCATCGACGGGGCCTTCCCTTTTCGACGCGCTGCAGCGGCGCACGGAGCCTTCCGCCCCGCCCGGTTCGCATCACTTCAGCAGTGTCATCTTGCGGAATACGCTCTCTCCGCCCGCCGCGAGCCTCGCGAAGTAGACCCCTGAAGCAAGTGCGCGACCGCAGTCGTCGCATCCGTCCCACACCACGAGCGAGGGACCCGCCGGAAGCTCCCGGTTCAGCAGAGTGCGAACAACCCGGCCGTTCACGTTGTAGACGCTGAGTGTGACGCGCCCGGCACTCTCGGGAACCGTGAACGCGATCTCCGTGGCCGGGTTGAACGGGTTGGGCACGTTCTGAGAGAGTGCGAGACGGTGGACCTCTCCGTCCTCGATGCCAGAGGGTGGATCGAACCAGTTCAGGATCCGCTCGACGAGCGTCCTCTGGTTGTTCGGATCGGGCTCGGATACCTCAACGTCCTCGAACGGGAAGCCGAGGAACACCACTTTGTGATCACCCTCCGCGACCTTGACGCCCTTGACGCCGACCGGGCTCGTGAAGATGGAGTCCGCGGAAGCGCTGGGGACGATCGAGTCGCTGCTGCCCGGAGGGAACAGCCCGCCGAGGAGAAGAAGCGACATATGGTCGGAGATCGGGTCACCGCTGACACCGGTCATGATGAAGCCACCGGTATCGCTGCCCCACGAATCGATGTGGAGGTAGTTCGTGATGAACGTGTTCGTGGCGCCGCGACTCGAGAGGTACTGCATGCTCGCGAGCATCAGGTTGCCGCCGCCGTCGAGGTAGTCCGCCATGTCCTGTTCGTCGTCGGTGCTGACGTACATCGCGCTGCCGTTGGCGGTTGTCCATAGGACCGCCCAGTACGACGACAGCTGACCGAGGCCGGGCCTGCCCAGCACGTCCGCGTCCCAGGAGCGTGCGGCAAGCCCCACGTCCTCGATCGCCGTCTGCAGGTACGTTTCGTGTGTCGCGCCGGCATCATCGTCCACGAGCAGGATCGAGGGCAGATCCACGAAGGTGGCGAAAGAAACGTAGGCCGTGTCGGTTGCGCCGGCCGCGGACAGGGTGGTCAGGGCCATGCCCCGCACATCGCCCACGTTGTCGAGGACGTGGACGTCGAAGGTCTCGGCCGCACCGGGCTCGAGCACGTAGTCCCACGGCCCGAAGTGGCAGGCGCCGTCTGTGTCGCAGTAGAACCCGGTCCAGTCATAGGGCCCCAGACCATCAGGCAGGATGTCGTGCACGATGTCCACGGTAACCGTGTCTGCCACGGTGTCCGTGTTCTCGAGAATCGTGTGGTAGATAGCCTCGCCGAGGTAGTCGATCTCTCTCGCGTGGTGGTCGGTCCACGTGAAGTCGAGCAGATGGGACTGCCTGATCGTGAACGAATCGAGCAGGGTGCCGTCCGGCGCTACGGCCTCGAGGTCGAGCGTCCCCCCGTCGATCGCGATCTTGCAGTAGTGATGACCTTCCGCCGTCACGACAACGTAGGGGTAGCTCGGGTCGGGCGTACGGAGCGGAGCGCCTCCCCCACCGGTCGTCACGTGCTGCACCCCGTTGACCACCGCTCTGGCGTAGTAGTGATTGTGTCCTGCGAAGATGATCGGCACTCCGTACTGCTCGCACAGGGGCTGGAGGTAGGTCTGGACCGGGACCTCGTTGCTGTGGCCTCCCGCCGACCAGCCGGGCTCGTGCAGATACATGATCTTCCACGGCTTCGTGCTGGCCGCGAGGTCGCTCTCTATCCACGTGAGTTGGGCAGAGCCCGTGCTGTAGCTCGTGTACTGGGCGACCACGACGAAGTGCGCCGGGCCGTAGTCGTAGGACCAGTAGCGACCTCCGACGAACGGATAGGGTAAGTACTTCTGAAACAGCACCCCGTCTCCCTCGTGATTACCCATGGCCGAGAGATACGGGACGTCACGGAGCAGCGTCTGAATCCCGGTGTAGGTGGGGTCGAAGAACTGATTGTCCCAGTCGGCCTCGGCGTCGCCGTTAGCCACGAGATCCCCGACTACGAGGGCGAACGTTTGGTAGCCCGGGTCCGATGTGAACGTCGAGATCATCGCGTTGGCAACCGTGTCGTGGGCGGCCGGATAGGTTCTGGTGTCCCCATACGCCAGGAACTTGAGCTGCGTGGCGTCGTCCGGCAGCGCGGCGTGGAACGAACCCGTGTGCACGTCCCCGCCCGCGGTGACCCGGTAGTAGTAGAACGTGCCCGGAGCGAGACCGGTGATGGTGTGCGTGTGCTGGTGGTCGGTCCCGTACTCCGTCGTGGCAGCACTCCCGAGCGAATAGGAGATATCCGTCCCCCACTCGATGGTGCAGCCGCTGGTCGAATCCAGCTGCCAGTGAACGTCCATCTCGGTGTTGACGCCCGAGTAGATGAGATACGGGGCCTTTCTGGTGGACGGAGGCCTGTCCACCCAGCGCTGCGCCTCCAGGGCCGCGTGGTCCTGCGTCGACGCGATCGGCACACCGGTCGATTCAGTCACCGCCCAGGCAGTGCCCGCCACTGCCAGCAGCGCGACGATGCACAGCAGGTGCCCCGACGCGCGGTTGCTTCTCATGATGTTGTGGTCCATGGCGTTCCCCCGGTCAACGGCGTACGAACATGACCCGCTCCGCGCGAGCCGATGTCATCAATGACGAATCTGTGAGGTTCCTCTATTCTACCGCACCCGGGTCGAGTGGTCAAAGCCCGTGCGCGGCCTGTCAGCGGGTCGCGGACAGGCGGGCATTGGAGAACGGCCCTACTGCAGGTACCCCAGACTGCGGAGCCGCCTGATGCTCTCCTCCGTCTGCGAGGAATCGAACGCCGAGGGCAGCGGCCGGGCCGAGTCCGTCCAGACCTCGAGCCTTGCCCGCATGTCGGCTGCCAGTCTGAGCGTTTCGTCCGTCGGCGCTTCGAGCAGATTCGTCGTCTCACGAGGGTCAGCGACGACGTCGTAGAGTTCCCGGGTGCCCAGATATGGGGTCCACACGTACTTGTGGCGCCCGTCGCGGATGCACCGGGCCTTCCGGATGTTCGTCCACCTGGGATCCGTTTCGGCCTGCGAGCGAGGCTTCGTGGCCTCGCCGAAGCGGACCCTCGGAGCAATGCCCTCCCCCACGCTCCTGAGCGGCACCGACTCTCCATCAACACCAGCGGGCAGGTCCAGACCCAAGAGGTCGAGAACAGTGGGCAGCACGTCGATGCTGGCGACGAGCTCGTCCACGCGACTGCCCCCGAGCTCGCCTCCGGGAAGCCTCATGGCGCAGACGGCATGCATGGTCGCCTGGTAGACCGTGCGACCGTGGTCGAACTCCTCGCCGTGTTCCCAGAGGCACTCACCGTGGTCGGTCGTTACGACGACGAGGGTCTCATCCAGTAGACCCCTCCTGGCGAGATCATCGAGCAGACGCGCCACATGATGGTCGGTGTATGACACCTCGGAAGCGTACTGCATCGCGAGTCTCCGGATGCCCCGTTCCTTCTGCTCGGGCGAGAAGCCCTCATAGCGCTTGATGGCCTCGGCCGGGTACAGCCCGTGGGTTCCCTGAGGGTCGTACGCCGTGTCAAAGGGCGCAGGCGCTGAGTAGGGCGCGTGAGGGTCGAAGTAGTGGGCGAAGAGGAACAACCGGTCAGGCACACCGGCTTCGTCCAGATACGCGAGCGCCGCGTCGGTCACCTGCTCAGCAAGACGCTGGTTCTGGTCGGCGCCGTTGTCGCCGACGTAGATGTCGAAACTCTGGTCGTAGTGGTCGAAGCCCTGAGCGAAGCCGAAACGTTCGTCCAGAGCGAAGGAACCCGCGAAGCCTGCTGTGTGGAAGCCGGCCTCCCGCAGCGTCTCGGCCAGCATCTGGTTCGCTTCGTTGATCATGAACCCGTTGCGCGGCGTACCGTGATGGTGAGGGTACTTCCCGGTGAAGAGCGTGGCGTGCGAAGCAAGCGTGGTCGGGACAACTGTCATGTAGTCCGTGAAGACGATCGCCTCACGGGCGAACGCGTCCAGACCGGGCGTTCTGACCTGCTCGCTGCCGAGAAACCCGAAGTGGTCGGCCCGGGCCGTATCGATCGAGATGACGACCACGTGCCTGGGAACACCGGGATCCAGGGACGGCCCGGAACACCCTCCCAGCGCAAGCGCGGCCCCCAGACACGCGGCCGCGGCCGAACACGCGGCACCTGCCCACACCAGGGCGCGGAGATGCGGCCTCGGCGGGTCGGATGATCGTGAAGCGCCTGACGAAAGCGAGTCCGAATGTGACAAGGCGGCTCCTCTCCGTGGACGTTCCTGCTCCGCTACGGTCAGTCAAGTATCCGACGGGAACCTGTGCCAGTCAAGGAACGTCACGTGAGCGCCGAGGTGACGCATCGGCACCGAGGCACCGCATGGGTTCCCCGCGGCTCCATCTCCTTCCTGCCTTGACCGCCAGAAGGTGCATGTTGTAGTGGTTGGAGGGAATTCACCCGCGTCCGAGGCGCAGCCCGTCTGCAGGTCTGGCAAGGAGGAGCAGTGTGAAACGAACGGTGTGTGTAGCTCTGGCGCTCTTCGGAATCGCCGGCTGGGCGGCCGCGCGGGAGATCCCGGTCGCGGTCGACGGGCTGTTCGAAGACTGGGAGACCGTCGACCCCGCGTGGACGGACCCCAGCGGCAACGGGACGGGCATCGACTTCGGCAGTGTCCGGGTGCGGAGCGACAGGGAGCGGGTCACACTGCTGCTCGACCTGGGTGCGGAGATGAACCTCCAGGGTGGCAACATGATCACGCTGCTCGTCGATGGAGACGGCGACGCCTCGACAGGACGGGCCATCGAGGGGCTCGGGGCCGAGCTGGTCTGGACGTTTGGTGAAAGAGAGGGTGAGGTCTGGACCGTAGGCTGTGGCACGAGGGTGGAACAGGCGGACATCGGACTCTGGCAGGCGCCGACGGTCTCGTCGGTGCGATTCGAGGTGTCGTTCCTGCGCCGGACGAGAGCCGGCGTGGACATCGCCCCGGGGCCGCACGCATCTTTCGTCCTGGTGGACGAAGGACGCGATGCCAGTGACCGCCCGCCGAATGAGGGGGCCGTGACCGTGGAGCTCTCCGACGAGCCGCCGCCTCTCCCACTGGCCGTCTCTCTCGAAAGACTCCGCCCGGACCACATCCGGGTGGTCACCTGGAACGTGCTCTTCGACGGGCTCTTCAAGCGCCCCGCCCCGTTCATCCGCGTGCTGAGGGCGCTCGACCCCGACGTCATCTGCTTCCAGGAGATCTGGGCTCACACGGCCCGGCAGGCGGCCGCCTACGTCGCGCTGGCGATTCCAGGAGTCGAGTGGCACGGCCTGAACACGCACGAGGGTCACGTGATCAGCAGGTACCCGTTACTTGAGGGCGCGGCGATCGATGCGTCGGGCAACTACTGGGTCCTTGTCGACCTGCCGGATGAGATCTACGCCGTCGACGTCTCGGTGATCTGCGCCCATCCCCCGTGCTGTAACAAGGAGGTCGAAAGGCAGGAGGAGCTCGACGGCATCGCCGCCTGGACGCGCGACACGATGACGCCGGGTGGCTCCCCCATTCGCGGGGGCGCGCCGGCGGCGTTCGACCTCCCCGAAGGCACGCCCATCGTCATCGCGGGTGACATGAACCTCGTGGGAGGTGCGAGCCAGGTTCAGACTCTGCTGTCCGGGAGGATCGCCGACGAGGACAGGTTCGGAACGTCATTCGCGCCCGACTGGGACGGGACCCCTCTCGCCGACGCGTGGCCCCGCACCGCCGGAGGCGTCACGGTGGCCACCTGGCGAGACGCGCGGAGCTCGTTCTCCCCGGGGAAGCTGGACTACATCATCTACTCGGACAGTGTACTCAGGTTGGAGCGCGCGTTCATCCTGGCAACCGAGGCGCTGGCGCCCGAGGTTCTCGCGCGCTACGGGCTGCGCCTGGATGACACGTTGGTCGCCTCGGACCACCTGCCGGTCGTCGCCGACTTCACTCCCCTCGCCGCGCCAGTTCGAACAGAAGCAGGCGAATGACCAGGTCGCGGTCCTCGTCAGGAATCCCGGGGACCGCGTCGGCCAGCGCTCGGAGAGTCGCGGAGTCCGGCTCGCCCGTGGGCGTCACACCCTCGGCCTCCTGGAAGGCGATAGTCGCCTCGACCGTCTGTTCGTCCCACTCCCCCGACCCGTAGTTGGTCTCGTGCCCCAGCGAAGCAAGCAGCGCCTTCACGAGGATCCTCTCCGTGTCGGTGAGCTCGTTTCCCCCCTCGGGAGGACTCACCAGCACGATCTGATCCGGATCGCTCACGACGATCTGCGGCTTGCCGCCGTAGGTCTCGATGAGACCTGTGACGCAGATATCCTTCCCGTCGAACGCGCGCTCCGGCGGCGCATCGAAGCGAGAGCGGTCGCTCCCCCAGATGACGACGTTGAACGGCTGATCCGGGTAGGGACGTTCCAGATTGAGGAAGGTGGGCTGCCCCTTGACGGCCGCGATGTGAGCCGCGCTCGCGACGCGCCCGCAGACCTCGGCGACCTCTCCGATATGCTGAGCCGCCTCGGCGGCCTCTATCCTCACCGCGTCGTCGGCCCCGGCGCCGACCGCTCCGAGCAGCAGGGCGCAGAGCGCGAACGCGATGGCCCTCGCGGCCAGACTGCCGTTTCTCCCGATGTGCATCCTCTCCCCCTCTTTCGTGTGCGATGAAGCCCGGGCGTCCAGGCCACATGGCCCCCGGCGCCCACTCATGACTCCCCGCGCGCCCACTCATGACTCCCCGCGCGCCTACTCATGACTCCCCGCGCGCCCACTCATGACTCCCGGCGCGCCCACTCATGACTCGCCGCGCGCCCACTATCGCCCTCCTGGAGGCTGTCGTCAAGGGCATCAGGCTCGGTCCGACGCTGCCCGCGTTCGTGACGCCGGCGGGGCTGCAGATCCTCGTGGACAACTACGACATCAAAGCCGATAGGGACCGCCGAGGAGGGCCTGAATGAGATCCCGGGTAGGCCGATGGGGACCGCCGAGGAGGATCTGGACGAGATCCTGCGGGCGCAGGCCGCGTAGGCAGAACGTTCAGCAGTCTACGAAAAGGGAACCGGACCGCGCAGGCGGTCCGGTTTCTGTTTCGCATCCAGTAGACCCAACCTGCCGGGCCGGGTGGCTTGTCACATGTCGGAGACAGGTTCCTCTACGGGTTCGACCGTATCTACCGGCGTGGGTTCTTTCTCGGGCGCAGCCTCTTCCGCAGGCGCGGCCTCTTCCACAGGCGCGGTGTCTTCAGCAGGCGCGGCCTTCTTCACCGGCGCGGCCTTCTCCACCCGCGCGACCTCACCAAGCGGCTCGCTCCTCTGCCAGTACTCGGTATCATCGCCGGGAACGTCGCCCACCATTGCAGCGGCGAGGGCGTCACTATACCGCCCCTCGTCGAGGCACTCCATGACGGCCGGGAATCGGTTCTTCCAGTACGGCATCAGCGGCTCGTAGAAGGAGAAGAGTGCCATCACAGCCAGCAGGAATACAAGCAGAACCATTGCGCGCATGATACTCCCCCGCGTCGACCGAGTCGCCTGCATCGGCGACGGCCGGTGAAGCTCGGTAGTCTAAGCAACCGCGAACCCCTAGCCGTTGCATAAACCGAGCCGCGCTCGCGATTTCTACGGATGGACGGCACTATCGGGCATGCGGAACTACCTGTAGAGCGACTTGACCCTCCCCCAGCTCATGTTCTCGACCGGAGTCGGATCGCAGTGCTCGGTGTAGCCCTCGACGGTGAGTGAGTACTCAAGGCCGCACGTGTACGCCGGATCCCACGAGTCTGTCGACACGAAGATCGCGCACGAGCCACACGGCAGATACTCGGTCAGCGTACTCGGCGTGCACTCGTTCGCGAAAGCGTAGCTGATGAACCCAGGATTGTTGCAGTCAGGAACGCCCTCCACGAAACCGAAGAGGACACCGAACTCGGCCTCGACCGTGATGCTGATGGGCACGCCACCGCACGGGTAGATCAGATACCAGTCGGTGTCCCTGTACATCGAGCCACCGAAGTCGAAGACGCCGCCCTCCCCGCAGACGACGATTGGGTCTGGGGAGACCGGGATGTACGACCACGTCAGTGAGGAGCAGCCGCCGTTGTACTGGTCGTCGTAGCCGTCGTAGCAGGTCGGCTCGCCCTCGGGGACGCCGACGCAGATGATGTCGCACGGATCCGGCAACTGAACCTCATCCACCGCGAGCACGTAGTCGCCGCAGTCGGCGCCGTAGCCGTCGACGACGATGTAGTAGGTGTGGCCGGCACCTATCAAGACGTACTCCAGCCACGATGTGTAGGGGACCGGCGGGTCCACGCAGTTCGGGCTGTCGTCGTTGCAGGCGAAGTAATCCCCGGGAGTCCACACGTCCTCGTACACGTAGACCTTGGTGTCGTAGTACGAGTCGCAAAGGTCGATGCTCACGCACATGTCGTGTGGAGGCGAGTAGCAGTAGACAACGTCGGGCGCCCAATTGCTGTCGTACGGGCACCCTTCGTCGTAGTTGTCGATGTAGGCGCACGTGTTGCCGGTACCGATGAAAGGCAGGGACGAGATCGTCCAGCACTCCTCGATCGTATCCCCCTCGATGCGCCCCTCGTACGTGGGCTCGCCTGTAGTCCCGCCGTACTTCTCCGGCCTCACGGCCGTCGGAGTCTGAGCAAGTGCAGTGGCAGCCAGAACGGCTACCGCGATCGCAACGCAGGTGACGGTCTTCATGATTGGGCCTCCTGTTGGCGTCTGGCAGTGAGTAATCCTCAGCTTGCATCAGCGCACTGGCGGAACCAGGTAGATCAGGATGGACGGCGCTGTCGGGCGTGCGGGGCTACTTGTAGAGCGACTTGACCCTCCCCCAGCTCATGTTCTCGACCGGAGTCGGATCGCAGTGCTCGGTGTAGCCCTCGACGGTGAGTGAGTACTCAAGGCCGCATGTGTACACCGGATCCCACGTGTCCGTGGACACGTAGATCGCTACCGAGGCGCACGGCAGGTACTCAGTCAGCGTAGTCGGCGTGCACTCGTTCGCGAAAGCGTAGCTGATGAACCCAGGATTGGGGCAGTCAGGGACGCCCTCCACGAAGCCGAATAGGACGCCGAACTCGGCCTCGACCGTGATGCTGATGGGCACGCCACCGCACGGGTAGATCAGATACCAGTCGGTGTCCCTGTACGTCGAGCCGCCGAAGTCAAATACGCCGCCCTCGCCACAGACGACGAACGGCCCGGGCCCGGCTGGGATGTAGGACCAGGTCAGCGAGGAGCAACCGCCGTTGTACTGGTCGTCGTAGCCGTCGTAGCAGGTCGGCTCGCCCTCGGGGACGCCCACACAGATGACGTCGCACGGACCGGAGCACTCGATCTCTTCTATCGCAAGCACGTAGTCGCCGCAGTCGCCGTTGTAGCCGTCAACGACGATGTAGTAGGTGTGGCCGGCCAGCATGATGACCTCCTCCAGCCACGACGTGTAGTCTACCGGCGGGTCCACGCAGTGGAAGTTGTCGTCGTTGCAGGCGTAGTAATCCCCGGGAGTCCACTCGTCCTCATACACGTAGACCTTTGTGTCGTAGTACGAGTCGCAAAGGTCGATGCTCACGCACATGTTGTGTGGAGGCGAGTAGCAGTAGACGACTTCCGGCGATGTGGAGCCGAAGTATGGGCATCCCTCGTCGTAGTCGTTGGCATAGGCGCAGGTGTTGCCGGTGCCGAAGAAAGGCAGGGACGGGATCGTCCAGCACTCCTCGATCGTATCGCCCTCGATGCGGCCTTCGTAGCTGGGTTCTCCGGTGATCTCGCTGTGCTTCTCGGGCATCGCCGCCGTCGGAGTCTGAGCAAGTGCAGTGGCAGCCAGAACGGCTACCGCGATCGCAACGCAGGTGACGGTCTTCATGATTGGGCCTCCTTGCAACGCCTGGCAGTGAGTAATCCTCAGTCTACATCAGGGGGCCGGGGGAATCAACGGAGATCAGGATGGAGATCCACGGCTCGTCGACGAGAACAGACGGGGAGAGTTGAAGGCTTTGGCGTATACTCAGTAGAGACTGTCGACGGTCGCCCAGCAACACTTCCCCGCAGTATCAGGAGCCACGGAGGTCTGCCATGCGATACTCCATGCTTGTCTGTTGCGCTATCATCGTCCTGGCGTTCACCGCTTCCGCCACGACCTATGTCATTGAGCCCGACGGGTCCGGTGATTTCCCCACGATCCAGGCCGCCATCAACGCGTCCTCGGACGGCGACATCATCGAGTTGGCCGCCGGCACTTTCACAGGTGCGGGCAATCGCGACGTCGACTTCGCCGGAAGAGCCGTGACCGTGCGGTCCCAGAGCGGCGACCCCGAGACGTGCGTCATTGACTGCGAGGGAAGCGAGGCCGACCCCCACCGCGGGTTCATCTTCCAGAGCGACGAGGGTCCAGAATCCATCATTAAAGGAATCACCATCACGCACGGGTGGGCCGCTTACAACGGCGGCGGCATCTTCTGCGACTGGGACGCTTCCCCGTCGGTCGTGAACTGCGTTCTCCTCGACAACGAGGCCGCGACGGGTGGCGGGATGTACGGAGGCGGGCTGTCCACGCTCACCGGCTGCTCCTTCATCGGCAATGAGAGCGTCCGCGGCGGCGGACTGGCCCGAGCGTGGGCCACGACCCTGATCGACTGTGAGTTCTTCGGGAACAACGCCAGATACGGAGGCGGGATCTACATCCGCAGCAGCTGCTCCCCCACGCTCACCGGCTGCGCCTTCACGGGGAACTCTGCCCTGCACTCGGGAGGCGCTCTGCACATCGAGCTGCACTGCAACCCGGTGCTTCGCTACTGCACGCTTACAGGCAATTCGGCGCCGATCGGCGGAGCCATCGACGTTTCGATCGAGTGTTCTCCGTCCTTCGTGAACTGCACGTTCTGGGGGAACTCGTGCACCTACACGGGGGTCGTCGCCTGCGGAGAACTGTGCTACGTGACATTCGACAACACCATCATCAGCCACAGCCTGCAGGGCGAGGCGGTCACGTGCTGGGAAAGTGACGCCACGCTTACCTGCTGCGATGTCTACTGCAACGCGGGAGGCGACTGGGTCGGCTGCCTGGCCGGCCAGTACGGCGCCAACGGTAACATCTGCGAAGACCCGCTCTACTGCCTGGACGAGCACCCGGACGCGCCATACACGCTCCACGAGAACTCGCCGTGCGCGCCTGAGCACAATCCCTCGTGCGGACTCATCGGCGCTTGGGGTATCGGGTGCGGCGTGACGCCGGTCGAGGAACTCAGCTGGGGCGCGATGAAGGCGATGTTCAGGTAGCCTGCACGATCTTCGAGACCGAGTAGAGGTGCTTCCCCGATTCCGTCGGCGGGATGTCATCCTCGATTGAAAAATCCACGCGGCACGGAGCGCCCATCGAATCGCAGATGCGCGCGACGATCGCATCACGCATCTTCGAGTCCGGCCCCTCGTGTCCCGGCCGGAGGACAAGCCGCACGGTGATCCGGTCGATGGCTTCCTGAACGAACTGATACTTGAAGACGTCGCCCGTGTTGAACTCGACAGCGAACAGGCGAATCCAGAAGTCGGGCAGCACGAGCCCCCCGTCGGACCTCGGGAAGCACGACGCCGCCCTGCCGAGGACGCTCTCGACCAGCGGATATGGCCTGCCGCAGCCACAGAGGTCTGGGCCGCGCACAACCTGGTCCTGCACGCGGTACCTGATCAGGGGCATCGTGTAGTTCCAGAGGTTAGTGGCGACCGTCTCGCCCGGCTCCCCCACACCGACGTCCCGCCCGTCCTGATCGAGGATCTCTAGGACGGTCGTCTCCCCCATCAGGTGAAGTCCCTGGTGTCGCTCGCACTCGGTGGCGATGAGACCGCCCTCGCGCGTGCCGTAGCGGTCGAAGACCGGCGCGCGGAACACCCTGGCAATCTTCTCGCGCATGTGAGGAAGAAGCGTTCCGGCCGTGGTCGCGACCGCGCGCGGCGACATGATCTCCAGCCCCTCTCGCTCCACGAACTCCGCCATCGCCAAGATGGCCTCCGTGTAACCTTCCAGGCACGCGGGCGGCCGGCGATTCAGGAAGTCGACGTACTCGCGCATCTCACCCTCACCCATACGGAAGGCATCGAGGATGTCGATGTCGCGGAAGAAGCTGCTCAGGCGCCTCACGGGCGAGTGCCGCCCGACCAGATCGCGCCTCGCCGCCCAGAGGCCCACGCGCCGGTCTCCTCGTGCGATCCCCGCCCAGTCAAGGGAAAGCTGTGTCGTGGCGAAGGCGGCCGTCTTGTAGTGCCTGTCGTGGAGGAAGCGAACCGGAGTCCCGGTCGAGCCTCCGGACGTGTCGAGCCAGGCGCCTCGCCCCATGTCGCAGTGGAGTTCGTCGAAGCGCTCGATGAGCTCGGACCGTTCGAGGATGGGGAAAGAGCCCAGAGCTTCGAAGGGATCGTCCGTGATGGCCTCGGGGGTGAGCCCGCTCACGCGCTCCATGTAGTAGGGCACGCGCGTCACCGCGTGGACGAGCAGATGCGCCAGAAGCTCGGTCCGTCGCTTCCGCCACGTCTCGGGCTCGTCCCACTGGCGCGCGCGGAACTCGGTGAGGCGTCCGCCGAGGTCCGAGCCCTTGATCTTCCATCCCAGCGGGTCGATCACGCGCGTGGCTATGAGGCTGCGCCAGCGGGGCATTGGAGACTCCTCTCCCGACCACTACTCCCCTTGGGTGGAGGCGCTCTGTCCACGAGGTTCGAAGAGCATTGCTCCTACGACATCGCCGTCTCTGTAGGCGAGTACCAACTTTCCAGCGAGGAAACTGTACCCTGCGACTCCACCGACGGCCTTCAGATACCGACCCTCGAGCTGCATCACTTCGTCGGGACAAGCCATCATCGTGGAACCGATCTCACCGATCTTGATGTCACCCGGCGATGCCTCGGTCACCTCCGCGAAATAGCGGTTGCAGCCGCCCGACCCCGAGACCTTGCCGTTCTCAAACACCATCGTGATCGAGCTGTTCTCCGGGGCCGGCTCATCCCGACTGAAATGCGTGAGCATCCACTCGACACCTGAGAGATCATCGGTGGACAGCGTCCCCGTTACGTCGGTCGATCTTTCTACGAGTCCCCCATCCAGCGCCCAGATCCTCGTGGCCTTCTGTGATGGACAGCATGCGGCATCGTCCGGGCCCTGCTGAACGACCTTGAGCTCGATGCGCTCCCCCTCAACGCGGATAGATCGAATCTGCACCCGATCACCCACCAGGCTCGTGCCGAGATTGACAACCTCTCCGCCTCGCCGAGCGACCACTGCGAGATAGACGAACGACCCCGTCCCGCCCGAGTTCTCAACGAGGAGCACGACAGCTTCTTCGCAACCATCTTCGTCGAGGTCCCCCGTCTCGAAAACGCCTCCGATGAGCTGCACCGTGGGACGCGACACACCACCCTCCGCGAATGGCTCTCCCTCGAACCGGCCGTTCACGAGATGAACGGGTGTCTCGTAGATTCCGTGGTAGGTCGCATTGGCGACTGCCTCAGGACGCGGCGCTTCCGTGCCCGCGACCGGTGCAACATCTCGTTGGATCTCACTCGTGGCTGTGGATTCGTACCCTTGATGGGAGCCGCCCGAACTGCAGCCCACCACGGCCGCGGACAGCATGAGCCCCGTGAGCGCTTGCGCAAACCGTGATCGCCTCATCATCTACTCCCCGTATTGGCTGCCCCTCGACCAACTGCCAGTTGAGATTCATGTGCCCGGCCGCCCGATCCACAAGGAACATGGAAAGCCGCCCCGGGCCGCCGGGGCGCCGGGGCGGCGCAACAAGACAACACGCCAACAGCCCGCGTGTGCTGGCTTCCGAGCTAGAACCGGATCTGAGCGCCGAAGGTGATCGAGTCGATGTCCTGCTTCCCGAACTCCTCGAAGACCTCGGTGTCCTGGAAACGGTAGAGGGCGTAGGCATCGAGATCCAGACCTGCAAGCGTGAAGTTCACACCCGCACGCAGGGCGTAGAAGGGATTACTCCACCACTCGCCGTCGAAGTAGCCGGTGCCGATTCCCGCGCCGCCATAGATGAAGTTGCCAAGAAGCACGTAGGCCTGCGGCTGAATCAACGCGTTGCCCGTACCGCCGTAGTCCAGAATCCACTCGACATCGCCCTCGAGCTTGAGCATCATAGCGTCGAGTTGATAGGACGCGAGGAAACCAAACGCATTCTCATCGAATCCGGGCGTATCTTTGATATCGCCGAGCGTCCTCAAGTAGTGAAGGCCGCCACCGAAACGACCCGCCGCCTGTGCCGGCGCGGCGAGCGCTCCCGCCAGAACGAGCGACACAACGAGCAGACAAAGCGAACGTCTCATCACGAAGCCTCCCTGTTCTTGAAACTGACAGACGACAGTCACAAACCGGGTCACGTCGGAACACGAGCATCGTAGACCGGGTCACGGGGGCTGTCAAGCGCGCAGGGCGGCCGAACCCGACGGGTACGATGTATCCGTCGGGCACAGAACAGAGAGACCCAGCCGATGGCTGGGTCTCTCTGTTCTGGCGACCCGTAGTGGACGCTGTTCGACGTCTGAACTGGGATCGGAACCTCTGCATCTCTTGCGCAGGAACCCAGTATGGGTCCGGAAGCACTTGCAGGGGGCGATGGCACATGAAGGATCACACGCAGGGAACCGGGACCAACGTCGCCAGGTGGCAATCAGCCCATGCACGTAGCACAACTCGAGGAGCCAAGAGGCCCCTGGCCACGGAGTACGGAGCGGTCCGCGGCGAGGACTGGAAGTCTCGGTGCGTCTAGCGGTAGAACGCCTTGATGGCCGACCAAGAAGCCGGCAGGCCTTGGTCCTCAACGCCCGTCAGGGGCTGGAAGTCCAGTGTCAGGATGTAGTCAGCGCCGCACGGGATGGCGAGCCAGCCGTCGGTCGAGACGAAGACGGCCCAGTCGCCGGATGGTAGCGTTTCGGTCAGGCACACCGTCTCGCACTCTCCCGCAGACGAGAAGCTGTAGTAACTGGAGACTGGGCAGCCCAGGCGCAGGTCAATGAAACCCAAGAACACTGGGAATTCAGCATCGACGCACGCAGTGACCGCAGCCGACTCGTACATGCCAGAGAGCGTGAAGAGATACCAGTCGGTGTCGCGGTAGGTGTTGTCGTCGTAATTCCCGCTCGTACCGCAGATCGTGGTAGTTTCCGTGCTCGGCGTGACATGGCTGAAGGACGGCGGAACGGAAAGGCAGCCAGCGTTGTACGTGTCCTCGTAGCCGTCGTAGCAGTCGGGTTCGCCCTCGGCTATTCCTTCAGGCGGACACTCCAACACACACGGCCCCAGGCACTCAACCTCCACCATCTCGAGCGTGTAGTCCCCGCAGGCGCCATCGTAGCCGTCAACGACGAAGTAGTATGTGTGCCCGACGTAGAGTTGCGCCTCGGGAATCCACGAGGTGTAGAGCACGGGCGGGTCCACGCAGTCGAAGTTGTCGTCGTTGCAGGCGACGAACGTGCCCGGTGTCCACGCGTCCTCGTAGATATACACCTTCGTGTCGTACCACGAGTTGCAGAGACTCACACTGACGCACATGTCCTCGGCCGGCGCATAGCTGTAGACGACGTCGGGCGACGCGGAGTCGCCGTACGGGCAGGCCTCATCGTAGTTGTTGATGTTGTCGCACGTGTTCCCTGTGTCAATGTAGGGAAGAGCCGGGACCGGAACTGCGGTCTCGACCGTCTCGCCTCCCTCCCTGTGGTATCCTGGCCCATCAAGGGGTGTCGCCTCACGCTTCGGAGGGAGCTTCTCTGTCGGACTCGCGCCAAACGCCAGCGTGGCTGCCACGAGCACGACCACGGCGATTGCCACCACTCTCATGATTGCACCTCCTTGGAGGTCGGCCGCACGCAGTAAGGAATTCCTAACATACCTCCATCCTACAAGCATATCGAGTGTCAGTCAAGTATTACAGGATTCTCCCCCGCCCCTTCTCCGTGGAGCAGGACGGATGACTGGAGGCCCGCCACCTCTGGTGGGGCTCCAGTCGAGGGTACACTGCCCCCAACGGGATTGCTCGCGCTCTAGCGCTACCGCGCCAGCCGCTCACGCTGCCTGAGGCTGGCGGCTGCGCCGCCTCTGTTAGGAGGACGCGCTGTCAAGCGCGCAGGGCGGCCGAACCCGACGGGTACGAAACACCCAATGGGGCACCACGAGAAAGGCCCGCAGATGCGGGCCCTTCTGGTTGTGGCGTCCCTGTTGTTTGAGACTTGGAACCACCTTCAGCGGTGGATGCGGGAGACCGCGTAGCGCGCGGCTCACGTCACCTCAGGAAGAGGACCTTGCGAGTGCTCTCGCGTCCCCCGGCGGACAGACGTGCGAAGTACACGCCGCTCGCCCGGCGAACGCCCGCCGCGTCGCGACCGTCCCACCGGGACGTGTGCGTCCCCGCCGGCTGTTCGCAGCTCACGAGCGGAGTCACGAGACGTCCCGCGACATCGTAGATCTCGAGCCGCACGTGCGACGGTTGCTCCAGCCCGTACGAGAGAACGGTCTCGGCGCGGAAGGGATTGGGCGACAGGCCACGAAGTCCCGTCCGCACGTCCGTCTCGTTGCCGGTCACACCCGTGCCGTGCGTCACCGGCACGGTCTCGATACTCGTGATCCTGTTGCATGCCGTCACGGTCAGTGTCAGTTCCGTCGGATCGGCGAACGCGTCGAACGCGAGCGTCGCCTCGCCGGAACCGTCGGCGTAGTCGGCCGCCACGATCCCGCCGTCCGTCGAGAGGCAGACCAAAGCCTCGGCGACGCCGGTCGACACCCCGAACTCCGTCTCCCCGACGTGGATCTCAGGCTCGTGGACGATCGTCATCGCCTCCGGCGTGTCGCTCCGCATGACGAGCGAGGCGTCGCCGAGGATGTTGAAGTTCCTGAAGGTGTCGTACTCGTCGGGCGCGCCGTAGAGGTCCATCATCCAGCAGGCGCCGTTGTACAGAAGCCCGCCGACGGTCTGCTTCTCCTGGTCGACGAGCAGATCGATAGTTTCGTGCATCGCTGCCTGTGGGGGCGCGTACTGGAGCGCGTTCGAGCACGCGTAGATCGCGATCGCCCCCGTGGGCTCCCCCGTCACGCCGTGGGTCGCTCGGAGCCACGCCTCGGCAAAGCAGTCCTCCTCGAAATTGCCCGCGTACGGCGCTGCCAGGTAGACGAGGGGTAGCTCGTTGCTGTTCTCAAGCGCGTCAACGTCCGCGATCGTGTAGTTCCCGGTGTTGAGCCAGTAGATGTCGGCATTGCCGTCGACGTTCAGAAGGCCGATGCCATCGTGCAGGACCTCGGTCACCTCCCACGCCTCGACCGGAATGATGCCGAAGGGCGGCTCGCCCTCCTCGTAGAGCTGCGCCACGTCGGTATAGTCGTACCCGATGAGTTTGATCCTGATCGCCTCGAGCGACTCGACGCCGTTCCACCCGTTGTAGCCGAAGCCCGAGCCCCACACGCTTCCGAGCCCGGCAGCGCGGTGGAGCCACTCCCCCGCACCGAGATCCCTCTCGTAGCGGATGGTCCGTTCGACCTGGGTCTCGAGATCGGGGACGCTCTCGGCCGAGAAGCGCCCCACGAACAGGTCGGGGTAGCTGTCCGCCCCGTCGACTAGCGCGTAGCTCGCGTCGGAGTTCCCGTGGATGTCGAAGAAGACCACGTCCGTCAGGTAAGTCGGCACGTGGACGGCGTCGCCCACGAGCTGGACGAACGTCAGCCCGTCTCCGAGCCCGTACTCGGCCGCGATGAAGTCCCACAGATCGTCGGGCGTCGACCCGATGGCCGCGACATCGTAGAGATCGGTCTCGATCCCCTTCTGCCGCTTCCAGGCGACGTAGGGCTGAATGGCGTCCATGAAATCCGAGTGCGCGATGACGATCATCCGTCCCCGTTCCTCGATCGTGTTGTACCGGGTGCTCCTGTAGTTCAGAAATCGTGACTCGTAGAGCCGGCGGAAGGACTCGTTCTGCCGCTCGTCGCCCGGCGCCTTGACGTTTCGGACATCGCGCCCCACGTTGGCGACCCGCACGACCACGCGGGTCCGGACACGAAGGACCTCGCTCGCCGGGTTGTACGAGAACGGGAAGAACCTGACGGTGATCCCCCGGACGTCCCTCAGGATGTAAGGTGAGCCAAGCGTCGCCGTGTCGTCGGGCCAGAAGACGTTCCGGGAGTAGACGTCAGAGAAAGAGCGCGTGGCGCTGGGCGGCCCGGCGCGGTACAGGACGGGTCCAGCCGAAGGAGCGACACGCATTTCGAGATCCACGTGGGAGGTCTCGAGGATCTCGAGTTCCATCCGGGCGTCTCCCGGGATCGCGATGCTGCGTGCGACGAACGGAAGCGCCGGAGCTCCCTTCTCGCGCATCGTTCCCTCGCCTTCGAGCGAGACGTCGTAGTGGATCTCGCCTCCGACCGCGACGGCACGCGCGTCGAATTTCCCCAGCGTTATCTCGAGGACCGTGGCGCTCTCGTCCGACGCGACGACCCGCACCTCGAGGCCGTCCCCGCCGACACAGATCTCCCTGGCCGGGAGGTTCCCGGCCGTCGCGACAATGAGTGCGAGAGGTAGGAGCGCGGCAAGAACTCTGAATCGGCCCCAGCGGAGTGCCGTACGCATGGTTTCCTCCTTGCCCCGAGCGCGTCGCGCTATCGGGACTCTGCCCAGAACCGGGTCCTCGCCTCACGGGCAAGAACCTCGGTGCGGATCGCGTCTTCACGTGTGCTGACGGATCGCCCGCTCCGGACAAGCGAAGCACCGCGCACGCTCGCCCCGCGCGGGGTGACCGCGCCAGCACACTGATCTACGGGCATTATAACACATCTTAGGCAGGGTTATCCATACCGGTGAGGGGATGGTCATGTATCAGTTCGTGTGCAGAAAGGGGTTGTTGGGGGTTCTAATGCTCGAGAATCGGAACCGGATTGAGGAGTGGATCCGTGGGGTCGCAATCCTCCTGCCGAGCCACAGCGAGAGGGGCTTGAGTCACCGTCGAAGAAGTCTCGTCCCCCGAAAACAACGGGACCCCATGGTAGTCCACGGGGTCCCGAAGAGCCAGTTTGACACTAGCCTTCCATGTCACCTGTAAAGCGCCTTGATCGTCCCCCAGCTCGAGTCCTCAACCGGCGTGATCTCCGTGTCGAAGCCGAGATCGTCCAGCACCCAGACGCAGGGCTGGGTACTCCCGACGACCACTGTCTTGATGCCACCGCCTGCGACGCCGAGCAGCTGCATCTCCGGGGCCAGGATAATCGTGTCAGAGGCAACGAGCCCCCCGCCGACATCGTAGGCCACCATCGAAAGCGTGGAGCCCTGCCCGCTGTTCGATCCGACGAGCGCCGAGCACGACACGATCGTCTCCGTGAAGGTCAGCGTCTCGGGCCCCCAAGGAATCCCACCGTTCTGCATGACGGAGCCGCAGTTCGCCGCCAGGAAGTTCGGTGAGGAGTGCCCTGAGACACCGAAGCTCCCGCACTCGTCGAGGACGGCCAGCCCATCCGCCGAGCCGGGTCCCGAGAACGACACACCGAGGCCGAGGTACTCGTCCCGGAGCGGACCGGTCTGGATGAAAACGCAGGGAGCAGTCATATCATCGAAGTCGATCGATACGTGCGTGAGCGGGCGGTCGACGTCGACCACGGGGGGCGGCTCGAGGGGGATCGCACCTGGGCAGACGACGCCTTCGACGATTCCCGCCTCCGCAGCGATCGAGGAGAACAACAGGCCAGCGAACGTGAGAACCAGTACCAGAGTCTTCATGATCTCGTCCTTTCTCTGTCACGCTCGACTACTAGTAAAGGGAATGGTGCGCAGTGCCGTGCGAGCGCCTGACGCCTGAGAGAGCGGGCGCCCGGTTAGTCCCTCCTTTCGTTTGCCCGCGAATGTGGCTCTGCCAAATGATGAGAGTCCGAGGAGCGAAAGTCACCGCGCCAGCTGAAGGACACCAAGGAGTGGGAGTCAGCGTGCCGGCTGAAGAACGTAAGGGAGTGGGCCGGCGTTACGTCAGCAGAACAGCCGACTCACCGGGTCGGGTCTCACCAATGATGAAGGCCAGCACATGGCAGGTCGGCCCCTGTCCCGCCAGCACTCGTGGCTGCCTCGGCCTCTTGCAGGTTCGAGGCTAGCACAACGTTGACCAACATTCAAGAACAACGATTCGCGGTTCGCAGGTATGGCAGGCACTCGGCTGGGCCATACGAAGACCCCGTCCGAATGGGCGGGGTCTCTGTTGTGGCGTCCCTGATGTGTGAGAGTGGGAACCACCTGATGCTCTGGCTCGAGGATGCCAGCTACCTGAGCAGCACTATCTTGTGGACCGCCCGCTCCTCGCCTACCTCAAGCCGCACGAAGTAGACACCGCTCGGAAGGTCGCGGCCGTCGTCACGCCGACCATTCCACAGGGCAGTTCGGACGCCGCGCTGTGGAACGTGGGAATCCACGAGACAGGCTACCTTCCGCCCGGAAACATCGTAGACCCCGAGACGCACCCGCCCCTGCCACTTCACAGTGTATTCGACGACCGCGCCAGACGACGACGGATTCGGAAAGCAGCGCAGACTCACATCCTCGCCGGGGGTCGACTCGCTGCTGACTCCTGTTCCGTCGCTGAGGATCGCGAAGGCCGCCGGGGTGACAGCCGTCCTGACACCGCGGGAGGTTCTGACCGTGTAGCGGACATAGCAGTCTGACGAAGCCACAGCGGGAACTGTCCACTGATGCCGCCCGCTGTTGGGCACGTCGGCGGCGATCGTGTGCCACCGTCCCGAGCTCCCGGTCGCTGAGTACTCCAGGGCGACGGAGGACGTCTCACCGGTGGGCACGGCGGAAAGCCAATCGATGAACTGGGCTGAGCCCTGCACGAAGCTCTCGTGGCCTCTCGGAAACACCGGCACGACTGTCAGGCTCTCGGGCGCCGTCGTCTCCCGAAAGCAGTGCAGGTGGTTCTGGTAGTTCGGCCAGGATCCCTGCTCAGCAACCAGTGCGATGTCTGGCAACCCATTGTGATCGACGTCGCCGCCAGCCCTGAAGGCCTTGCAGCTCCCGTTGGGGGGCGTGGTGAACTGAGCGTCCTGCGTCCACTGCCCGGCACCGTCACCGAGCCACAGCGTGCATGTGCCGCTGCCAAACGCGATGAGGTCAACGTATCCGTCAGCATCCATGTCGCAGAGCTGGGTCGCCTGATATCCGCCCGTCGTCGGCAGAGACCCCGAGAAGTTGATCCACTGCTCCAGGGTCTCATCCCAGACCCAGACCTGCACCCCCTGCGCCGGGTAATCCGTGACGAAGGAAACGTCCTTGCCGCCGTCGTTGTCGACGTCGCCCAGCGCGGTGCCGTTCATGCTGGAGGACGGAAGCCCGCCGTCGGCGAGCGCGAAGCCGCCGGTGCCGTCACCGAAGTAGATCGTCCCATCCGCGTGACTGACTGCGATGTCCGCATTGCCGTCATTGTTGATGTCGCCAAAGACGAAGCCCGGATCCGAGTTTCCTCCGATGAAGCCGAAGCTCTGACTCCAGGTGCCGTTGCCAGCGTTGAGGTAGACGTGGACCCCCGCGCAGCAACCGAAGGAGTTGCTCCCAATGTCGAGATCGCCGTCGTTGTCCACATCGGCGAAATCAGTGCCGAACATCCCATAGGTCTCGCCATTCGTTGCCAACCCGTCGTCCCATGGGATCCAGTTCATCCCGGTCCCGTCACCGAGAGCAACTTCTATGAGCTGGTCGCCGAAATCATCACTCGAGTAGTCGTGATGCATCGCGTATCCGACGTCCCAGAGCCCATCGCCGTTCACATCACCTACCGCGATGCCCCCGTAGCCGAAGTTGCCGTTCTGGTACACGTTCCAGTTTCCATTCCCGTCTCCGAACCACACCATGACCCCGTGCTCGCTCGTGTTGATGTAAGGCGAGCCGTGGTCGCCGATGGACAGGAGATCCACGTTCCCGTCCGCATCGATGTCGGCGAACTCGAATTCGGTGTTGCCACCCTCGAGCTCGGGGGTCCCGAGCCCGCTGGAACTCTCGACGAACTCCAGGGCGGGTACGGTCTGAACCAGGAGCGCTATGAGAGCTATCGCTGCGGTGGCCGTGGTGACCGCTGCCATGATCCTTCCCTCGCTCGAGTGGCATCGAACGCGCTCACACGCAAGAACTTGTGCTCGCGCTATTCTACCACAACCCCGGCCGGTCCGCAGCCTTGCGTGGCACGCAGGCCAGCCCCCTCGCAGCTGCTGCGCCCCGCCGCACAAGGGCCCGTCGACAGCCAGGAGAACCTCTGTCACCTCTGTGTGACAGGCGCTTCATCAGGCGTCCGAAGTGCTCCAGAACTGGACCCGCCTCCTCGAGTGGCTCGGGGAAGCGGCTCTTCTGACGCCCCGTGGCGAATGGGCCCTGGCGTCCCTAATGTGTGAGAGTTGGAACCGCCTGATCCAGTGGCTGCGGCAAGTGGCGGGGCGTGGGCCTGGCAATGACTAGGGGAACTGGCGTCTCTGAGGGGGGGAGCTCGAACACCTCGCGGAATGGCCTGTGACAAGGGAACTTGGGGGCGGGACTCGGCAGAAGAGACCTGTCCTTTTGCGCCCGCCTGCGGCCGGCAGACGCGTGGGG
>JAUWLR010000247.1 GCA_030613615.1 Candidatus Eiseniibacteriota bacterium
TCCTCGCCCGTATGCAGGTAGAACCCGTCGTAGTCGGGTTCGCAGTCGATGGTGGTGCTGTCCCGCCCAGCCTCGGACATGACCACGATGTTCGTGCCTCCGAAGTCCAGGCTGTGGTTGCCCGTTCCGGCGTAGGTTCCCGGCGCCACGAGGACCGTGTCGCTCTCGGACGCAGCGTCGATGCCCTCCTGAATCGTCAGGTAGTCGCCGCCGCCCGCGTGATCGACGCGGATCACCGTGGAGTTGGATGGGACAGAAACAAGGAGCAGAAGAAAGGCGAGAATCAGGTGTGGCGTTCGCATTGCATACCTCCCTGCTGGAGGCAACGGTGCTCGTGGGGGGGGGTACGAGCTACTGCCTAGATTCTACCCTCTGGGAAGACCAACTGTCAATCATGTAGGGTCTTGCGCGCGGCTGCCTCAGCCGGAGCCAATCGACCGCGTGCTCCGCTCACGCCGCTCGAAGGTGGCGATCTCGGTGATGCCAGCCTTCTTGAGCATGCGCAGGGCGATGTCGAAGTCCATGCCGACCTGCCACGGCGCATGTGCGTCCGAGCCCAGCGTGACGGCCACGCCGTGCCTGGCGCAGGTCTTGAGGAACGGCAGACTGGGATACACCTCCACCGTGCGCTTCCTTAAGCCCGACGTGTTCACCTCTATGGCCACGCCGGTCTCAACGAGGGCCCGAGCCGCCGTCTCGTACATGTCGTCTATCGGCACACTGCTCACGATCCCGTGCTTCTTCACGAGGTCGGGGTGCGCCATGATGTCGAACCCGCCCTCGCGGACCGCCTTGCAGAAGAGCTCGAAGTAGCGCTCGTAGGTTTCGTCCGGATCGCGTCCGTGATAACTCGACAACCTCCTGCTGTCCCCGAACCCCCATCCATCTATGTAATGGACCGCGCCATAGACGTAGTCGAACTCTATGCCCGACGCAGCGGCCCAGATCTCGTCCATCTGGTCGGGGAAGTAGTCCATCTCTATGCCGAGCCGCACCGTGATACCCCCGCTCACGTCGCGGAGCTCGTTGACGAGGCCGACGTACCGCGGGAGCTCATCCGGTTCCATCGTCAGCTGCTCGTCCCTGATCCTCAGAAGCGGCATGTGATCGGCGAAGCCTATCTCCGGCAGGCCCCTCTTGACCGCGGCGCGCACGTAGTCCATCGGTTCTCCGACGGCGTGTCCGCAGAGCTTTGTGTGGATGTGATAGTCGACGAGTTTGCCGAACTGGCCGGGCGTAAGCTCGCGCGCCCTGCGCGTCCATCCGAGCCGGCGGCGTCGCAGACCGCGCCTCACCCTGGTCACCTGATGGCCGACACCGGCTGCCGGCCTCTTCGCGGTCATCGCCCCTCCGCCGGTGGATCGTGCGCCAGGTCCAGCTTGCGAACCATGTCACGAGCCGCGACGAGGGCCGCCTCCCGCAGCCTGTCGGGTGAATCGGTGACGGCGACGGCCGCCAGCCCCCGACCGCCCAGGACCGATGAAGCCGTTCCTATGAGTTCTATGCGGCCCTCGGGCGCCGCGCGAACGTGAAGACGAACCGCCGCCCAGGCGGACGCGTCCTCTCCGATGCTGATCTCGGCCGCGCATGCCTCCCTTAAGCCCCTGGCGAAGAGACGCGTGGCCAGCACGGCGAGGGAGTCCGCGGGGAGCGCCAGAAGAGAATCCGGAACGGCGACCGTGGCCCTCTCAACCCGTATGGTGCGCGCGCCCTGCGGCGGTACGAGTTCCGCTGAGCAGCGGTAGACACCGATGGCCACGAGGACGAGGCTCGCAAGGAGCATCCCCTTGAGCCACGGGGACTGGGTCCTCCAACCACCTTCCACTGATGATGTGCCGGAGCCCGTGCCGTTATTGTGAGGAGGATCGATGTTCTCCCGCTTCCGCACTCTTTGACTACTCCTCTCCCCACGCGCGCCTGAGGAGGGCGGGATCGGGAGGCTTGGTGAACAGACTCACTACGACGAAAACGACCAGCGAGACCGCGACTCCGGGGATGAACCCGTGGATGCCCAGCGGCTTCCCCGCCATCATCCACACCAGCGCTACCACCGTGCCTGCGTTCATCGAAGATGTCGCGCCCGCTCTCGTGCCCCGCTTCCAGTACACGCCGAGCACGACCGGCCACAGGCACGCCGATGCGATGACCGCCCACGCGAATGCCGTGATGACGAGCACGAGGGCCGGCGGACGATATGCCACGAACATCGCGATGAGCCCTGCCATCATACTGGCCATGCGACCGAGCATCAGTTCGTGGGATGTGCCCGGCGGC
>JAUWLR010000001.1 GCA_030613615.1 Candidatus Eiseniibacteriota bacterium
CATTCGCGCAGAAGGTGCTGGCCAGGGCCGCCGGTCTCGATTCGGTCGTGCCGGGACAGATCGTCGCGGTCAAGCCTGACCACCTGCTGACGCACGATAACACGGCGGCGATCATCGGGAAGATCGGCGACGAGCTCGACAAGTACGGTGTTGTCCGGAAGGACATGCCCATCATTGTGCTTGACCACGTCACGCCCGCCGCGAACGAGAAGACGGCGACGGGGCACGCGAACATACGGAAGTTCGTGGCAAAGCATGGCATCCCTCACTTCTACGACGTCGGCACGGGTGTGTGCCATCAGGTCGTCGTCGAGAAAGGGCACGCGCTGCCGGGCAAGATACTGGTGGGAAGCGACTCTCACACCTGTTCGTACGGGGCGGTCAACGCGTTCTCGACCGGCATCGATCGCACGGAGGCCGCGGCGCTGCTGCTGGTGGGCGAGACGTGGTTCCGCGTGCCGCCTACGATCCGCGTGACGCTCAAAGGCGAGTTCAAGCCACGTGTGTCCGCGAAGGACCTGATACTTACCATCATCGGTGACATCTCGGCGGGCGGCGCCACGTACCAGGCCGTAGAGTTTCACGGCAACGTGGGCGCTCTTACAATAGAGGACCGGTTCGTCGTTGCGAACATGGGCATCGAGATGGGCGGGAAGATCGCGGTCTTCCCGTTCGACGCGACGACGGAGGCATATCTGACCTCGATAGGTGCCGACCGCTCGTCCTACGAGCCGGTCTGGGCCGACTCGGACGCCGAGTACATCCGCGAGCTGAGTTACGACCTCAGTGAGATCGTTCCGGTCGTTGCGTTGCCGCACAAGGTCGACAACGTGAGACCCGTGAGCGAGGTCGAGGGAATGGAGATCAACCAGGTTCTGCTCGGCACGTGCACGAACGGCAGGCTGTCCGACCTGCGCGCGGCTGCGGCCATCCTGGACGGCAAGACAGTCAGCCCGAAGGTGCGGCTGCTCGTTCTGCCCGCGTCGCGCGAAGTGCTGGAGGCCGCGCTGGCCGACGGGACCATTGCGAAGCTCGTCAGGGCCGGCGGCGTACTGCTCCCGGTCGGTTGCGGTCCGTGCCTGGGCGCGCACCAGGGCGTGCTCGCGCCCGGCGAGAGGTGTCTCTCTACCGCCAACCGGAACTTCAAGGGGCGCATGGGCTGCAAGGACGCGGAGACCGTCCTAGCGAGTCCGGAGACAGTGGCGGCGTCCGCGATCAGTGGAGTTATCACGGACCCGAGGAAAGTGGCGTAGCAGCGACCCGTGCCGCGTGCCGGCGGCAGGTGTTGCCCGGCCGTGGCCGATGCGGCCAAGGAGGTGTCAGTTGAAGGTCTGGAAGTACGGTGACGACATCAACACCGACATGCTTTTCCCGGGGAAGTACACGTACACGTGCGCGACCGCGGAGGAGGTCAAGCCGCACCTGCTCGAGGATCTCGATTCCGAGTTCGCGGGCGGGGTGTCGGCGGGCGACATACTGATGGCCGGAACGAACTTCGGGTGCGGAAGCTCGAGGGAGCAGCCGGTGCTTGGACTCAAGGCCGTCGGTATTTCGGCGGTCGTGGCGAAGAGCTTCGCGAGGATATTCTACCGTGCGGCCATCAACCAGGGCCTCGTGCTCATCGAGGCGCCGGACGCCGTCGACGCATACAAGGACGGCGACGATTTGGTGCTGGACGTGGAGGGTGGAAGCATAACCGTCGGCGGGAAGGCGTTCACCTTCCCGGCGCTACCGCCGGAGATTCTGGCGATACGCGACGCGGGGGGACTGCTCAACTACGCACGGGCGAAGCTCGAGGCCGGAACGAAGTAGGCGCGGCGCGCGCGAGGGGCGCCCAACCGGGCGGCCGGCGCGCTCCCGGGACGCGACCGGGCAGCCGGCGCGCTCCCGATGCAGCCGATTTCACACAAGACGCGAGGACACGATATGCCGACCAGAGACGAAGTGCGGGGGATCCTCCCCGAGCTGGAGCTGATCAAGGACGAGGCACTTCGAGAGAAGACGATCGATGTCTGGATCGACGCGATGGAAACGGGCGGCTGGGAAGTCAAGGACATGCCCGACATCCCGTTCACTCTTCTTATAGAGGACACCGACCTCAGCCTGCTGGACCACACGAGGGTCGTCACGCAGACGGCCATCGCGATCGCCGACACGATGTCAGGCTACTATCGCGACCTGATGCCCATCAACCGCGACTACCTCATCTCCGGCGGCATTCTCCACGATGTCGGCAAGCTCGTGGAGTACGAGCGCAAGGGCGGCAAGGTCATGAAGAGCGAGGTGGGCAAAGACCTACGGCACCCGTTCTCCGGCACGGCGCTCGCGTACAAGCACGACATTCCCACGATGATCTGTCACCTCATCGCGATGCACGCGAAAGAGGGGGAGGGCGGTCGCCGGAACCCGGAGGCCTGGATCATCCATTACGCGGACTTCGTGAATTTCAGGTCGCTGCAGACGTTGTAGGTCTTTCCGAAGCGCCCTCGCAAGAGGGCGCTTCCTCTTATGCCCGAGGTCGCTCGCATGCTTCGCAAAGGGCATCCAAAGCTGTCCCGTCCGGTTCCATCCGCCGGCCTCGCGCACCAGCGCCCCGGCGCGGTCGCCCGTGCGGTGTTGTGCTCGGCGCTCTGCTTGGCGCTGGCCTGCGCGGCCGCGGACGCGGCAACACTGACCACGGATCCGACGCACCTGCCGTTCCAGTTCGTGGAGCTCTGCCCCAGGGGCAGGCGGGCGCTCGAGGAGGGCATCGTTGACCTGGACGGTGACGGCGTGGATGAGATAGTCACCGCGCGCGCCTTCAACGAAGGACAGGGCTACTACCTCGGTCTGAACAGGATCGGCCCGGCCGGCTGGACCACACTGATACAGCTCAATTCCCCCTACGCCATGCGTCTAGCCGGCATCGCCGACGTCGATTCCGGAGACACGCCCGAGATCTTCCGAATGAGGCTGGAGCCGGGCGGTGTCCTGTCGGTCGATGTTCTCAGCGTGGCGGTGCACGCGAACTCCACCGATTGCACGTCGAGAGGCTCGTTCGAGATAGACGTGAACGAGTGGCTCTGGAATGAGAAGGAGAACGTCTGGAACGGCTCGATGGCCACTCACCTTCCCATCGACGACGACGGTGACGGGCTTCACGAGTCCGTCGTGTTCTCGATAGCCGGCGGCATGAGCAAACGCCCGAGGGGCATCGGCGTAGCGGATTGGACGACCGGCGAGACGCGGTGGTTCCTTCCGGTCGGAGCCGCACCGACACAGATACTGGAGTTCGAAGACCTCACGGGCGACGGCGTCCTTGACATCGTCTTTGCGATGGGAGCCCCCTGCAACGGGGTCTTCGAGGAGAACAGCATCGACACCCTCTCCTACGTGGCCGCCGCGACGCTCGGAGGTGAGTTGCTCTGGATCAGAGAGATAGGGGGCCCGTCGAGCGGGCCCTGTTTCACCGTCGCTGACGTGGACGGCGACGGCGCTGTCGAGGTACTGACGGGACAGGTGTACGGCCGGGAAACGGTATCGGACTACCATGCGCTCGCGGTCTGGAGCGGGCGTGACGGGGAGCCGCTGGCGAACTGGAACAATGGCTACGCGGTGAACGCGGTTGCCGTCCTGCCCTCGGACGGAGGCAGCAGGATCTTCGCGGCCGTGGGTGACGGCGTGCTGCGGTCCTTCCGGCTGGTCCAGGGCGAATTGGAGCCAATCGGGGAGATGGACTGTGGGTCGCCGGTCGTATCTCTGTCGGTCGTCTCTCCTGACCCGCTCGAGTCGAAGTCGCTCCTGGCTGCCACCCACGACGGTGTCTTCGTACTCTTCGATGCGGACCTCCGCCCCCTGGCTCTGTTCGACTCGGAGGGCTCCAGCAGGTCCGGGAGGACCGGCCGCGACATGAGGTTCGCCGTCGGAGGGCGGGGCATCCTCGCGCGGACGGAAGAGGCGCTCTTCTGTCTGGGGCTCACGCGGACGCCTCTGGACCCCTGGCCGCTCGTGCTGCTGGGGTTGTGCGGCCTGGTGTGCGGAGCGGCTTGCGTTCCCGGGGTGAGACGCGCCTCCCTGGCGTCTCTTCGCCGGGCGCTCATGCCGTCGTCCGACAGGGCCGACGCGGCGGACGAGTTGCGGGACGGCCTGGCCACCGCGGGCCACGGAACGCTCGC
Organism: Candidatus Eiseniibacteriota bacterium; assembly: GCA_030613615.1. Lineage (GTDB taxonomy): Bacteria > Joyebacterota > Joyebacteria > Joyebacterales > Joyebacteraceae > JALGZG01. The sequence continues at coordinate 4,155 of JAUWLR010000001.1, forward strand.
CGTGACATCCACTCTGAGAAGACTCCGCAAGCAGACCGTGATGAGCTCCGGGCTCGAGGGCCCCGCACCTGCGGAGCTGCAGGAGCGATGGCGGGGCGCGGTTCGGGACGCGCTCGAGGTTGGAGTGACCAGCCTCGACGGCGTGGTACTCATGGCGCGCAGGATGGGACTGGCGCCGTCCACCGTCGCCAGGCTCCACGCGGACCTCGACCGCGCGCGCAAGCTGCTGAGACGCGCCCCCGAGCGCGTGCCCACGGGCGTCGGTGCATCTGGATTCTCGGAGCGGCTCGAGCCCCTTCTCGAATCGGTAGAGAACCACCTGGCGGAACTCAAAGCTTCGGCCCGACGGTATGTCTCGGCCGAACTCGTAGCGGAGCTCCGTCGGGTCACGGAGGCCCACAGGTCAGGCATGCTGAGCGCAGGCATCGAACTCCAGGCTCCCGCGGTGACGAGTATCGAGGGCGTGAGGGTGTTCGGCACGCGGCTCGAGGTGTGCTTCGTGCTGGACAACCTGCTGTCGAACGCGATAGAGGCGGTCAGGAACGCAGCGCAGCGTCGCATCGAGCTGTCGATGTGCCGCGACGGCGACAGGGTCTCGGTGATGGTGTCCGACACAGGAGTCGGCATTCCCGAGGAACTCAAGGAGGATGTGTTCAAGGCCGGTGTCTCGAGCAAGGCCGGCGGAGGGCACGGACTGCCTCGCAGCAGAGAACTGCTCAAGAAGCGCGGCGGAGACATCGTGCTCGTCCGCTCCACCACAGGAGAGGGCACGGAGTTCGCGGTCAGTTTCGAGGTCGCTTGAGATAGCTACGCGCTCTGGCAGAGCAACAGCCGAACCTCGAACGCCGCGCCCTCACCCGGCGACGACCTCACGAGTTCGATCTTGCCGCCACGCCTGCCGAGGATCTCCCTGCTCACTGGAAGACCGTGCCCGCCCCCGGTCCGGTCGCTGACACCGCGCGCGAACACCCGCTCGTGCTGCGTCTCTGGAATCCCCTTGCCCGAGTCCTCGACTCTCAGGACGACCCACCTCGGACCCATCTCGACGGAGATCCGCAGACGGCGCACAGCCTCGTCGGCCATGGCCCTGATCGCGTTTCCGAGGAGGTTGTCCAGGACGAACGAGAGCTCCTGGGGGGTGCCCAGCACGCGGGCGCTTCTTAGAGCACCCGGGTCCGGGCTCTCAAGCTCGACGCCCAGTCTCTCGATCTCCGAGCTTCTTGACCTCAGCGCCCTGCCGAGCTCGACCCCGAGAGACGAGGATCGCTCCAGCTCGGCCGCGTACTTGATTCCCCTGAGCGCCTCATCGATACCCTCGAGGATCTCGTCGAGCCCGGATTCGAGCGATGCGGCATCGGACTCATCGGGGAGCGTCGCCGGCATATCATTGACAAGCGCCCGCAGCCTCTCGAGCGCCGACGACAGGCGTCGCGTGTGTGCCGGAGCAGTGCCCACTCGCTCCGAGAGCCGCACGATAGTCGCCACGCCGGGGATGCCGATGTCCCGGGAGTTGCCCAGGGCATCCCTGAACCTCTCCTGGAACGCAGCCGGGACGTCTCCCTCGTTTGCGCGGATCATCTCCGACTGTCTTCTCAGGCGACGGAACGTGGACGTGGCGGCCAGCTTGCCGTGCCCGGCCGTTGTGAGCGCGGTCAGGAGCTCCTCGATCGAATCGTCCCTTGTGTCCCTCGGGAGCAGCCACCGCCTGAGCGCGGCCAGTGACGCCCTCCTCGACGCCGGGACGAGGGCCGCGGCCGCGACCACGCTGAGCAGGGGCGCGAGCAGCCGCATCCAGAGCGGAAGAGGTTTCGTGGCGAGAATGTAGCGATGCGTCTTGTTGGTCGTACGGACGAGAATCGCGCCCGCCGTCCCGTGAGGCGTCTCGACGTTAGTCGGTCTGATACTCGCGCTGCCGTCTATGGTCTCGCCGATGTGGACCATGGCGAGCGGATTCAGCCACTCGTCGACCACGGCTACCGTGCCCTTGCCCATGCCTACTGCCAGCCGCCACTCGTCGAGCAGCGGATGCAGTACGACCGGCGCCATGGATTCCACGGCGTCGCGGCAGTTCAGCGTGCTCTCGACTTCCAGGACACCCTCCCCCCAGCTGAGACGCCTGAGAGTGCCGTCGGACGAGCCGGCGAAGATGCGCTTCCCCTCCGCGCACTGCTCGATGAGCACGCAGTTGGTCGGGTGCCCGATTCTCAGCGTGTCGAGCAGGGTTCCGTCGGACCCCCTCCAGATGGCGAGCTCCGGGCGGACGGTGTCCAGCTCCGAGTGGTAGTTGAGGGCGGTCACGACCTCGATGGTCCCATCCCCATCCAGGTCATCTGCCGCGAGTTCGACTCCGGAGGAGTATCCACCGAGCTGCCGTGACCAGAGAGTATCGCCCTCAACATTGACGGCGATCACGTAGGAATGACCATCGTTCCACGGGCCCGCTTCCACAATATTGCCGGGAGCTCCAAGCCCCAGGAGCAGATCCGCACGAGCGTCGCCGTCGACGTCGACGATGGCCGACCCGCCGGTGGGCGTTGCTCCTGTCGGAAGACGCCACTCGATCTGTCCGCTCTCGAGATCCCAGAACATCACCTCCCTCGGTCTCTTGGTTATCCCCGCGTTTGCGGAGAGAGCCAGGGCGTCCGTTCTTCCATCTCCGTTCCGGTCGAACGATCCCAGGAGCCCGATGCTCGCCCCCCACTGCCCATCGGGGAGAAGACGATCCTCGGTGTCCAGCGCGAACGAGTAGACCTCAACGAGCTCCGCCGACGCGCCCTCCACGACGACCTCGGACGCGAATACACGCACCCGCTCGCGGCTTGTCTGCCACCACCAGATGAGCTCCGGCGCATCATCACCCGTGATCTCCGTGAACCCACAGACACCTCCCTTGCTCAGGAGGTGCCTGGTCATGAGTGCGTAGAACTGGTTCCCCTGGATTCGCGCGACCGACAGGAACGCCGCGCCACCGAAGCTGGCGTCGTACTTCACTGCCTCGTCCACGCCGTCGCCGTCGAGGTCGGCTACCTGGAAGCTGCCGCGGTAGTGCGCTGCGAGGACAGCGATGGGGAGCTCGTAGCGCAGACGGTCGCTGGACGCGGGAAGGGACCGTGGCCCGTCTCCGCAGCTGGTGAGCAGGAGGGACAGGCAGACAAGCACGACGGTGGCGCCAGGGCGGCGCCGGGAGAGGAGGTGCGCGAGAACGAGTCTGATAGTCACGGGCACGAGTATACACCATCTTGAGGTCGGAAATCTTAGATGCCGCCCTTTCCACGTGGACGAGGCGCGTGAGCGAAGTGTTGACGGCCCTCGCGCGTCACTTGTGTATGACGACCGCACGAGGAGGCACGCTGGCGAGAAAGGAAGCCGACAATGCGCGTTGATGTGACAGGTTTCAGCGGTGGGCGCGGGGCTCTCATGTTGCTGCTGGTGGCGTTGCTGGCGATTCTCCCGGCGGCCGCCCTGGCCAACCCCGGCATCGCACATGCTGGGGAGTTCGACGAGCTTCCCTCCATCGAATCGCTCCTCAAGAGGTACGTGGAGGCCGTGGGAGGTCGGGAGGCCATCCTGGCGCTCAGGACGCGCGTGGCCTCAATGCACATTGTCACCGACCTCAAGCGGGACCCACCCATCTACGAGGTCGATACGCTGTCGGTCTACGGAACGTCCTCGGGCGAATTCCTGGTAGTCACCAGGACGTCCGGGGGAGTGATGCTCGAGGGCTGTGACGGCGACGAGGAGTGGAAGATCGACCTTGTCGGCACGGTTTTCAACTTCCACGCGAAGGACTCGCGCGACCGCTGGATGACCGATCCGCAGTTCCCGCTCAAGATGCGGCACTACTTCCCACACATGGCAGTCGTGGGTCTGGATGTCTGGGGCGGCGACAGGGTCTTCGTAGTCGAGACGGACGGGGAGGAGCTGCACCGTCTGGGCTTCGACGTCGACACGGGCCTGCTGAGCAGACTGGGCTACAACCGTGAGCTGCGCGACTACCGGGAGGTGGACGGGGTGACGATGCCCCACTGCGTCGTGTACTCACGCAAGGGCGGGTCGAGCACCTTCGTTCTCGATTCGGTCGTTCACAACACGGTAATAGACAGGACCCTCTTCTCGCTTGCCAAGTAGCTGTTCGTGAGCCGGGCGGGCAGCCGCATCTCAGCCGGCACGCGGCCGCGCGCCATCCCTGAGCCGGGCCCGCAGCGAGCCAAGTCCCGTCCCCGCGACGGATTCCGTCCTCCTGGGTAAGGTCGCGGAGCGAGCCGCCCATAGCTGAGCGGCTTGCTCTTGCGCCCATGCTGTGGTATAATGATAAGTAGCTACTTCTAGACGAGTTAGGAGGGATTGCAATGTCTCCGAGACGGAGAGTGATGTACGCGGCGGCCGTCGCTGCCGCTCTGGCGCTCGCGCTGACGGCGCAGGCCTGGGCCGTCGACCCCGCGCGAGCCTCGCAGCTTGAGGGTGGCACGCAGAAGCTCTGGGTTTTCTTCACCGACAAGGGACTCACGAGGACCGAGGAAGAGAGTGCGATAGACGCGTTCCGAGCGGAGCTGCCGGAGCGTGCGCTCAGGCGTCGCGCGAAGGTTGGCTTCGATGTCAACATCAACGACCTCCCGGTCGCCGCCCGCTATGTCGACGACGTAGCAGCGACGGGTGCTGCAGTCGTCACGAGGAGCCGGTGGCTGAACGCCGTCTCGGTCTACGCCGACGGTGAGCAGGCAGAGGCGATCGCCGCTCTGCCCTTCGTGCGTGAGACGCGTCCTGTTGGGCGCGGCACGAAACGCCTGCCCGAGATAGTTCCTGCTGACGGCCAGCGTTCGCCCCGGCCGGAGGGACGCGTCCCGGACTATGGCGAATCCCAGGGCCAGCTCGAGCAGATACAGGTCGACCAGCTCCACGACGATGGCTTCGACGGGACGGGCGTTCTCATCGCGATGCTCGACACCGGGTTCGATACCGACCACCAGGTCTACCGCCACCTGAACATCGTCGCCGAGCGTGACTTCATCAACGACGACGGTGAAACCGCCGATCAGCCGGGAGATCCCGAGGGCCAGGACGGTCACGGCACCGCGACGCTGTCGTGCGTCGGCGGCAAGTACCCTGGCGAGCTCTACGGAGGCTCCTATGCTGCCGGCTTCGTCCTTTGCAAGACCGAGATCCTCGACGAGGAGATCCAGACGGAAGAGGACTACTGGCAAGAGGCCATAGAATGGGCGGATAGCCTGGGCGCCGACGTCGTCTCCAGCTCACTGGGCTATCTCGACTGGTACACTTACGAGGACATGGACGGCAACACCGCCGTCACGACCATCGCGGCGGACATGGCCGCGGCGCGGGGCATAGTCGTCGTCAACTCGATGGGCAACGAGGGCGACGACCCGTGGCTTTACATGATCGCGCCCGCCGACGGTGACAGCGTGCTGTCCATCGGCGCGGTCGACATCGACGGAGACCGGGTAGAATTCAGCTCGATCGGGCCGACGTACGACGGGCGGACCAAGCCCGACGTGATGGCGCTCGGCTCCTTCGCTTACGTGGCGACCACGGGCGACACCGCCAGTTATGGTTACGCCAGCGGTACCTCGTTCTCCTGTCCGCTGACAGCCGGTGCCGTGGGCCTGCTCGTGCAGGCGCGCCCCGGCTGGTCCCCCATGGACGTCATCGATGCACTTCGTACGACAGCGACGCAGAATTCGTCGCCGGACAATCTGATGGGGTGGGGGATCGTCCAGGCGCACAACGCGACGTACGGGGGTTGGGCCGGGGTCGAGAATGGGGTGGTTCCCTCGGCGCGTGTCATCTGGGCGACTCCCAACCCGACATCGCGCGGGACCCTGATCGAGTTCGTCCTGCCGGAGCGTGGGCGCGCTCTCGTCACCATATACGACGCCGGTGGGCGGCTCGTGCGGACGCTGACGGACCGTGTCATGCTCGGTGGGCGGCACGCGGCCGAGTGGGACGGCCGGGATGAATCGTCGCACCCCGTCGCGAGCGGCGTCTACTTCGCCAGACTTCGCGCGGCCGGCGGAGTTCGCTCAAGCACGAAGGTGGCGGTTGTGAGGTAAGTTCGGCGGATCTGGCGCACCCAGATGGTACTGGGACATTGTCTACGTGGCGGTGGTCGTTCAGGAACGGCCACCGCCATCGCGCTATTGACATTCCTCTGTCTCCCCGACAAGATTCCCTGTAGGCGCACGCCGCAGCACGGATACTGATACCAACGCCGGCGTGGTCTGCCCGGCGTGTTCCCTCTCGAAGTGTCGTCCCCCGGGCTCCCGTGTGCGCATGGAGGTGCGGTTCTTGAAGGAAGGTACGAAGGACACCGCGATCGCGCTTGGTAGCCGTCTGGGAGTGCTCGCCTTCGGTATCGGGATACAGAGCGCACTCGCGTGGCTGCTGGGCACCGACGGACGAGGGTCCTACGCGGTCTGTCTCATCTTCGCGACGATACTAGGGATCATCTTCACGTTCGGCACCGACCGCGCGGGGCAGTATTTCGTGGCGTCCGGGCGAATGGGTCGCTCGGAGGGCGTCACGTCCTCTCTGGTGCTGTTGGTCTTTGGGGCGGCGCTCGCCGTACTCGTCGGACGAGCGCTAATGATCTTCGACTTCGCGTTCTTCCAGAAGGCGGAACGCTCTTCATTCCTGATCGCCCTCGGCATCATCCCCTTCGTCGGGTTGACCAACGCCTTCGCCCTCTTCTTCGTCGGCCTGCGGCGTTTCAAATGGATGGCAGTGGTCCAGGTGGTCAACGTCGCCGTGCACTTCGCCGCCACTCTGGTGCTCGTGATCGGGCTGCGATTGGGCGTGGACGGTGCGCTTCTCTCGATCATCATTGCGGGGTTTGTGACCACGGTCGTGTCGCTGTGGCTGCTTCGCAAGGAAGGAGCCCTCGAGAGTTGTCGAAGAACAGCGGAGGGATACGGCGGGCTCCTGTCGTACGGCCTGCGCTTCTTCGTGGCCAAGCTGAGCAACGTCTTCCACTTCAGGATCGGTACGATGATCCTGGCGTTCTTCATCGAGCCGTCGGGCATTGGACTCTTCGCGGCGGCATCGGCGCTCGTGATGCGGGTCACGATCGTCCCCAAGGCCGTCGAGACGGCGCTCTTCTCCCGCGTGGCGGGCCACCGGGATGGGCGACCTGAGCTGGTCGCTCAGGCGGGACGCGCAAGCGCGGTCGTGGCCGGCGTCGCGCTGGGGATCCTGGCGGCCGTGGCCGTCCCGCTCGTGCGCGTGCTCCTCTCAGATGAGTTCCTCCCGGCGGTTCCGCTCATCTGGATAATCATGCCAGGCGTCTTTCTTCGGGCTTCCACCTTGGCCTACTCGGCGTACTTCATGGGAACCGACCGTCCCGCCGTCTGCTCGGTGGCCGTAGGCGTCGGCACGCTCGTCAATGTCGGCGTGCTGCTCTGGCTGCTGCCGGTTATCGGCCTCAAGGGGGCCGCGTGGGCCATGACGGCAGGGTACCTTGTGAGCGCGGTCATCCTGGTGGCCTCGTTCCGGCGGGCCACCGGGCAGCCGATTCGCGAGACGTGGGCGCTGCGGCGCGAGGACTTCGCACTCCTTCGCGACGTGCCCCGCTACCTCAGACGGGCGGGCCGCAAGGGCGGCGCCGTCGAGGGTCCGGAGGCGATGTGATGGGTCAGCCAAACGACATCGAGCGGCCCGGCAGCAAGGTGCTCGTTATCGGTCTCGACGGAGGCACGTGGTCCGTGTTCGACCGCTTCATCGAACTCGGGTGCATGCCGTTTCTGAAACGGCTCTGCGGTGAGGGGTACCGGGCAGACCTCGCATCGACCGTTCCACCCTTGACCCCGGTGGCCTGGTCCAGCTTCGCCACCGGCATGAATCCCGGGAAGCATGGGGTCTTCGGGTTCCTTGCGCCACAGAGTGAGCCTGGCAGCTATTTCCCACCACCCGCGCGCCGTGAGTGCATCCTTGCGCCCTCGCTCTGGCGGCGGCTGTCGGAGGTGGGTGTCCGCACGACCGTCCTCTCGGTGCCACTGACATACCCCCCCGAGCCTGTCAACGGCTTCATGGTGTCGGGTATGTTCACTCCGGATGCGGCTTCGGATTCCACGTTTCCGGCATCTCTTGCGGGGGAGCTCAGGTCGCAGGGCGCCATGCCCAGGTTCAGGCTCGAGTACACATCGAAGGCGGCTGCGCAGCGACGACGCGTGGGTTTCGGGGAAGCTCTGCGTCACGCGCCAGAGGAGTACTTCACCGATGTTCGAGACATGACGGAACGTCTCAGGCGCGCGGTGCTGACTCTAATGGAGAAGCCGTGGGACTTCCTCTCGCTCGTGTTCGTCGCGACCGACCGTGTTCAGCACGTGCTCTGGCATGAGGTGATGTTCTCGGACCCGGAGTCGGAGCTGGGCAGGCACGTCGCCGAACTGTATTCCCTCGTGGACAGCGCTATCGAGGAGCTGGTTCACGCCGCTGGGCGGGACACAGTCACAATCTTGATGTCCGATCACGGGTTCGGCCCCTGCGGGGGCAGCTTCTCGATGATGCGGTGGCTGACGGACGCGGGCTTCGCCCACCACCGGCCCCGCCGCCTCTACGGCGCAGCGAAGAGAGCTGTGACCTCGCTGGGCCTTGCGGACCTCGCGGATCGCGCCATGAACAGGAGACACCTGGGCGCTGCCGTCAGACGGAGCTTCATCCCGCTCGACTGGACCCGGACCAGGGCATATTTCCAGCCGGGGACCTATGGAATCCGCGTGAATCTGAGAGGACGCGAGACGAACGGGATTGTCGAGCCGGGGAACGAGTACGAGCAGCTCCGCTCCGAGCTAATCGAGCGGGTGCTGAGCATCAAGGTCCCTCGGACCGGTGCCCCTGTCGTCACCGAAGCCTGGCGCGTCGAGGACGTATACGAGGGCGGGCACATCGGCTGGGCGCCCGACCTGCTCCTGCAGCCGAATCCGGACCTGGGGTATCATCTTGTCCCCGGGGATCTGTCCGACCGCGCCCTGGTTCACCAGGATGCGAGGATGCGCGGGAGCCACCGGCCGAACGGGATCCTGCTGGTGGCCGGCCGCGGCGTGCGGCCGAATCCGACTGCCAAGCCACGACGCATCATCGACATCGCTCCGACCGTCCTTTGGCTTCTGTCCCAGCCCGTTCCACTTGAGCTTGACGGACAAGTTATCAGGGACGCCTTCGTCGGTGAGCCCGCTCAGCGCGAGTTCGCTCCACCCGAGTTCCTTCGGGACGCGTCCGATGAGACGGGGAAGTACTCCGCGCAGGATGAGGAGCAGATAGTCGAACGGCTCCGCGGTCTTGGGTACGTGGACTGACGGATGTCAGTACACGCGATTGCCCGTAACGCCAGCCTTCAAATCGATCGGAGGTGGCGGCTGCGAGCGGAATGGCATGTCGCCCCAACTTTCTCTTCCTGCTGGGTGGGTCACGATGTACCCATGCGTTGCCTCCTGCCGCGGAGTACCCTATTGACACCGATTCTCGACTCAGCCAGAATCTACTCTGTGCATGCTGATGTATTCCCTTTGCTTCCTCGCTCACGGGGTGCCCGCCTGCATCCTGGCAGTGCCGCTACCGCCGCACGGCCCATGTGTAGGTGGTGGCGGCGGCCTGACGTGTCGGCGCCGGTACTGGGAGCGGTGAAGGAGTTCAAGATGAAACGTCCCCGCAGAGAGTTCTGGGTCCGTCTCTTGGTGGTCGCCACCATCGGTGCTCTCTTCCTTCCGGCCACGGCCCAGCAGATCGATGAGGAGCTTCTCGACCTGCTGAAGACGCTCCCGGATGACGAGAGGGCGGAACTCCTGCGGGCATACGGGCTGCCGCCTGGCGGAGTGGACGCCGCTCCTGACAGGGATGTAAGCACCCCCCAGGTCGTACTTCCAAGAGAACAGCTTCCGAGCGAAACTGAGGCCGCGGTTGCGGGAGAGCGCGTTCTGGAGAGCGACGAGGGGCCGGTTGCGCCTCCCCTCGAACGTCTGACGGGAGAGGCGCTCGAGATCCAGAGGGCGTTCGAGAACTTTCTGGCCGAGTCTCAGCCTCTCGAGGTTGACAGGCAGCTCGTGCAGTTCGGATACGAGCTCTTCGCGGGCGCTCCCACCACCTTCGCTCCGGCCACTGATATTCCCGTCAGCTCCGACTACATCATAGGTCCCGGCGACGAGATCCACATCCAGCTCTATGGCAAGACGGATTTCTCGAGGGACCTCATTGTCGACCGCGACGGGCAGGTGTCGTTCCCTGAGCTCGGGCCGATCAGCGTCGCGGGTCTCACATTCCGTGAGATGAAGAACCTCCTGGCACGGGAGGTCGAGAACCGGATGATCGGTGTCGACGTCAGCGTGTCGATGGGACGGCTGCGCTCCATCAGGATCTTCGTCCTGGGAGATGTCTTCCGTCCGGGAAGCTATACCGTGAGCGGTCTGTCAACGCTCACGAACGCTCTGTTCGTCAGCGGTGGGGTCCGGAAGATCGGGAGTCTGCGACGGGTGCAGCTCAAGCGCAGCGGGACGGTGGTCACGGAGATGGACCTGTACGATCTGCTGATCCAGGGCGACACGTCCGATGACGCAAGGCTGATGCCCGGTGACGTCATCTTCATTCCCACCGTCGGTCCTCTGGCCGCCGTCGCAGGCGAGGTGCTCAGGCCCGCCATCTATGAGATGAACGGACCAATGACCGTTCGTGAACTCATCGATCTTGCCGGAGGGCTCAGGTCCACCGCGTTCACCGACCTGATCCAGCTCGAGAGGATTGAGGACGCTCGGCATGTCACCTATGACTTCACCCTGGACCAAGCCAGGGAGTGGAAGCTCGAGAGGGGCGACCTCGTCAAGGTGTATCCCATCCGGACCGGCGACGAGCTCGCGGTCTTCCTGGGGGGCAATGTCGTCAGACCGGGGGCGCGGCAGTACTTCAAGGGCATGCGGTTGCTGGACCTGGTGCCCTCGCCGAAGGACCTTCTCCCGGAGACATTCTTCAGCTACGGCCTGATCGAGCGAGAGAACGACATCAACCGTGAATCAGAGTATCTGACGTTCGATCTCAGAGCAGCGCTCCTCGACAGTGTGCCGGAGGCCAACATCGGCCTCGCTCCGCGGGATCGCGTCTACGTGTTCCACCGCGCGCACTTCCGGGACATCCCCAGGGTGAGGGTGCGCGGCGAGGTGAGATCGCCTGGGTTGTACGAGTTCAAGAAGGACATGCGCATCCTCGATCTCGTGCTCGCGGCAGGCGGACTCACGCCCGACGCGTGGCTCGGTGAGGCCGAGCTCTTCCGAACAGAACCGCGCACGATGCAGGTCGACAGGATCTCCGCCAATCTGGAGCGGGTCATCGCGAACGACCCCTCGGAGAACATCGTTCTCTGGGACATGGACGAACTCGCGGTCCACTCGGTCTGGGAGTTCAGGGAAGAGGACACCGTTGAGGTCCTGGGCGAGGTCAACACTCCAGGGACCTATCCGCTGTCCAGGGGAATGCGGATAGGTGATCTCATCTTCGTCGGCGGCAACCTGAGGGAGACCGCCTACAGGCAGGAAGCTGAGCTCACCAGGTATGAAGTCGTCGATGGAGAGCGACGCGAGCTTCATCACGTCGTCATCGACCTGCAGGCGGTTCTGGCAGGCGTAGGCGAGGCCGACCTCGAGCTGGTACCCTACGACAGGCTTCTCATCAGACGGATCAAGAACTGGCGTCGCGACGAAGTGGTTCAGGTCTCCGGTGAGGTGGCGTTTCCCGGCAGCTACCCGATCGAAGAGGGCGAGCAGCTCAGTGAGCTGATCGAGCGATTCGGGGGCTTCCTGGAGGATGCGTACCTGCCCGCGGCCGTGTTCCAGCGCCGCGAGATAAGAGCGCTCCAGGCTGAGCAGCTCGAGAAGATGTCGGACCAGCTGGATGCCGACCTCGCGCGCCTGTCGGTGCCCGACCCGCGGCGCATGAGCGCCACTGAGGTGTCCCGCCGCCAGGCCGCCCTGGAGTCGGGCGCGCAGCTGTCCGAGGAGCTCCGGAACACGGTGGCCACCGGTCGCATGGTGATCCGTCTCGGGCGTGCCGACGAGATCAGGGGGACCGATCAGGACCTCGTGTTGACTGACGGCGATGTGCTTCGCGTGCCGAAGAAGCCCGACTTCGTCATGGTGATGGGCCAGGTGAACAACCAGACGGCCTTCCAGTTCGAGAGAAAGAAGAACGCGCGCCATTTCATTGGGCTCGCCGGTGGAATAACGACGTTCGGAGATCGGGGTAAGGCCTACGTGATCAAGTCCGATGGGTCCGTCAAGATGGGCACGCGGACTAGGGTCGATCCCGGTGATGTCATCGTGGTACCGGAGAATCTCGAGCGCTTCGATGGCATGCAGTTCCTCCTGGACCTGAGCCAGGTCCTCTACCAGCTGGGATTGGCGGCGGCGAGTGCCTACACGATCGGGCTCTTCCAGTAGCACGGAGGCAGCGACACCACGGCTGTGGACTCCACGACCACGACACACGAGGTGAGCAGCAAGTGAGCGGATTCTGGGCGCATCTATGGGAGCGACGAGCCAGGCTGATCGGCATATGGCTTGTTGTCATGGTTCTGGTGCTCATTCGTCTGCTCGTTATGCACGCGGTCTTCACGAGCAGATCCGTGCTGATGCCCCTTCCGCTGCAGCAGGTCGAGCAGGGGTCCGGGGGCGGACTCGGGGGCGCATCGGTTCGCAGCCTCCTGGCCGGCGGAGGCAGCACGGACGCCTACGCGGCGGCAGCCTTCCTGGAATCCGGACAACTGATGAACGCAGTGATCAAGGATCTCGACCTCGCCAAGGAACTCTTTCCCAAGTCGTGGGATTCGAAAGCGAAGAAGTGGCGGGACAAGGCGCCGCACCCCGGGAAGTCACGCAGGGCTTTCGACCGGCGAGTCGATGTGTCCTACGACGGCTACACCGGACTCATTGAGCTTCAGGTTCACTGGTGGTCACCGGAGCGCGCACGAGAGATCACTGCGGCGATGATCGAGATCGGCGACAGGATGCTCCGCGACGCGGCGATCGCGGAAGGCGAACGGAGGGTGGAAGAGCTAGAGCGAGAGATGCACAACATGAGGGTGAGCGAGATCGGTAGTTTCCTCGCGGAGGAGATGACGCAGGCGATCTCGTCGCTGGCATCCATACGTGCGAGATCAGGCTACGCGTTTCGTGTGATAGATCCGCCTCTTGCCCCGGACAAGAAGTCGTGGCCACCGAGGCTCATCCTGCTGATTCTCATGGGTATGGCAACGGCCGGCGTCGAGATCGGAGCGGTTGCCGGGGTCTACGCCAGAAGGTCGCGACAGGAAGACACCTCGGCATCTTCCACATGATAGAACTCTTCGACCATACAGGGCTGTCCGCATCGTGAGGGCGAGTGCGGACATAGGCTCCGGTGCAAGGGACACGGCCATCACCTTCTTCACTCGGCTGTCGGTGATGGCCGCCTCGCTTGGTATTCAGGGCGCGCCGCGACACGGAGAGGGTTCCGGGAGACATGACTGCCCAGACGGGCTGACATCGCGCTTCTCAAGGACCTCGCGCGGAGCAGGAAGTGGACAAGGCAGGCCGCCTGAGGAGCTGCGCGTTGGTGATTCGAGGGCATGGAGGCGCGGAGGAGCACCATCTTGTCAGGCTACCTTGGTCAGTCCATGCGATTCGCGTTTGTAGGTGACATCTATCTCGGCCCTGATGCGGAGCCCTGGCTCAATGCAGATATCCCGGACCTGCATCACTTGCTGGGAGTCGACGTTGTCGTCGGCAACTTCGAGTCGGTGATCGACGGTCCTTCCGTCGGCGATCCACACCCGGACAAGATACATCTTTCCACTCCTCGATCATCGCTTCCCAAGCTCAGGGACATGGGCATTGACTTCGTGAGCGTCGCGAACAATCACATCGGGGACTACGGTCCGGAGTCGGCGAGCCACACTATTGAGGTTCTTCGCGACGAGTTCGGCAGCGAGAGCGTGTTCGGATGGAGCGAGCGGCCCGTTGCTGAGCTGGCGACCGGCCTTCGAGTGGTCGGGGCGTGCTTCTCGGAGACCAATCCGCTGGTCACGGGCGACGCATCGCGCATATCTACAGCCGACGACTTGCACGATCTTCTTGCGAGAGAGACGAACTCATTCGGTCCGCTCATGGTCTACGCCCACTGGGGAGAGGAATACCTGTCGCTCACGGCTCCGGATCTTCGCAGCAGAGCGCGACAGCTCAGGGCGGCGGGAGTCGCACATGTTGTCGGCACGCACAGCCACGCCGTCGGCGCAGCAGAGAACATCGAGGGATCCAGCGTCATCTATGGTCTTGGGAACTTCCTGTTCCACGTTGTCCGCAAGGGGAACACCAGGATGCTCAGACGAGAGAAGCGTGGCACCGTGGCCGTCTTCCGATGGGACGGCAGCACGGTTACGCTGGAGGAGTTCTGGAGGAGCGAGTTCGATGAGGATCTCAACCTCCGCCTCCGGAAGTTGGAACGGCGCTACCCCGGATCTCTGCTCTCGCAGCTGCATTTGAGGGCGCCGGCCCCGTTCGCGAGCTGGAGCTACGAGGCAGCTCTTGCCAGTCGATGGTTCAATCTGGGGCTGGCCAGGCTCATCGAGGGAGTGGAGCGGCCGAGTCTCAAGAAGGTGCACACCGCGCTGACGCAGCTCGGGCGGGGGCGGCCCCGTTGAGAGTGCTGGAAGAGGGCACGTTCTGCGAGAACGCCTGCCGCGATCTGAGAGTGGAGGCTCTGCTGGAGATGCTTGAATGGAGGACGACGTGATACGCGGAGCCCTCAAGCGGTCGGCCCACCGTCTGGGGAGCCGGTGCGCCGCCCTAGCGGACGCGTGGCTGACGTCGACGGCCGTCCAGCACGAGTTCGAGTCGCTGCCTTGGTCTCTCAAGGTCGCCCTGAAGGGCTCTCTCATCGGGGTGGTCGCCAGTGTCGTCCTCCTGGGGTACATTACAGAGACCCAGCTTGCCTTCTACGCGCTCATCGGTGTGAGCCTCGTCGTCTACCTGCTGGCCCGGGGCGAGGAGCTGGTGGGGGCGCTTCTCGACTACCTGACATCGGGCAGGGTCCTCTGGCGATGGGCCTTTGTTGTGTGGGCGATTCTCTCGCTGCTGTGGACGACCAGGGGGCGCGTGAGTGTCGATCGAGCGATTACATTGGTCGAAATACAGGCCGTCGGCCTCGTGTTCTACGACGCGGCAAAGAACCTGGGTCTCTCGAAGTGGATCCTGAACACCGTCTTCGCGTGCGTCGTGATCGCGGCCGTCCAGGCCTTGGTGACTGAGGATCCGACCGTTGTCAAGAGGTTGGCGGGTCTCTACACGAGTCCTAATACGCTCGGAATGTTCTGCGTGATAGGACTGGCGGTCTTCATCTCCATCGCTGCGAGAAGACGAAACGTGGCAGCGAGTATCGGTTTGTACGTCGCGGCCCTTGTTCTGCTTGTCGGGGTCGTGGCCTCCTCGTCGTTGAAGGGCCTGCTGGGATTGCTGCTCGTATGTAGCCTGGGCGCGGCTCTCGCTGCCAGCCGGGTTCGTGTGGCTACGTTCGTGGGTGTCGCCGCGGGCCTCGGAGCCGCACTGGTGGCCTTCGTGGAGCCGCTGAGGTTTATCTGGGAGCATGCGCTCTACAGGCTACAGATAGCGACGATCGGTATGTCCGTCGGCGTCAACCAGAGCACCGTTGAGCGGGCCAGGTTCATCAAGAAGGGACTGAGCCTCATTGCGGAGGCTCCCATCTTCGGGAAGGGATTGGACACCTTCCGATGGCTTTCCGGTGAGGGGACCTACGCGCACAACAACCTCATCGAGATTGGGGTCGCACTCGGCCTTGTGGGCATTGTGCTCTACTATGGCTTCCACCTGTCCATTCTGAGAGCGGCCGCACGCCTGAGGCGAACTGATGACTTCGTGTGGCGGTTCATCGTGATCGCCGTGCCGACCCTGCTGCTTCTTGACGTTGCCGTGGTCTCGTACGCCTCCAAGCTCTCTACCCTGCTTCTGATCATGAGTGCCGGGTGGCTCGAGCGGACCCGTGTCGTCGTCGGTCTCTCTGCCTCCAACGGGAGCGCGCAATGATGGACGTGCGCCGGATCCTCGCTTCCCGCATCGTGGACCCTGTTCTCTGGAAGATCGTCAAGCGGTATCCGGTCTTCGACCGGCTGTCGGAGTGGAGGCAGCGTCAGTGGGACACCGCTGCCGCTCTTGAGGCCCGGCAGGCGCGGGCACTGGGTGCCCTCCTCGGTCACGCGCTCGCGCGAGTGCCGTACTACGCGGAGAGGGTGCCAGGCCTCACGCCGGAGGGAGCCGCGGCCGCACCCGGCGACAGTCTCGCGAGGTTCCCCGTTCTCGAGAAGCGGGATCTGATCCTCCATGCGGACTCGCTCACCTGTGAGATGGACCGCGGGAGCTACTGGAATCTCACGGGTGGCTCGACCGGCGAACCCGTGCGATTCCGTCAGGATGTCGTCTATCAGACACACGCTCTTGCGACCACGATGCTTTTCTACGAGTGGGCCGGGGTGCCGCACGGAGCGAGCCACATCAAGTTGTGGGGTGCTCCACGCGATCTGGGAAGCGGAAGGGTCGCCCGGCGCAGACGGCTGGCGGACTGGTTGTTCAATAGGATAACTCTGGATGCCTTTGACATGTCGGAGCAGACCATGCGTCGATACGCGGAGACCATCGCCCGCTCTCGGCCGGCATGTCTCGAGGGTTACGCGGATGCGCTGTACGAGCTGGCCGTTCGCGTGGAGCGCCATGGTCTCCCGATGAGCGTGCCCGGTGCCATTGTCAGCAGTGCGGGGACTCTGCTGCCGCACATGCGGGAGAGAATCGAGAGCGCCTTCGGCACTGAGGTTTTCGATCGGTATGGGACCAGGGAGGTCGGCAACGTCGCCGCCGAGTGTGACAGGCACGAGGGTCTTCACGTTCTTGGGGAGACCACGATAGTCGAGGTCGTGGATGAGGATGGCCGGGCGGTGAGTGAAGGGGAAGAAGGGGAAATTCTCGTGACGAATCTCCACAACTACACGATGCCCCTCATTCGGTATCGCATAGGCGACAGAGCAGTGCGCGGCGCAGACCGATGTAGCTGCGGGCGACCGTATCCTCTTCTCGAGCGGGTGGTGGGACGGTCCGAGTCGTGCGTCCGCCGACGGGACGGCGGGGTTGTCCTTTCCGAGTTCTTTATCCACGTCATCGGCGTGGAGTACAATGATGGTTCGATCGGGAGGTTTCAGGTAGTGCAGGAAGCCCTCGATCGCATAACCGTGGTCATCGTCCCGTCCGAAGGAGCAGGCGAGAGAGCGCTGGCACGCGAGGACGAGATCCGCGCGCGGATCCAGCAGATGGTAGGCGACTGCGAGATCAGTTTCGTCTTGGCGGACCACATAGACCCGACACCGACTGGCAAGCACATGTACGTTGTGAACAAGATGGAGGAGCGCGAATGACGCCGCTTCGCGTGCTCTACCTCATAGACTCGCTGGGCCCGGGCGGAGCTCAGAAGCAGCTCGTGACACTCGTGCGGTCGCTGGACCGGACGCTGGTTGCGCCCGAGGTCGCGATCTATCACGAGCTGTCTCACTTTCGCCCTGAACTTGAGGCGGCCGGGACGCCGGTTCATTATCTGAGCGGCTCGGGGGGTCGCGACCCGCGCGTTCTCATCGGTCTCGCGCGGCTCCTGGCGCGAGAGCGCTACGATATCGTGCACAGCTACCTCAGCACGCCCGGTACGCTGGTGCGTCTCGCGGCGCCTTTCTCCAGAGGGACCAGGGTCGTGGTCTCCCAGCGCAACGTGGACCTCGGGCGCTCGCGGGTGCGGCTCGCCCTCGAGCGGCTGCTCTGCCGGCGGGCGGACGCGATGATCGCCAACGCGGACGCCGTCGCGCGCGAGGTTGAGCAGCTGGTGCCCGCCTGGTCGGGACGCGTGCACGTCGTTCCGAACGGCGTGGATTGGAGTGAGCCGACGGAGGCCGAACGCGCCTCGGGCAGCGAGTTCCGCGCACGGCATCTCGGTGACGCCGAGATCCTGCTCGGTGTCGTAGGCAGGGTGGAGCACCAGAAAGCGCCCCACCTTCTTGTGGATGCGCTGGAGCTGATCCCGGATCCGCTGCTGCGCAGACTGAGGGTCGTGTGGGTCGGCCCGCGCATCGACGCCGAACTCGCGAACTCCGTGGAATCGAGGCTGGCTGGCTCCGCTCTCGACGGGCGTGTCGGGTTCATTGGGGAGACGAGAGACACGCGTGGAATCTACCTCGGCGTCGACGGTGTCCTCCTGTGCTCGCGCTGGGAAGGGCTTCCCAACGTCGTACTGGAGGCGCTCGCTCACGGTTGTCCGGTCATAGCGACCGATGTGGGGGACACGGGGAAACTCCTTCGCGATGGATCGTGGGGATGGCTCGTGCCGCCCGATGACGCGCGGTCGCTCGCGGAAGCGCTGACCAAGCTCGTGGTCACTCCGCGTGAGGAGCTAGTTGCGATGGGTCGGCGGGGCGCTGAGTTCGTGCTGGAGAACTACTCCACATCCAGGCTCGCCGACAGGACGATTGAAGTGTACCGAGCTGTGATGGGACGGGACTGGCCGCAGGCGGGTGGTGAGCGTTCACGCGGCTGACGAGTGGGGTCGAGCATGGCAGATGATCGGAAAGAGACACTGAACCTGCTCGCCGTCGGACCGCTTCCACCGCCTCTGGGCGGTACGACCGTGCTCTTCGAGCGGCTGGTCGGGCGCCTGCGAGAGCGCGAGGGCGTGTCGGTGGAGGTCATCGACACGGGGCGGGTCCGTGGCCGTGGGCTCGCGGGCGTCACCCGGTTCTTCCGGCTCATCGTCGACGTCGTCCGGCAGGCGCGCGGTCAGGACGTTGTGACCCTGCACGTCTCGACGAGCGGCCTCCACGTGATCGGGCCCCCGGTCGCGCTCGCGGCGCGGCTTCGCTCGACCGCACTGATCGTCCGGAAGTTCGGCGGCACCGATTTCTTCGAGTATCCTCCGCTGCGACGCTGTCTCATCCTCTGGACTTTGCGGAGGGCGGACCTGTACCTTGCCGAGACGAGAGACCTCGTGGAGCGGGCGCGGTCGGCGGGGCTTACGAACGCCGCGTGGTACGCGAACAGCCGTCCAATGCCCGAGCTTCCCGCGGAGCCGGTGTCCGAACTTCCAGATGAGCCACGGCGCGGCTGCAGGCGCTTCGTCTTCCTCGGTCAGGTCCACGGGGGCAAGGGAGTTCGCGAACTCGTGGAGGCAGGCGAGCGTCTTCCCGAGGGCGTCACGGTCGACATCTACGGACCGTTGGGCTTCGACGTTCAGGAGTCCGAACTCACCGGCCGGGAGCGCGTGACGTATCGTGGTCCTGTCGACTCCGACGACGTGCACGGCGTGCTTTCGAAGTACGACGCTCTTGTGCTTCCAAGCTACCATCACGGTGAAGGGTACCCCGGTGTCATCCTCGAGGCCTACGCCGCCGGGCTCCCGGTTGTGTCGACTCGATGGAGGGCGATACCGGAGCTCGTCGACGACGGTGTCACCGGCCTGCTCGTGGAGCCCCGCGATTCGGGCGCTCTTCGTGGCGCCATGCTGTCTCTGGTGGAGGACGAGGAGCTCTACGCGCGGCTGTGCGAGGGCGTGCGCGCACGGCGCCATGAGTTCTCGGATGAAATCTGGTCGCAGAGGTTCGTCGATTACTGCCGTGGTCTCAAGGAGTAGCGATGTCGTTTCCCGTCAAGCGTCGGATCTACGAGGCTCTACCCTCAGGGCTCACGCGAGTCGTCAACTTCATCCCGTTCTCGTGGATCGCCGGGCGCGCCTACCGCGAGGTGATGGCGCGGCACGACAAGTTCAGAAAGACCTCCCGCGAAGAGGTCCTTGCCTACCAGGAGGCAGAACTCGGGCGGACGCTCGAGTTCGTCACCGAGCAGGTCCCGGCGTACCGGTCTCTTCGCTCGACCGTCGAGCGCCTGAAGCCGTTCGATGCACTCAGGGACTTCCCTCTGGTCGATAAGGCCGTGCTTCAGGACGACATGCGCAACTACCTGCCGCGCGACCTCGAGAGGATCCCGCACTACGAGATCACGACCGGGGGAACGAGCGGCAACCAGCTCCATCTCCTCGTGGACGATGCGTCGCAATCGGTCGAGACCGCGTTCGTCCATCGCGTCTGGAGTCGCGTCGGGTACACGCCGCGCTGCCGCAAGGCCACGTTCCGCGGCGTCCCGTTCCCGAACCTGAGGCCCGGTATCTACTGGCAGCCGAACCCCATCTACAACGAGCTCCAGTTCTCGCCGTTCCACATGAGCGAGAGTACGCTCAAGCTCTACGTCGACGAACTGGTCCGCTACGATCCCGGCTACTTCCAGGGGTATCCCTCCGCCATAGACCTGCTCGCGGAGTACGTTCTGCGGAACGACCTCACGCGTCTGTTCGAGCGAGTGCGCGCCGTGCTGCTTTCATCGGAAGGGTGTTCGACCGCGCAGACGGAGCGGATAGGGCAGGCCTTCGATGCGCGCGTCTTCCCGACATACGGCCACAGCGAGCGGCTCATCATCTCCGGCCCGTGCGAGGTGAGCGACATCCAGCACCACACGCCCGACTACGGCGTCGTGGAGATCGTCGGTGAGGACGACTCGCCGTGTGCGAGCCCCGGCGAGCGAGGCGAACTCGTCGGCACCGGGCTTCTGAACAGGTCGCTGCCCCTGGTGCGCTATCGCACGGGTGACTTCGCGACCTTGGCCGAGTCCGACTGTGAGTGCGGCAGGCACTGGGACCGCTTCACCGACATCGAGGGCAGATGGAAGCAGGACATGCTGGACGGCAGGTCGGGTTCGCGCATGTCGATCGCGGCGCTCAACATGCACGGTGAGATCTTCGAGCACGTCGCGCGCTACCAGTACTACCAGGACGAACCTGGCCGCTGTGTCCTCAGAGTTATGACGACTCCGGGTTTCTCCGAGGCCGACGAGGCCGCCATTCTGGAGGCCTACCACGCGAAGGTAGGGGACGAGCTGGACATGTCCGTCGAGGTGGTCGACGACATCCCGCTCACAGAGCGCGGGAAGCTCAAGCTGCTGGAAAGGGGCCCCGGGGTATGAGTGCTGTCGGGTGCTACTTCCGAACAGTGGTGCATCTCCGCCCGCGCCAGGTATGGACGCGCGTGGCGCGGCGCGTGGTGAAGCCGCGCCCGAGCTCGGAGCCGGCCCCGGCCCGACGCGCCCCCTCGGCCTCTCTGGTGCGACCGATTGCCTGCGAGGACGGCTGGCTCACTCCAACCCGCGTTCGTCTGCTCAACATCGACCGCGAGTTCGCCGGCGGCATGGACTGGCGGCCGTCCGACGTGCCGCGGCTCTGGACCTACACGCTCAACTACTTCGCGGACCTGCCGCAGTGCGCGGCGGGCGGCGACGATCACCCCGGCGGTGACAAGCACTCCGGCGGCCAGGTCGGACGTCTCAGCGCCGGGCAGGCCGCAAGTCTCGTCGACTTCTGGATCGATGCAAACCCGCCGGGCACGCCGGACACGTGGGACCCATATCCCATCTCCATCCGCGTGGTCAACTGGATCAAATGGATGCTGCTGCTCGAGAACGACGGGGCCGGCTCGCTCGCTGGCGCACCGGGCCCCGGCTTGCCTGGCGACCGGATCCTCGACAGCTTGGCCTCGCAACTCCGCTTCCTTGAGCGCCGCGTCGAGTTCGACATCGCCGCCAATCATGTGATGGCCAACGCCGCGGCGCTGACCATCGGTGGCCTCTTCTTCGGAGGGCGGGAGGGCGACCGCTGGGCGAACAGGGGAGTAGCACTTCTCTTCCGCGAGCTTCAGGAGCAGGTGCGCGACGACGGCGGGCATTACGAGCGAACTCCTACGTACCACGCGGTCGTGCTGGAGCAGCTTCTGGACGTGCTGAATCTGTGGGACGTCTTCCCCGAGGGAGTCCCCCGCGAGTGGCGTGATGCGCGTCCTCGACTGGAGGGCAAGGCCCTCGCGATGCTGGAATGGCTCGATGCGATGACCCACCCGGACGGGGGCCCCGTCTTCTTCAACGACACGACGTTCGGGACCGCCGCCACGCGTGATGATCTCTTTGACTACGTCGAGAGACTGGGGCTCGTTTCAGAGCGGAGGGAGTTCAAGGGCGTTCACCGGCTCAGGGACACCGGCTTCTTCCGCCTCTCGTCGGCGGACGGCCGCACCGTTGCCGTCTTTGACGCGGGCGCGCCACAGCCACGGTACCAGCCCGGGCACGCTCACAGCGAGTCGCTCAGCTTCGAGCTGTCTCGCGATGGCCGGAGGCTCTTCGTCAACTCCGGGGTGTCGACCTACGAACCCGGACCCGAGCGCATGTGGCAGCGCCAGACCGCCGCGCACAACACGGTGCGCATCGACGAGGAAGAGCAGAGCGAACTGTGGGCGTCGCACCGCTGCGGCCGGCGCGCACGCGTGTCACAGGCGGGCGAACGCGATGGTTGGGCGTACGCGGAGCACACGGGCTACCGGTTCCTTCCGGGCAGGCCGCGTCACCATCGCAAGATGCGTGTGACTGACGGGAGCGTTGAGATCGTCGACAACATCGAGGGTGTTGGCGAACACCTGCTGGAGTGGTTCTTCCACATCCACCCGGATGTGACCGCGCGCGTCCGCGACCGAATCGTGGAGCTCTTCCTCGACGGGCGTGCCGTGGCCACTGTGACCTTTCCCTCCGGGGCCGCCGCGGCCATCGTGGACGGCAGCTGGCACCCGGGGTTCAACATCTCCGTTCACAACACGTTCGTGCACGTGGTGCTGCTGGTGAGCCTTCCCTTCGAGTTCCACACGACCATCGACTGGGTCTGAGTCGCGCGGCTACGGTGTCATGAGTCCGAGCGTCTCTGCTAGGGCGGTCAGGCCGAAGGATATCCCCAGAGCCATCAGCGGCGCGACGATCCAAACGACCAGCAGCTTGCGGACGGACGTCCGCGACGCCACGAACCGCCACCCTTCCTTTGTCACGCCCAGTGCCATAATCGCGGCGGTGTTCATCTGGACAAGCGACGTCGGGATGCCTCGGGACACCGATGCGACCAGAAGGAGCGTCGCGGTTACGACAGCTACGAGCACGGCTCCGAGCGGACCGAACTCGACGATCTCACGGCCCGTCGTCTCGAGCACCCTTCCGCCCATGAGCGAGCTGCCTATCGCGAAGCAGGGGGCAATGAGAAGCGTGGCGAAGATCATGATCAAGAGAGCCGTCGCCTCTGAGGGTGTGCCGATAGTCTTCAAGGCCATGGCGATGATCGGCCCCGCCGCGTTCGCGACGTTGTTCGAGCCAATGGCGAACGCCACGTAGCACGACGCCGCGAGGACAGCGATCTTGATAGACGGGTGGCCGGCAATGCGTGAGAGCCCGTTCGTCAGTCGTTTGTTGAGTGGAGTGTAGAGGAACTTCCCTATCGCGAGCGTCAGGAAGAACGACACGACCGGTAGCAGAAGCCACGTGGGAATGACCTCGAACAGAAGCCTGTGAGCCTTCAGGACGTCGTAGTAGACTGCCGGTCCCACGAGGGCGGCGATGGTCGCCTGGCTCGTCGACTGCGGGACCCTCAACAGATTGGCCATCAGCAGGGACAGCGCCACCGACACGAGGACGATGGTTGTCAGTGTCAGTCCCATGACATCCTCGGGGAGGATGCCCCGGCTGATCGTCATGGCAACCTTCTTGCCCGCGATGAGAGCGCCGGCGAGGACGAAGATGCCGAACACGCCGGCGATCCGTTCGCGACGGATAAGCCCGGCCCCGTAGGCGGCGGAGAACGAAGGAGCGGTTCCGCTTGCGCCCATGTTGATGGCCAGGAACATCGCGGCCAGGAATGGGATCAGTAAGATGGAGAACATCGGTGAGAACATGGCTTCCTCCTCACTGAGACCGCATGCATAAAGCTCGCCTTAACACTCTAATAATACTCTAATGAGAGCCTGCGGTCAATAGGAGACCCCTCAGGGGGACTGCGAATGCGGTTGCCAAGGTAGCGGACACCTGCTAGAAATAGGCGTTTACGCGGGGAAGAGCGATATCCTAAGGGGTTTGCGGATGCGAGTGGTCCTGATAGCCGGTGCGCGGCCGAATTTCGTCAAGATAGCGTCCTTGAGAAGGGTGCTGTCGGGACGAAGCGGGATGGAGGTGCTCGTCGTTCACACGGGGCAGCACTACGACGATGAGATGTCGGGCGCGTTCTTCAGGGACCTTGAGATGGATGAGCCCGACCGGAACCTCGGCGTGGGCTCAGGTTCGCATGCCGTGCAGACGGCGGGCGTGATGACCAGGTTCGACGCGTTCCTGGACGAGGTCGCGACGGACATGGTCGTTGTCGTAGGGGACGTCAACTCCACGGTCGCCTGCTCACTGACGGCGGTCAAGCGCGGCATTCCGGTGGCGCACGTCGAAGCGGGCCTGAGGAGTTTCGACTGGGAGATGCCGGAGGAGATTAACCGGCTCGTGACGGACAGGCTGTCGTCGCTTCTGTTCACGCCCTCCCGCGACGGTGACGAGAACCTCAAGAAGGAAGGGAGACCGGCCGAGGCCATCCACTTCGTCGGAAACGTCATGGTCGACACCTTGATTCGGTTCCGTGAGAAGGCCGCGCAGTCGGACGTGCTGGACCGGCTGGGTGTCGTCGCCGGCGAGTACGCGGTCCTGACGCTGCACCGACCGCGCAACGTCGACACGCGCGAGGCGTTCGTAGGCTTACTCGACACGTTCGCCGGGATCGCCCGCCGCATACCCGTAGTGTACCCGATGCATCCACGCAGCAGGAGGACGCTCACCGAGGCCGGGTTGCTGGAACGCGCGGAGGCGATATCGGGTCTGATGATGACGGGGCCGCTCGGCTACCTCGACTTCATCGAACTCGAGGGGCGGGCCAGGCTCGTCATGACTGACTCGGGCGGCGTTCAGGAGGAGACGACGGTACTGGGCGTGCCCTGCCTGACGCTCAGGCCGAACACCGAGCGCCCGGTGACCATCACAGAGGGGACGAACACGCTCGTCGGCACGAACCCCGATGCCATCACGAAGGCCGCCATTGGAATACTCGATGAAGGGTACAAGCTCTCCGGGCGTCTGCCGGAGTTGTGGGACGGACACGCGTCCGAACGGATCGCGGATATTGTAGAGGACTACGGAGGCCGGCCGTGAGACGGGCGCGACGCTCGAGCATCTCGCGCGACCGGCGCGGAATTCACCAGTAACAGAAAGCAGACACCGATGAACGTACCGCTGCTCGACCTGAAGAGGCAGTACCAGACCATCAAAGATGAGATCAACGCGGCGATCGCGGAGGTCGTGGAGTCCCAGGGCTTCAAGCTCGGCCCGAAGGTCGCCGCCTTCGAAAAAGAGATCGCCGACTACTGCGGCACGAAGCACGCGATCGGCGTAGCGTCCGGGACCGACGCGATTCTGCTGGCTCTTATGGCCGTCGGCGTCGGGCGGGACGACGAGGTGATCACGACCCCGTACACCTTCTTCGCGACGGCGGGCGCCGTCACGAGAGTGGGGGCGGTTCCCGTCTTCGTCGACATCGACCCTAAGACCTACAACATCGACCCCCATAAGATCGAGGCTGCGGTCACGGAGAAGACGAAGGTCATTATGCCCGTTCATCTCTACGGGCAGTGCGCCGACATGGATCCCATCCTGGAGGTGGCGGACAGACGCGGCATCGCAGTAGTGGAGGACGCGGCGCAGGCCATCGGATCGGAGTACAAGGGTCGCCGGGCGGGGTCGATGGGCCGGGCGGGCTGCTTCAGTTTCTTCCCGAGCAAGAATCTCGGCGGCTACGGCGACGGCGGCATGATAACGACCGACAGCGACGAGCTGGCCGACCTCCTGGTGAGCCTGCGCGAGCACGGGCAGACCGAGGCCTACCACCACTGGACCATCGGGACCAACAGCAGGCTCGACGCCCTGCAGGCCGCCGTCCTCAGTGTGAAGCTCAGACACCTGGACGCGTGGAGCGATGGCAGGTCGGCCAACGCGGACTACTACGGCTCGAGGTTCGAGGGAACGCCGGTGACCGCGCCCTGGCGCGAGGAGTGGAGCCGGCACATCTACAACCAGTGCATCATCCGGGTCCCCGATCGTGACGCGCTTCTGGCTCACCTCAGAGAGAGCGGCATCGGCTGCGCGCTCTACTACCCCGTGCCATTGCACCTTCAGAAGTGCTTCCAGACGCTCGGCCACACCGAGGGGGATCTGCCGGAGGCGGAGAGGGCGGCGCTCGAGACCATCTCCATCCCGGTGTTCTCGCTTCTCACTGATGAAGAGAAGGCGCACGTGGCGGACACGGTTCTCGAGTTCACGGGCGGCAGCGCCTAGGGAGCACCGCTCGCGCTGAGCGGAGTTCCGCTCCCGCAGCGTGGAGTGCTGCCAACGCGGCGTAGAGCACCGCCTACGGAGGACGGACGAGATGGCCGGGGAGAAGCTCGGCAGGCACATCGACCTCTCATCCCCGAGGGGATACTACCTCGACTACTCGCACATGGCCGTGTGCGAGCCCGAGCGGAACGAGAGGGGCGTGCCGGTCGTCCGTGTCAGAGGTGGCGGCAGGGTGTGCTCCCCTCTACTCGCGGCCCGGGCCGCGCTCGGCAACCTTGAGGTCTACCTCGAGAACGGGAACTCCCAACGAAGAGAGCGCTTCAGCAGTCTCGCCCGCTGGCTTGTCGACAGCATGGAGATCCTGCCGGGTAGCTTCGGCGGCTGGTCGATGCCCGAGGTTCCTCGGGCGCTCCGAGGAGAGCTGCCACAAGGGTGGTTCTCGGCCTCCGCGCACGCGGAGTGCATCGCCGTCCTGGTCCGGGCGGTCTCACTCCTGCGTCAGGAGGGCGCCATTGAGGCGGCCAGACGGGCCATGGGCGCCTTCTACACGAGCGTTGAGGACGGCGGATTCCTCCGCGAGATAGGCGAGGCCGGCGACGAGGGTGGTGTGGAGTCGCTCGCGTTCATCGATGAGTTCCCGGTTGCGGAAGCGCCCCGCATGGTTCTGGGCAGCCACATCAAGAGTATCTGGGCGATGTTCGACTACCTGAACGTCGATGATGACCCGGGGGCGCGCATCCTCCTCAATCGGTGCGTGGGCGGGCTCGCCTTCGCCCTCGACAGGTTCGATCTGGGCTACTGGACCAGCACCAGTCTGAACGGTCATCGCATGCGCCCCGCCAGCTCCCGGCGTCACGGCACCCACGTCCTGATGATGGGCGTGCTCCATCAGATGACCGGTAACGACGTGTTCGCGGAATCTGCGCGGCGGTGGGGCGGCTACGCGCGGAACTCACGCAACAGGGCGAGGGCGAAGCTGGAACGCGCGCGCGCGGCGCTCGCCAACGCGGGGGCCTCTGTGGCTCCGGAGTAGGGGCGTTGGTGGACCGGAGCATCCGCTTCATGACATGTTGCGTGTTTGGTTTTGCGCTGGTTGGTGCTATATTCAAGGTTCGAACTGCGGAAACGGATGGCACGGGCGCGATCACCCGAACGAGGTAGTGCGTGGATCTGGTCAGCTGGTCACTCATCATACTGGGCTCAGCCGCGGCGCTGTCGTGGCTGCTCATGAAGCCGGTCGCCAGGCTCGGGCTGCGGGTGGGTCTCGTGGACCTTCCAAGCTCGCGCCGCACACGCGCGCGCCCTGTTCCCACGACCGGCGGCATCGTCATATTCCTCACGACCGCCGCATCGCTGGTCTTCGCACTGAGGTTCTACAGCTACGTGGCTCCGAACGTGGCGTTCAGGTTCTCCGCGCTCCTGGTCGGGGGGACCGTCATCGTCGTCCTCGGCATAATCGACGACCGCGTCAACCTCAAACCCGGCGTGAAGCTCATGGTCCAGGTGGCCGTGGCCGTCGCGATGGTCGCGAGCGGCATCGCATTTGAGAGAATGCACCTTTTCTTCGGCCCGGCCCTCGAGCTGGGGTGGCTCAGCTATCCAATCACCGTCTTCTGGATCGTCGGCTTCATGAACGCCTTCAATCTCATCGACGGTCTGGACGGACTTGCGGGCGGGATAGCCGTTATCGCCGCTTCGGCCCTCTTTCTCGTGGGCCTCATGAACAACAACCCGCTGCTGTACATGATGGTAGCGGGCATTTTCGGCAGCGGCGTCGGGTTCCTCCTCCACAACTTCCGCGAGGGCAACGTCTACCTGGGCGATGCGGGTAGTATGGGACTGGGGTTCTTCCTTGCGGGAGGCGCCGTTATTGGCGGCCGGAGCGACCTCGCCAGCAACGCCGTGCTCGTCGTCGGCGCCTGTATGATAGTGCCGGCGTTCGATGTGGTGACGACCATCGTCCGCCGGGGCCGGTCGCACGGGGGAGTGATGACACCAGACCAGTCCCACGTTCATCACCGCCTCATCCGCTTCGGGCTCAACCCGAAGGCGGCAGTGATCGTGCTGTGGGGAGTCACGGTCTTCTTCGGCTGGCAGATGCTCGGGTTCATCGCGCCCTACGGGTTGGTCTATCTGCTGGGGAGCTACATCGTCGCCCTCGGTGTGGCGAACGTGCTGATGGAGCAGCGGAGAAAGAACCTCAAAACCATAAAGAGTGACCTCAAGGAAGAGGTATCCAACCTCGTGGGGCTGCGTGTCGGCGACGAGGCCGAGAAAATCTCCTCGCTCCGCGAGATAATCGTCGCTCAGATCCGTCGCGAGGCCCTCTACCGGAGGATGGTGAGGGACGAGGCCGCCGGCCGCACTCCGGGCGGTGCGGTTCCACGCGAGCCCGTTTCTGCTGCTAGTGGGCCCGGCGAGCCCGTCCAGGACGACCAAGTGTCTCCAGCTAAGAGCAAAGCTGACGAGCTGCCCGTCTAGGACTCGAGACGGCTGACGACGTTGGATTGCGCCTCGACAACCTCAATGGCCTTCGCAGGTTCCGCGCAGGGAATCTCCCACATAGACGGACAACGGCAAGTGTGCGGCGGGTCGTGATTGCCTCAGCGACGTGCTGATGATAAACTCACCGGTTTGGGAATCAGCATCACGCGGGAGTCGCCCGTTCTCCAGGTCGGGACGCGACAGCGCGCCGGCGCCACGGACAGATGCAAGGAGCAGAGTAATGCCACAGAGATACGTATACAACTTCGGCGGCGGGAAGGCCGACGGCCGCGGGGAGATGAAGGACATCCTTGGCGGCAAGGGCGCCAATCTCGCCGAGATGACCAACCTCGGCGTGCCGGTGCCCGCGGGGTTCACCATCTCCACGCGCGTGTGCACCTATTACATGGAGCACGACTCGACGTTCCCCGACGGACTGGTCGAGGAAGTCGATGCCGCCATCGCGAAGGTGGGGAGTGAGATGAGGAGGGAGTTCGGCGGCTCCGTCAGCCCGTTGCTGCTCTCCGTGCGCTCGGGAGCGCGTGTGTCGATGCCGGGGATGATGGACTCCGTGCTCAACATAGGCATGAACGACACGACGGCGGCCAGCATAGTCGCGAAGACGGGCACAGAGCGATTCGTCTACGACAGCTACCGTCGCCTCATTCAGATGTACTCCGACGTCGTCATGGACCTTCCGATAGGGGAGTTCAACGCCCTCCTCGACGAGCGCAAGAAGGAGAAAGGCGTCTGGCACGACACCGACCTCACCGCCGAGGATCTCAAGGACCTCGCGGGCAAGTTCAAGGAGAAGGTGAAGAAACTGTCGGGCAAGGACTTCCCGGACGACCCGCACGAGCAGCTCTGGGGCGCCATACGCGCGGTGTTCGACTCGTGGAACATCCCGCGCGCGATCGCCTACCGGAAGCTCAACGACATCCCCCACGACTGGGGCACGGCGGTCAACGTGCAGGCGATGGTCTTCGGCAACATGGGAGAGGGCAGCGCCACCGGGGTCGCGTTCACGCGAGACCCCGCGACCGGCGAGAAGGTCTTCTACGGCGAGTGGTTGTCCAACGCGCAGGGCGAGGACGTCGTATCGGGCGTCAGGACGCCCCAGCCCATCAATCTCGCACAGAAGAAGGAGGACGAAGGGGACTCGCTCGAGGAAGCCATGCCCGAGATCTACGCGGAGCTCGACGCCATCCGGCAGATGCTCGAGCTGCACTACACCGACACCCAGGACCTCGAGTTCACCATTCAGGCCGGCAAGCTCTGGATGCTCCAGACGAGGACCGGGAAACGCACCGCCGAGGCGGCCATCCGTATCGCCGTGGAGATGGAGGCGGAGGGACTCATCGACCGCAAGACGGCCATCCTCCGCGTCGACCCGGACCAGCTCGAGCAGCAGCTCCACCAGAAGCTCGATCCCAACGCGGAGTTCGAGGCGCTCACGAAAGGACTACCGGCGTCTCCCGGCGCCGCGGTCGGCCGCGTCGTCTTCACCGCCGAGGACGCCGTGGAATGGTCAGAAGACAGCGACGAAGAGAAGCACCGCACGGTCCTCGTCCGCGAGGAGACATCGCCGGAGGACATTGACGGGATGAACGCGTCGCAGGGCTTCCTGACCGCCCGAGGCGGCATGACCTCACACGCTGCGGTCGTCGCGCGCGGGATGGGCAAGTGCTGCGTCGCCGGCGCCGGGCACATCAAGATCGACTACGCGTCCCGGACGTTCAGCGTCAAGGGAACAACGATTAAAGAGGGCGACTGGCTGACGCTCGACGGCTCGACAGGAGAGGTCATCCTCGGCCAGATGCCGACGGTCGACCCGGAGCTCTCCGGCAACTTCGCGACGCTGATGGAATGGGCCGACGAGTTCCGGCAGCTCGGCGTCCGCACGAACGCCGACACACCCGAGGATGCGGCGCGCGCGAGGAGCTTCGGCGCCGAGGGCATCGGGCTCTGCCGCACTGAGCACATGTTCTTCGGAGAGGGACGCATCAAGTACATCCGCGCGATGATCATGGCGGCCGACGAGGACGAGCGACGGGAGGCTCTCGAGAAGCTCCTGCCGTTTCAGCGTGAGGATTTCGAGGGCATCCTCGAGGTGATGGAGGGGCGTCCGGTGACCATCAGGTTGCTGGACCCGCCGCTTCACGAGTTCATTCCAGCGACCGACAAGGAGATCGAGGGGCTCGCGGCGGAGCTGGGCAAGGACGCCGATGAGATGAAGGAGAGGGCCGCGGCGCTTCGCGAGGTGAACCCGATGCTGGGACACCGGGGCTGCAGGCTGGGCATCACCTACCCGGAAGTGTACGAGATGCAGGCTCGGGCCATATTCGAGGCGGCGAAGGCGCTTGCCGAGCGTGGCATCGACGCGCGACCGGAGGTGATGATACCGCTCGTGGGAGAGCCCAAGGAGCTGTCGATCCTGCGGAAGCTCGTCGAGAAAGTGGCGGCCGAGGTCCTCGGTGACGACACGGACGCCGTTCCGTACCACATCGGCACGATGATAGAGATACCGCGCGCCGCCATCGTGGCGGACGAGATCGCCGAACACGCCGACTTCTTCTCGTTCGGAACGAACGATCTGACGCAGATGACGTACGGCTTCAGTCGTGACGACGCCAGTTCCTTCCTCAAGGACTACCTGAAGAGGGGAATCCTCAGGAAGGACCCCTTCCAGTCTCTGGACAAGCGCGGTGTCGGAGCTCTGGTGCAGATGGCGGTCGATAACGGCAGGCTGGCCAAGCCCGATCTTCACATGGGCATCTGCGGCGAGCACGGAGGCGACCCCGAGTCCATCTACTTCTGCCATCGCGTGGGGCTGGACTACGTGAGTTGCTCACCCTACCGCGTACCGGTGGCGCGTCTGGCGGCCGCACACGCGGTTCTGAGGGCCCGCATCAGGGGCATCATGTAGCCGTTTGGTCGCACGCGGGCAGCGCGCCTGCGATGAGCCGGCGGCGCGGGCACGGGACGCCGAGCACGCGGACACGGAGCGGCATGCACGTCCGCCGCGCGAGCCTGAAGCGTTGATAATTCAGGGGTTGACGCTTGACGGTGGCGCCGTCGGGCCGCTAGAATCCAGATGTACTCAAGAGCACTTGAAACCCGCGTTGTGCAGCTTCTGAAGGGAGCTGTGAGAAGGTGCGTTTCTTGAGCAAGGCGATCGACTTCCTGGTCAAGCCTGGCCCCGCGCGAACCGCGACATTCTTCGTCATCGGGCTCGTGGTGTTCGAGGCGTTTCTCATCGTTGGGCTCGTGACCGCGCACTTCTGGGAGACGCTGTCGAACGGCGCCTTGATCTGTCTGTCCTGTATCGGCGTAGGCTGATTCTGTTGCTGACGTCGTCCGGGCTCGCGGCCGGCGGCAGACGCGCGAGGCGGGGTTCGGGACCGGGGACGGGAGACCTACTTGAAACGGCGGATCGTCCAGTTCATCGCGCTCCTCCTCACCAACTCCTACTTCGTTGCCATCCCGAGAGCGACCTTCTATCAGGGTGCGCTCAAGGGCGTCTGCGTCCCCGTGCTCAACTGCTATGCCTGTCCCCTCGCATGGGGCTCGTGCCCGATAGGCGCGCTTCAGCACTTCGTCATCATCAGGCAGTTCCCGTTCTATGTGCTGGGCATTCTGGGTTTGATCGGTGTCTTCGTCGGGCGGTTCCCGTGCGGGTGGCTCTGCCCGTTCGGCTGGTTCCAAGAGATCGTCTACAAGCTCAAGCTGCCGAAGTTCTCCGCTCCGAACTGGCTCAGGCACATGAAGTACGTCGTGCTCGTGGTCGTGTGCGGGCTGATCGCCTGGTGGACCTACGAGCCATGGTTCTGCAAGATCTGCCCCGCCGGGACGCTTGAGGGTGGTCTTCCCTGGCTCTTGTGGCAGGCGCGGGGCTCCGAGGGCGCGGAGGGGATGAGTTTTCTCACCTGGGTGTTCGGGCTCAAGGTCCTCATCCTGGCCGTGCTAGTGCTCTTGATGGGCATGATGAGGCGACCGTTCTGCCGATTCGTTTGTCCCCTGGGCGCTCTTCTGGGTCTGACGAACAAGTTCAGCCTGCTTCAGATGGACACCCATCTCGACGACTGCGCCATCGCCTACGCCCTGGGTTCCGACTTCAAGAACTGCGCCTCCTGCATGCACTGTTCGAAGGACTGCCCGATGGGGCTCAAGGTGCCGGAGGAGATAGGAAGCGTGGACTGCATTCGCTGCATGAACTGCACGAGTTACGGTTCTGTCTACTGGAAAATGAGCCTCGGACAAGGAGGTAGAGGAACGGACAGAGGCAGAGCGGAAGCGGCCGCTGCTCGGGGAGCGGCCCGAGAGGCGGCGATAACCACCGAGACCGCCGAGAAGCTGGAAGCGCCCGACTCGAGTTGAGAGTCGGATTGCCCTGGAAGGGGGGAAGCAATGGAACCCGCCAGTGGCGTTACGAAAAGGTTGGTGGAGCGGCTGAGCATGGCGAAGGACTTGGCCGTTCTCACCGGCGCGGGAGTGTCTCAGGAGAGCGGCGTCCCGACGTTCAGGGGCGAGGAAGGGTTGTGGAAGCAGCACCGGGCCGAGGAACTCGCGACGTGGAGGGCGTTCGAGAGTGACCCCGGGCTGGTCTGGAGTTGGTACGACTACAGGCGTCAGCTCGTCTCAGACGCCGAGCCCAATCCGGCCCACAGAGCCATCGCCGAGCTGGAAGAGGGCTACCCCCACTTCTCTCTCATTACTCAGAACACCGATGGACTCCACGACAGGGCCGGTAGCTCGGCCCCGGTCGAGCTTCACGGCAACATCTGGAGAGCGCGCTGCACGCTCGAGCAGACGGTCTGCGAGCTGCTGGAGAGCCCGCTACCCGACGTGCCGCCGCACTGCCCTACGTGCGGGTCACTCCTTCGGCCGGACGTCGTGTGGTACGGCGAGCCGCTGCCGATGGACGCGTACGAGCGCTCCCACCAGATCGCGGCGCGTTGCGACGCAATGCTGGTCATCGGCACGTCGGCCGTTGTCCATCCGGCGGCGTCGCTCCCGCTGGTTGCCAAGCACAATGGCGCCTTCGTGGTCGAGGTGAACACGGCATACACACCCATATCCGCCCTAGTCGATGCCACCTTGCTCGGGAAGGCCGGCGACCTCTTGCCCGAGATCGCTCGCCGAGTCCTGGAAGCCGTGGGGAACCGCGGCAGCGGGGCCGCGAACCCCGTGAGCGAGAGCGCGCCCGCTTGACCGGTCCCTCATGCTCTGATAGCCTCTAGCATGTGTCACGGCCGTGTGGAGAACCGGCCGTGCATTCCCGTATCCAGGCAACGAACCGTACAACGCGTTCACCCGGGGCGCCCTCAGCGGGCTTCCGGAGACATCCCGTTCACCCGGGGCGTCCCCAGCGGGGTCCCGGAGATATCGCACTGGACACCATTCCTAAGGAAATCGACATGCGAAGATACGCTGCTGCCGTCGCCGTTCTTCTTCTGCTGGTGGCCGCATCCGCCCTGTCGAACAGCTACAACAGGCCTACGATCGACGGGCGCGTGACCACCCTGGAGGGCGATTGGGAAAGCGATGAGTGGGTGGGGCGGGACCCTCGCGATGACTGCCGCCACTACCCGGACCAAGGGGACCTCAGAGATCTCTGGGTCACCTGGGACGAGACGAATCTGTACTTCGGAGTCAGGACCGTCAATGGTCCGGCCGACAACGGCTACGTGCTCTATATCGATGAGGACGCTCAGGAGGGCATCACCGGTGCCACCGACTTCACGAGCGCCGCTTTCTATCCGAGGCGTGTGACCTTCAGCACCATGGGAGTCGACGCGATATTCGGGGTCTGGAAACTCGAGCCGGGCACCGAGGGGATCCGGCACTGCGACGACCTGTCGGTCATGTCTCCCATCGAGGGCGCGTACGCCCAGATGAACCCGGGGATCAAGCACTACGAGGGCGTCATTCCTTGGGACGGGCTCTACGGGCTCGGCGAGGGTGTGGTTCCCGAGGGAACGATCCTCCGGTTCGTCGCGGCTGTTGTGGGCGTAGACAACACGGGAGCATTCGACGCTCTGCCCACAACGACATCCGGGATGGAGTCCGACCCCTCCACTCCAGACGGAGCCTATACCGATCTGGATCTCTTCATCGAGATACCAGTGGACACAGACGAGGACGGAGTGCCCGACACCAACTATCCGCCGGGGGGCAGCATCTCCGGGACAGTGGCGCTGGGCGACACAACCGACCACGAGACGGTCGTTACCGTCACTGCCTATCAGGGCGGAGAGGCCATCTGGAGCGACAGAACGCCGGCCGGTGGAGGCGAATACGAGATCGAGCGTCTTGCGCCCGGGATCTACGACGTGAAGACGAACGCCTTCTCATACCTGCCGGTCACGATT
The DNA here is from genome assembly GCA_030613615.1 of Candidatus Eiseniibacteriota bacterium. Taxonomy (GTDB): domain Bacteria; phylum Joyebacterota; class Joyebacteria; order Joyebacterales; family Joyebacteraceae; genus JALGZG01. Next base: position 39,343 of record JAUWLR010000001.1, read on the forward strand.
GAGGGCGTCGCGGTCGCCGACACTAGCGAGACCGCCGGTATCAACTTCCTGCTCGAGAAGGTCACCGGGCGCGTTGAGGGTGAGGTGGTTCTGGACGGTGGCCCCGCCGTTGATGTCACCGTGGGCGTCTACGACGCGACGACGGGCGAGATGGGCGGCGAGGGTGAGGTGGTTGTCGAGGGTGGAACGGGCGCCTTCTCGATTGGTACCGTCCTCGACGGGACCTGGCTCGTTCTGGCGGAGGGGAAGGGGTACGTTGAGGCCGACACCATGGCCACGATCACAGACGGCGACACGACCAACGTGGGGCTCCTCACTCTTCCTGTCGTTGTTGCGACGAAGTACGGCTTCTCCGATTCTCTGGGGAACAGCATCTACGGCGCCGGGACGACCGTCAGCCTGCCGGACAGTGGAATCTACTACTACGCGCGGGCGTGGGTGGAGCCGCGCGACGATGGCGATCGAGTGGCCTACTGGGACTACGACGCCCAGGGCGGGATAGTGCTCAGCGCGACGAAGCTGGACCCGGCCTATGATCCGACGGGCACGGTGGTCTTGGCGGACACGAGCGAGGTGCCCCTCCCGGATGCCACGTTGACGTCGGACATGTTCGACGACGGCAGGGCGCCGTTCCTGACGGCAGACGATGCGATCGAGGTCGTGAGGGTCTTTGCGACGAACGCTGCGCTGCGTGACACGCTCCAGGGTGTGCTCGAGGTCGGCATCGCCCCGCCCGCTCCCGTCAGGCTGGCGTTGTCCACGGACGTGTCAACCATCGCGGCCGGCGTGGGCGTCGCGACCATATCGGGACAGCTCGTTGACGCAAGCAGCAACGCGGCGAAGGTGCCGGGTATTATCGCGAACATGACCGCATGGGGCGCGGGAGGAGGATTCAGTGTGCCCTCGCCCGAGACCGATGCGGACGGCAAGTTCGCGGTCGACTTCTCCGGGACGGTCACGGGCACGGCCTACGTGAGCGCCGCCATCGATCCGGGCTCGGCGTACCCGAACCTCGAGGTGGACGAGCTGACCATCGTGCTGGAGCCCGACGTGGCGGCCTTCGTGGAGATCGAGCCCGATCCCAGGGCGCTGAGAGCCGGAGACCTGTCGACGCTCAGCGCGCAGGTCGTCGACGCCTGGGGCAACAACGTCGCGCTTGGGGACCTGTCCATAGCACTTGTGGCATCACCGCCCTTGCTTCTTGCCTCGATCGACTCGCCGATAGTCACGGACGGGACCGGCTGGGCAACGGGCGAGATCGAAGCCGGAAGCACCTACGGCACCGTTGAGATCTCGGGCGCCGCCACGGGCGTCGAGGTCGAGACCATCTACGTGCCCATCGACGCGACCGTCAGGGCCATGGACGAGGTCGCGCCTGAAACGGACCCCGACCACAACAGCGACCCGGGCATGGACCTCACTGTGCTCAGGATCACGAACAGCGCCGACGAGCTGATCGTCGGCCTGATCTTCGACTCCGAGTGGAACGGCGCGCACCTGGGCATCTGCATAGAGGCCAATGGAGATGCGGCGGGAGCGCCGGCGGAGCCGTTCCGCTTCCCGATCACCTACGGACACGCGCTCCTCCCGGACTACGCCTTCACCTACAAGTTCTACGACCAGAGCTACGCCGATTTCCGCCGGTGGAACGTCGGCGCGGGAGCCTGGCAGTTTCTCGATTGGGACACAGACAGTTGGGTGAACGAAGACGCATGGGTGATCGGCGTCGAGGCCCAGGACGGGCAGATGGACCGGGACCAGTGGGACGTCTACTTTCGCATTCCGTTCTCAACGATCGGTGTGTCGGTGGGAGACACCGTGCGCGTCCAGGGCTACACGATGCAGGAGGTCCCTGGAGACCCGGACGCCGTCAAGTACACTGCACTGGACTCGACGCCGCACGATGCTACGCACGACATGTTGCCGGACGTCGGGGACTGGTGGGAGACCGCGACTGACGCAGTCACGCTCTCGAACTACCAGACCTACGTTCTCAGGGCAGAAGGTCTGGCGCCTGCCCTCTCCGAAGGTGAAGCAGATCCCTCGCCGGCGCAGCCCGGGGACCTCGTCACATACACGGTCCAGGTCACGGACACGGGCGGGGGCGTCGGCGACGTGTTCCTCAACCTCTCGGACATTGGTGGTGACAGGTTCGTCCGGATGACGGACGACGGGGTCGATCCGGATGCAGCCGAGGGCGATGGCGTGTACACGACCTCAGAGGTGCTTTCCTCCTCCGCATCCGACGGCGATCACACGGTCACGGTCACCGCTCGCGACGGGGAGAACATCGCTGCCGCCACGCTGGACATCGACATCAACGCGAACAACCCCGCGACCGCGATCCGCCAGTTCGACGACCCGGAGTTCGACGACCACGGGCCGAACGGGGGAACTGATCATCCCGGCGAACAGATCGAGGGACTCTACTACAGGTACCCGACGAATCTCGTGTTCCTTCCGGGGTCTTTCGACATTACCGGGGTGGAGATATTCGCGGACGGCGACCGCATCGTCTTCCGCACGCACATTCGCGACCTGGTCTATCATCAGGACCCGTCGGCCGCGGACTGGGGTGCGCCCCAGCCGAGCCAACAGACGTGCGACAACCCCAATCGGACCGACCTCAACCTGCAGAAGCTCGACATCTATATAGATGCGTATGAAGGAGAGGGCGCGACCAGCGGTTTCCCGAACAGGTACGTCGATATCGCGACAGTCGACGCCTGGGACTACGGTATCTCTGCCGAGGGCTGGGGCAAGTGGTTCGTCGTCTCGAACAGCTCAAACTCCACGGCGAGCTGGGACCTCTACAAGAACGACAGCGACATCTCAATGTGTGACGACCACATCGAGAACTACATCGACGTCAGCATCGACCGCGCGCTGCTCGGGCTTGACCCGGACAACACGGACAACGACGACATCCTGTCCTGGGACATCATCGTCTGCCTGTCGTCGCACGATGGCGAGACGAACGACCAGAATCTCGGAGGGATCCGCTGGGTCAACGGCACCACCAGCGAGTGGCAGATCGGCGGCGGTCTGGACAGCGAAGGGGGGAGGGACAGGGACCCCAACATCATTGACGTAGCGATCTCGCCCGGTGAAGGACACGAGCCCGGGCGGACCCAGGAGGAGATGCTCGACTACACCACCACGGAGGCGGAGGCTAGGTTCGACAACAACCGGGTGGCGTGCGTGCTCGAAGCTAGCTTCGCCGTCGACACCGCACCGCCAGTCATCTACGACTTCACGAGCGACCCCGAACTCGCGTTCATCCCGTGGGTGGCGCTGGACGGCGCTCCAGCCGTCATGTGGACGACCATCACCGACGTTACCGGCATCGAGACCGCGCGCTTTCACTGGCAGCCCGTTGGACTTCCGACCTTCCGGGATTCGGTGGACATGGTCAACCTGATCGGCGACATCTGGGCGGCCGACATCCCGCGCGCCGACGTCACGGCCGGCACGAACGTCGTCGGCCTGAACAAGGTGGGCGACGCGCGTGTGCTCGAGGGTTGGATCTACGCTGCCGACTCGTCGGAGGCCGAGAACGAGATACAGAGCGCTCCCCTGACATTCGGCATCCCCGAGCCATGGGCGGGCTCGCAGACGCTCTCTCTACCCGACACACTGCATGAGAACGACGAACGTCTCCTCGTCTTCCAGGACGGAACCGTGCTGACGGTGGACGGCGGTGACCTGCCGGGCGAAGGCGGCGCCATGGAGCTCACCGTCACTCCCATATCTGAGAGTCTGGTGGACGTCTCCGATATCCGTGACGACATGGAGTTCGTCAGCGTCGCCAGAGACCTGGCGGCGCAGTACGCGGACGGGACGGCCGTGTCGCTCGTCGGGAAGCCGAGTCTGACACTGCACTACCCGCAGTACGAGGTAGGAGGGCTCGACGAGGAGGACTTCGGCCTGTTCGGGTGGATCCCGGAGACGGAGCGGTGGATTCTCAAGGGAGGCGCCGGCAATCCTCCCGGCAACACCGTGACCGGGGAAATACTCGACTTCGGCACCTACGGCATCTTCTACTGGGAGGCGCTGGACGTGGGTTCCGCGAGAGGGCTGTCGGGCGTGCTGACCGAGCCGAATCCATTCTCGCCCAACGGTGACGGGCTATACGACGAGACCGTTGTCACGTTCTACCTCGGCCGCGAGGCCGACTACGTCAACATCGAGTTCTACGACCTCGAGGGCCGGCTGGCCCGCAGGCTCGTGTTCAAGGGACCGACCGACTACATGGGGCGATCCCAGCATACCATGACCTGGGATGGAACGGACGTGGACGGCAACGTCGTGCCATACGGCATATATGTGATGCGTGTTGAGGCAAGGTTCAAGACCGAACCGACGTTCGAGCGAGTCAACAGACCCGTCGTTGTCATCAAGTAGCAAGGACCTGTCTATGTTGAGAACCACGGCAAGCACGGTCGTCGCACTCCTTCTTCTTGCCGGGGCGGTTCAGGCGAACTTCCTCGAGACGGAGCTTGGGGCGAGAGCGATGGGTATGGGCGGCGCCTTCGTGGCCGTCGCGGACGACGTCACTGCGCTGCACTGGAATCCGGCGGGGCTGGCAGGACTGCCTGGAGTTCAGGTCTTCGGAATGCGGACCAGCGTCTACAGCGTCGACGGTCTGTCGGAGGACGCGGTTCTGACGTCGTATGGAACGGGAAGCATGGGGTACGGCCTGGGGTGGATGAGAACGGGGGCGGCGGACCTCTACAGCGAGGACACGCTCCTGGCGGGCTACGGTACGGAAACGCCGATCGACGGCCTGGCCGCGGGCATTACGCTCAAACGTTTCTCCGTCGAGGCGCCTGGATACGAGTACTACAACGACCCGGCGTTCGCCGCGGGCGGCGACGACGCCTACGCCGCCGACCTGGGCGCACTCTATCGACGTGGGAAGTGGAGCGTCGGCGCCACGGTCAGGAATCTGGGAGAGCCCAAGCTGCAGCTGCTTTCCACGACCGCGGAGGAGGACCTCGACCCGATAATGAGCGAGCTGCGCCTCGGCGGGACATACCTGTTCCGCGACGTCATGCTGATGACGGTCGAGTGGCGCGCGCCGAGGGAGGCCCCCGAGTACTACGAGAACCAGTACAGCATCAATTTGGGGAGCGAGGTCTGGTTCTACGATGCCTTCGCATTGAGAGCGGGCATGAACCGCGACAGGATCACCGCGGGGCTGGGCATAAGGACGAAGCACATTCAGATAGACGTCGCCCTGCTGTCGGAGCGGAGGATCGGGAGTCTCTACAGGTTGTCGGCGATCTTCCTGTGGTAGGAGGGTTGCGGCAGGGGGCCCCGCGAGGGGCGCCGCGCACTGACCGGCGTTACAGATTCCGAAGGAGCTTCCGTTGGTTCGAACCAAGAGAATAAGAGGTCGCCACCTCTCGGTCCTCCTGCTCGCGAGTCTGATGCTCGCGTCGTGGGTCGCTCCCGCCTCAGGCATAACGACCCTGGACGGCTACTCCTCGTTCATGGCCGAGCTTCGGAACAGCGGTGGAGGAGACCCCAGCTGGGAGCTCGGCAATCCTGAGCTCCTGGTTGAGTTTCGTCTCAAGTCGAGCCCGTGGCAGGACATCGACAGCTTCCTGAAGGTCGCGGGGGAGTCGGACACGTGGGTGGATCGGGGCGAGGATGAGGTGGTCAAAGAGACGAAGTTCTTCTTCCAGGAGGCACACGTCCGGTTCCGCGCGAGCAAGTTCGAGACGCACCTCTTTGCGGGGCAGGACAGGTTCTGGCTGAACGAGCCGCTGCTGCAGATCGTGCACTCGGACCAGGTGAAGCACGACGACTGGGGCCCGAAGGCGCAGGGAATCAGGCTCGACTTCTGGGACCTCTACGGATTCTCGGGCGCGGCCTTCGTGAGCGAGAGGAGCGACTACAAGTTCATGGACTGGGCGAGGCTCTCCTCGGCCGAGCAGGGGTACTATCCGGGTTCGGCGGAGGGCGACACGATCACGAGCAGCACCTCCGACTATCGCGGCTTCAGGGTCAACAGGGCGCTGCTGTCCGATCAGTTGCACGTCGGGACGACCTACGCGCGGAAGGACTACGAGGATCTCAACTCGCCCTACTGGGGCGATCGCAGCTTCTTCGACGAGACCATCGCCTTCGACATCGAGATGGCCTTGGGCGATATCGTGCCCGCGCTGACGCGCTTAGGACGTGTCACGTGGGTCTCCGAGTACGGCCGGACACTGTCGGGGCATCTGTGGACCGCTGAGGACCCGGGCGTCAACGGTTTCAAGACGGAGGTCAGGGATGTCCGCGTGGGGCCCTTGAGCTTCATGGGTTCCTGGGAGGCGTACGGGAAGGACTTCTACAATCAGGGTCTGGCGCACGGCGACCAGCAGAACCTCAACGACTACACGCAGTACTACGCCGAGGGGCACTACCGCATTCCCGCCAAGGCCGTCAACCTCAAGGGCTGGGTCAAGCGCGCCGAGCCCCGGAGTTCCGTGTCGACCAGCTACGCCCGGTCGACGGGCATCATCGCCGAGTGGGGGAGCGAGGCCTACATCGAGTTTCTCAACGGATTCACTGGCAAGACGGAGTACAAGGTCTACCGGAACAAGAGCGGCATCTGGCCGAACCTCTTCTTTGAGCTGACCGGTGAGAACCGACTGGTCAAGCTTCGCACGCAGTTCCGCATCAAGGACATCGACTCTGACTACGAGGTGACCGCGTACGGCTTCGAGGCCAACGTCAACCTGAGCGACGTCTGGAAGTTCTACGCGCGAGTGATGAATATCGATGAGGCCACCGAGTCCAGGCAGACCGCTTTCGCGCAGCTCAGGTACCTGGGGTGGCAAAGCGCCGAGTTCTTCGTCGAGTTTGGCAACCCGGACCACAGCAACGACCTGGTGAACGACGACGACTTCGCAACGCACGGCTCGAACGCGATCACGGAGCCGGTGTTCAAGGCGTTCGTGAGGATCTACTACTAACGGAAGAAAGCTGGGGCCGGTCGACCCGGTCCACGAGAATCGCTTGAGGGAGGCGTGATAGGCGCCCCATCCGGAGAAGAATCGATGAAGCACAGAGGCATCGCACGTGTGGCACTCTTGGTAGCCGTTGCTCTTCTCGCAGCCGCGCCCGCGCGGGCCGGTGTGTCCAGGGTGGACGGTGGCATAGAGTTCACCTTCGACCACCCGAGCGCGGGCAGCGTGAGCCTGGCCGGCGACTTCAACGGCTGGGACATGAACGCCGAACCGCTCACTCAGGATGAAGACGGGGTCTGGAGGGTGGTTGTTGACCTGGGGCCGGGCGAGTACGCGTACAAGTTCGTCGTCAACGGCTCCGAGTGGATAGCCGACCCCGAGAATCCGAGGGTGGTCGGCGACTTCGGGAACTCAGGGATCACGATCAACGACGACGGCGATCCGGTGTCAGGAGAGGACGCGGACCCCATCTCGAATACGTCCGTGAACTCCAGGGTGCAGCTGAACGGCTGGTATCGGGCGACGTTCGACTGGCAGGCGGACATGCCGAGCGATTCCCGGTGGCGGCTCACCAGGCCGGCGCACGAGTTCTACATCGCCGTCAATCCGACCGTGACGTCCGTTGCTTCCGGAAACGCCACGGTGCGCCTTTCGACGGGCGCCGGCGATATCAAGGAGATATCGGCCGACATCTACAGCGGCCACCTCACGCTGGAGGGCGGCCCGTTTTCCGTGACGGGGTTCTACAACGAGGAACGGCTGCAGTACGATAACCCCCTCGAAACCGTGGGGCACATCGACCTCGACAACACTATCCCCGAGGAGCACATCCCGTTCGGCAGGGGTGCGCAGGGCATCATGGTCGACACGGAGTTCTGGGACTTCACGCTGAACGCCGCATACGCAAACATCTACGACTACTACATTATGAACGACCCGAGCGTATACGACAACACGGAGACCGATCTCCTGGCCGCGCGTCTCAAACGGCCCGTCGGTCCAGTGACGCTCGGAGCGACGTACACGAGCTGGAGAGACAGCTGGTGGATAGGCTTCGAGGGCACGAACACGAGCCCCCACATCGACCAGTACCTCGCTGACAATCCCGAGTCTCAGAGCAGCTGGTTCGAGCTCTCCAACACCGAGACCTGGATCGGCTTCGACGCCGACATGCCCGTCGTGAGTGACCTGCTCTACGCAAAGGCCGAGTACTCACTCTACAGCTACGACAGCCTCTTCGACGTGGGCAACAAGGAGAGGATCGAGGGCGAGGACTACTCAAACGGCGCGATCAATGTCCCCGTCGGCAGCATGGATGGCTGGGTCGCGACGGGCGTCCTGGAAAGCTCACCGCTCCCGTACCTGGACCTGAGATTCCAGGTCACGAAGACCGCGATCGACTCCATGAGCTCGGGTGAGCAGTACGTGGCCTACGGCTTCCCTTCCTGGCTGGCCATATGGGAAGGCGTGTTCACCGAGGTCAAGGGCACCGGTTCGCCGCTCTCGGTGAACGTCTTCGGTCAGGCGCCGGAGCGGGACGAACTCGAACTCAAGTTCGACGCCGACTTCGGGTTCGGCATCTTCGACGTGGGATTCGAGTACGACCGCGCCGACTTCGAGTGGCGCTACCACGAGGAGATCGAAGGCCACTTCGGTTCATTCGACACCTGGAAGGAACGCATCTCGAGGCTTTCGGTGACCGGCGGAGCAGACGTAGCCGAGAGAATTCGCGTCGGTTTCGCCACCGAGCGGATCTCGGGCTACTACGACGTCGACTACCTCGAGGATCCGAGCAGATTTGAAGCCATAGTGACCGCGGACGTCGGGCTCTGGCAGGACTGGAGCGTGCTGCTCGACGTCAGGAGCGCCTCGTATAAGAACATCCCACGCTTCGCACAGTCGACTCCCGACTCGCTCCACTACGAGGACGAGGCTTTCCTGGCTCCGTACGTCGCCCTGGTCTACAGCCCGCGGGAGAACATCGAGGTCAGAGTGGGCTACGGTGTCAGCCCGACCAACTACGTGGACACGCCGGTCGAGGGCAGAGGGGACGGTCGCGGGCGGTGGGTCTCCGAGTACCTGTGGAACCGCAGCGACCACGACGGCCTGGATGCCGAGAAGGCGCTGGCGGACGCTAAGACGATCGGTGTCATGGCGGTCATAACGTTCTAGCGATGGAGGTTCGGAGGATCGTGAGAGAAACCACCAACAGACGGAGCCGCCGCGGGACGCTTCTGGTCGTGACGCTGGCGGTAGCACTGACGCTCAGCTCGTGCGCGGGCACACTGGACTGGATACAGGACCGGCTGCCACCACCGTCGGAAGTGGAAGGCGGGATCATGTTCCGCTACCACGCGCCGTCGGCGCGCCTGGTGACGTTGGCGGGCAACTTCAACAACTGGGGCGGCACGCAGGGCGGCGGACGATACGACCCGAGCATCAATCCGATGAGCGACACCAACGGCGACGGCACGTGGACCCTCGTTGTTCCCCTTCCACCCGGTCGCTATCAGTACAAGTTCGTGATCGACGGTGGCGTGGGGTGGGAGCAGGACCCCAACAACCCCGACAAGGCGATGGAAGGCGGGATCGAGAACTCGCTCGTCGTGGTTCCCCCGACGGTCTCGTACGATTTCGAGCACATCACGGGCACGGTCATTGGTGAGAGCATCAGAGAGGGACTGCTGAAGCGCCCGGGCGACGCGCCCACTGCAGCCGAGCCGACCGTGACCGCGGAAGGCGTGGAGTTCGAGGTCGATTTCCCGGATGCCGGCGCGGTCTATCTCGCGGGAACGTTCAACGACTGGGATCCGGACGCACACCCGCTAACGAAGGGTGACGATAGCCTGTGGCGGGTGACCATTGAGCTCGACCCGGGAGAGTATTTCTACAAGTTCGTCGTCGACGGCACATGGATGGAAGATCCGGGCAACCCGGAGAGCGTCGACGACGGCTACGGCGGCGTCAATTCAATCCTGACCGTTGAGTGAGATCTTTGGTCGGATCAGCCCTGACCGTTGAGTGAGATCTTTGGTCGGATCAGTCCTGACCGTTGAGTGAGATCCATCGGTTGGAAGCGGCCCCCTGATCTCTCGCGGGGGTCGGTGACAGGAGGCCGTGACCGCCGATGCCACGCCACGATGGTCGGACGCGCAGGCACGAACGTCCTGGATCGGACGGGCCCGGTGTGAACCCGGGACCCAGGCCGCGTCTCTCCAGGCGAACGGGCGACTCGGCCACCTCCTACGCGTTTCTCGCGCCGTTCCTCATCACCTTCGCCGTCTTTCTGGCTTTCCCGGTCTTCTACTCGCTCTATCTGGCGCTGCACCAGGTGCCCGCTGACTCCTTCGACATATTCGGGGGGCTCGAGTTCGTCGCCTTCAGGAACTTCGCGAAGCTCTTCGCCGACACCAAGTTCTGGTGGTCGGTGCTCATGACTCTCTACTATGCGGCACTCATCATCCCAGCAGGGATAGTGGCGTCGCTCGTGCTCGCGCTCCTTCTCAACAACAGGCTCAGGTTGGTCGCGGCCTACCGGAGCGCGTTCTTCATGCCCTACGTGCTGGACATGCTGGTCGTGGGCATCGTCTGGACGCTGATATACAGCCCGCACGTGGGGATTCTCACGCGCATCTTCGAAGCAATAGGCATCACGACGTTCTCGGAGCGCGGGTTTCTGGGGATGCCCGCCTCCGCGATGCCGTCGGTCGTGTTCGCGAACGTGCTCAAGGGCGCGGGGTTCGGAATGATCCTGTACCTCTCGGCGATCCAGAACATCCCGCAGTCGCTGTACGAGGCCGCCGAGATCGACGGGGCCACGCCGTGGAAGCGCTTCACCTCGATAACGCTCCCGCTGGTGAAGCCCATCACACTCTTCATGGTCATCATAGGGACCATCGGCGCCCTGAACGCGTTCGCCGAGGTCTACGCAATGACGGGCGGCGGGCCGAACATCGACGTCGGCGGCCGCGCGCTCGGGGCGACGTGGGTGACGGGGTACTACGTTTTCGACACGTTCTACACGCAGTTCAAGCTCGGATACGCCGCTGCGATGTCGTACGTGCTTCTGGCGCTCACGCTCATCATTTCGCTCGTCAACAGGCGCTTCCTCAGGGCGGAGGTGTAGAGGTGGCACGCACGCGCGCGGCGGTTCTCAGGAGGACGCTTCTCTACACCGGCCTGACGGTCGCGGCGATCGTAGTGCTGTTCCCGTTCTTCTGGATGGTCGTGACGGCGTTCAAGGAACCGGGTCAGGCCTTCAGCCAGGAGATTCTTCCCTCCAGTCCGACGCTCGAGAACTTCAGGCGCGTCCTCACCGACTACGGGTTCGCGCGCTACTTCGTGAACAGCGTCGTCGTGGCGACCTCGGCCGCGCTTTTCGCGACGTTCTTTGCCACGATGGCGGGCTACGTCTTCGCGAAGAAGGAGTTCATCGGGCGTGACAAGGTGTTCGGGTTTCTGCTCGCGTCGCTCATGATCCCCGGGATGATGTACGTGGTGCCGCAGTTCGCGATTATCAACTGGCTCGGGTGGATGAACAGCTACAAGGCGATGATCATCCCGCACCTCGCGAACGTCTTCGGCCTCTTCCTGATGAGACAGTACATGATGACCATCCCCTCGGAGCTTCTGGAGGCGGCCAAGATCGACGGTGCGGGGGAGTGGCAGGTCTTCAGGACCATCATGGTGCCGCTGTCCATCCCGATCATCGCGACGCTCTTCCTGCTGACGTTCCAGTTCCACTGGAACAACTTCCTCTGGCAGCTCATAGTGACGAACGTCGAGCGCCTCTACACCGTTCCGGTGGGGCTCGCGATGTTCAAGAGCGCGCACGAGGAGTTGTACACATTGAAGATGGCAGGTTCGTGTATCTCTGTGCTGCCGATCGCCGCTCTCTTCTTCTTTGCTCAGAGGTACTTCATTGAGGGGATGACGATGGGGGCGCTCAAGGGTTAGGCAGCGGAGCGCGGCCGGACGAGCGGGAGCTCGAAGCGAAAGGGAACAGACATGAGAAGAACGCTGTCTATAGGAGGGGCGCTTCTGGTAGCGTGCGCGTTTGCGCTCTTGGCCGGCTGCGGAGGAGGGCAGGACGCCGCCGCGACACTTACGATCTGGCAGACTTACAATGACGAAGAGTATCCGGTCTTCAAGGAGATCGTCGAGAGCTTCAGAGCGGCGCATCCGGACATCACGATCGACGTGGTCAGGCTCCCCTTCGCCGGCGCCGAGCCCAAGATCCAGACGGCTCTCACAACGCGCACCGAGCCCGACATCGCAAGGGTGGACGTCTCGTTCCTGGCGAAGCTCGCGGGCAAGAACGCGCTTCTCGACCTCGGTCCGTACATCCCTTCTGAGTTCCGCGACGAGATCCTCCCCGTGGCGCTCTCGAGCTGCTACTACGACGACACGCTGTGGGGGCTGCCGGACCAGACCAACGGTCTCTGCCTCTTCTATAATAGAGAGCACTTCCGCAGTGCCGGGTTGGACCCCGAGCGTCCCCCGGTGACGTGGGACGAGCTGATATCGTACGGGAGGAAGCTGACGAACAGGGACGAGGGTGTCTTCGGCATCGGCCTCTCCAACTCGCTCTGGTGGACGCTCCCGTTCTTCTACACGCACGGCGCCGATTTTCTCTCCGAGGATGGCACGCGCTGCGTGCTGAACAGTCCCGAGGGTATCGCCGCATTCCAGCTCAAGGTGGACCTGTACCAGAAACACGGCATCGAGGGTGGCGCGTGGCGCGCGGGCGGCATCATCCATGACCTGGGTTTCCAGAACGGACGATACTCGATGATCCTGAACGGGCCCTGGGCCGTAGAGAGCCTCAAGCGCACGGGCATCGATTTCGGGGTCGGTCTGATTCCCGCGGGACCGGTCGGTACGGCGACCAACGTTGGCGGGAACAATCTGGTCGTGTTCAGAAGCACGAAGCGGCCCGAGCTCGCCTCCGAGTTTCTGCGGTTCGTGGCCAGCGAGGAGACGCAGCGCATGTGGGCGTCGAGGCTCGGCCAGATCCCGGTGAACGTCAAGGCCTCGGACGCCATCACGTCCGAGGAGCATCCGTACCTCGCCGTCTTCGTCGAGCAGATGGAGACAGCGATCCCGCGCCCGCAGGTGATGGGCTACCCCGAGATCGAGAACCTGATGAATCCGGAGATGCAGGCCGCTCTGGACGGCACAAAGTCAGTTGAGGCGGCGCTCAACTCCGCCGTCGCGGAGATAGACAAACTGCTCGCGAGCGATTAGATTGTGAGCGGTGAAACCATCCGGCATCAGGCAGAGCGCGGCCCGGGCCGGACAGACGCACACGGGTGGACAGGCGCACACGGGTGGACAGACGCACACGGGTGGACAGAACTGAGACGAAACTTAGGGAACGCTCAGGCGTTGCTGCATCCAAGGGGGCAGATGTGAAGCTGTTGCGCGGGGCTGTTGTGCTCCTTGCGTTTCTTGCCGTCGCGATTCCGGCGGTGGCCGAGGAACTGGCGAGATGGGACGACCCGGTCGGAGACGACACCGGTGACGGGGACTACACGTATCCTCTGAACGAGGCGTTTGGAGAGGGTGGACAGGCGGACCTTCTGTCGTTCGCGATCGAGAAGGAGAACGGTTCGCTGATCTTCGAGCTCACGATACGCAACCTCGTCGACCCGTGGAACGTCGGCAACCGGCTGACCATGGTCGCGGTCGCCATCGACACGGAGGAGGGCGGCGACGAAGAGCTTCGGCGCAACGCGAACGCGCGTCTGGCCGAGCCGTCCGAATATCAGATCTTCGTGGCCGGAGAGACCGTGGAGGTCATAGACATGTACGCCGAGCGTGTTGACATCGGCGCGAGTGTCGAGACGGACATGGAGAAGGGCACCATCAGAATAAGTGTTCCGATCGACGCCCTCGACGGCGCGGCGGCCGACTGGCGATTCACGGTGGCGGTCGGGCTTCAGGACGACTACGGCGCCGGGGGGTTAGGTGACTTCCGCGAAGTCAAGAAGGTCGAGGAGGAGTGGCGGGGCGGCGGCGGTGACGACCTGTCGCTCGATACGAATGTGTACGACATCATTGTGCCCGAGCCGAAGAAGATCCTCTTCATCTTCGGCGGGGGGCAGAGGTCGCAGGAAGAGATTCTGGGCGACTGCAGCCTGGAGACCGGTGAGCTGGTAGTACTCCCGGCTCTGGCACTGGAATAGAGCGGACAGAAGACTCGCAGGGCTTCTCATCGGTCGCCCGGCGGCTGCATGGCCGGGCGAGCGGTGCATCTGGGGGAGCACCGGTGGCCCGCGGCGTGGCGAGCATCGTCAACGTGCTTGACGCCCTAGAGCGGCTAACGAGCCGAAAGGCTCGCCTCACGGGCGACGGTGGGCATGGCAGCGAAGTTGCAGTTGCACAGGAGACGCCGCGATCAGAGACCCGAAAGAGACATCAGGCTCGCAGAGGCTGCCGCTGAAGGGATACCGCCGGGGACTGCAGATAGTCGTCGGCGCCCGCGAGACTCGCGAGTACATCCTCACCAACAAAGAGAAGGCGTACTTCGCCGGTGAGACGGGCACGACGAACACGAGGAGCTACGAGGGCCTCATCGTCGAGCTTCACAAGTACCTGGAGGGTTGGGACCTCGTGCTGGGCGACGTGCCGCTCTCCTCGTGGGGCCTGAAGAGCGCCTGCGTCCTGCCCCAGAGCGTCACGCGCGAGTACGTCATCGAGCAGACGACAGAGACCGTCTTCCTGGCGGACCGGGAGAACATCCTCCTGGTGTCGTACAGCTCCAACCACTCCGGGCGCGCGGCCTTCGAGCCCAGGATCGACATCAGGAGCATCTGGGAGGAGGGCCAGCCCGAGTACGAGACCCGCTGGGACGAGAACCGGCGCGTACTCGCCCTGAAGCGGGTGGATCATCCCAAGCGGACCGAGGAGCAAGACTACCCCGTGTGGGTCGCCGTTGCGTGCGACCGCCCGGCGGAGTTCGTCCCTCGCGAGGCCTACAGGAAGACCACCTACACCAAGGACGCGGCGCGAAGGGCCATGGCTTCCGCGATTCCCTACTCCCCGGGGAAGCTCGAGTTCGCGTTCGAGAGCGGCGCGGGTTTCGCGGGGAGCGTCACCTTCTGCGTGGCCGTCGGGGACACTCTGGCCGAGGCCTCGGAGCTGGCGCTCAGGGGTCTTCTGGACGAGTTCACGCTCTACGACGATAAGATGAGGAGGACGGCCGATCTCCTTGATCGTGTCGGCATCGCCGCGCACGACAACGACTACCGGCTGGCACTTCAGTGGGCCGCGGCGTCGGTGGACGCGCTCATCATGAATCAGCTCGGCCGGGGCATCTTCGCCGGTCTGCACTGGTTCCCGAACTACTGGGGACGAGACACGTTCATCGCCCTTCCCGGGGCGTGTCTCGTGCGCGGTGAGTTCGACACAGCCAGAGAAATCTTAGAATCGTTCGCCGCGCTGCAGGAAACGGACGAGGGCAGTCTGCTGTTCGGGCGCATTCCCAATCTCGCGATGCCCGGCGATGTCTACTACAACACGGCCGACGGGACATGGTGGTTCGTCCGCGAGGCGTACGAGTACCTGAGATACACCGGTGACCTTGAGTTCGCGGAGCGGTTCTTTCCTGTCATCGAGCGGGCGATCGACGGCGCGCTCGCGCGCAGGACGGACGCCGACGGATTCCTGCTGCACGGTCAGGCGGAGACCTGGATGGACGCCGGCGGGGAGGAGAACCCGTTCTCGCCCCGGGGCAACCGGGCGGTCGAGGTAGAGGTCCTGTGGCACACGGCCCTTCTCTCCGGAGCGGCCATCGCGGATGCACTGGGCAGGGAGGAGCCGGCTTCCAGGTGGCGTGAGGTCGCCGGGCGCGTCGGAGATGCGTTCGCTCGTGAGTTCCCCGATCCGGATACGGGCGGCCTCTTCGATCACCTCGACCCCGACGGCGCGCCCGATCGGCAGATCCGACCGAACCAGGTACTCGCAGCGACCGTGCCGTGGAACGACCTGCTCCCGCGCGAGACCGAAAGGGCAATGCTCGAGCTGGTCCGGGAGACCTGCGTGCTGAGACACGGTGTCACGTCGCTGCATACGGAGGACCCCAACTTCCACCCGTGCCACCTCGACCTGGAGCGATATCACTTCGACGAGGCTTATCACAACGGCGACGTGTGGGTGTGGCTGACCGGACCCGTGGTGTCCGCTCTTGTGAAGCACGGGCAGGTCGGCGCCGCCTGGGAGCAGACGTCGGTTCTCACGGATCTCGTGTTCGACGAGGGCGCGGCGGGCACTCTCCCCGAGCTTCGAAACGGCGTGCCCCCGGAGTACGGAGAGAACGTGGCGGGCGCCGTGTCGCAGGCGTGGAGCCTCTCCGAGTTCCTCAGGAACTTCTATCAGGACTACCTCGGCGTGCGCCCCAACGTCCTCGAGGGGACGGTTGATATCAGGCCCGCACTCCCGCCATCCTGTAGCTGGCTGGCCGCCCCCGTCCGGGTGGGCGAGGGATCTCTCTTCGTGCTGCATCGCGTGGACGCCGAAAGCGAGCGGGCCTGCACGAGGGTCGTCGCTGACGGCGATGCGCCGCCTCTTACCGTCCGATTCACTCCCCGCGTGCCCCCCGGGGCCGACGTCCAGGAAGAGGGGGAGACCATCGAGACGGTCCTGGAGCCAGGTGGCGGGGTCAGGTTCACCGTCGAGAAGCACGCCGGGAAGTGGGAAACCCGACTGGCCGATGCGGACGAGAGTTCCCCGTGCGCGGGTGAGCTGCCGTGACAATCCTGTTTAATCAGACACACGCGTGGGTCTTCCTGCTGCTCGGCGCCGTGGCCGTCGTTTCCGTCGTCTGGTTCTATCGGAGAGTACCGCCCGCCGCCGGACGTCTCAGACCCCTTCTGATAGCCCTGAGGTCGGCAGGTCTGGTGCTCCTCTGCGTGGCCCTGCTCGAGCCCGTCCTTGCGTTCTCGAGGACGGTCACCGACCGGCCCGTCGTCGGGCTGCTGCTGGATGTGTCCAGGAGCATGGCTGTTCGCGACGGGACAGGAGGCGCCCGGCGCGGCGACGAGGCCGTGTCCCTCCTGAACGAGTTGATGCTTCCCCGCATCGCGCGCGATGCCGAACTCGTCGCACTCGCTTTCTCCTCCGGGTCGCGCGAGCTGGACGTCGATCGAGGAATTCTCGCACGGTCGCCCGTTTTCGACGGCGGCGTGACGGACATCGCTCAGGGTTTCGAGGCGCTGGGCGACCTGCTCTCTGGCAGAAACCTGGGGTCCGTGGTCATCGCAACTGACGGCGCCGACAATCGCGGCGCCGGCCCGTACGACGCCGCCCGCGCCCTGGGTGTTCCCGTGTTCGTGCTCGGCGTGGGCAGCCCGGAAGCGGGAACGGACATCGCCATCGAGGACGCCGTGACCAATAGGATCTCGTACGCGGGTGAGAGCGTGCCTATCGAGGTCACCGTCTCGAGCGCCGGCTTTGCGGGCGCGGAGACCGTCGTCGAGCTCTCCGAAGGCGGATCGACGCTCGATTCGAAGCAGATAGACCTCTCGGGCACGGGCGAGGAAGTGCGCGTGACGTTCCGGGTGACACCGTCGACACCGGGCGTGCACCGCTACTCGGTGTCCGTGCCGCCGGCCGCCGGCGAGCTGTCGACTGCGAACAACTCGCGCGTGGTGGTCACCACTGCGATGAAAGGCAAGATCCGGGTGCTGCTGCTGGCGGGACGCCCCTCGTGGGACTTCGCCTTCCTCAGCCGTGAGCTCGCGGCCGACCGCAACGTCGATGTCGAGTCGGTCGTGAGAAAAAGTGGCTCACCCATATCCGCCGTCGACGGGTCGCCGCCTGGGTCGAGAGCGGAGCTCTTCGACTACGATCTCGTCGTTCTGTTCGAGCCGGACTGGTCCGACCCGCTGGTGTCGCCGGAATGGCTGCGAGCGTTCGCGCGGGACAGGGGCGGAGGGCTGCTGTTTGCGGGCATTCCCCGTGAACGTCCTCCGGACGACGTCGCTGCCATCCTGCCGTTCGTCTTCGACGCCGACCTGTCCTCGAGCTTCCGGGACGTGCGTGTCCGTCTGACGGAGGAGGGCGAATCGGCGCCCGCGACGCGCGTTGCAGCAGATCGGTTCGTGAACGTTGACGTGTGGAAGGCGCTGCCTCCCGTTCGCACGTTCACGTCCTCTGCGTGGTCGGCCCGCGCCGATGCCAGTGTTCTCGTGGAAGGCCACGGGGCCGAGGGTGGTACTGTTCCGATTGTCGCGGGTGTACGGGTCGGGGCCGGAAACGTCATGGCGATACTGGCCGACGGTATCTGGCGCTGGAAGATGGCTGGCGACGCAGGCGTAGACGTCTACGACAGGTTCGTGACGAACGCCGCCAGGTGGCTGACGGCGCGCGGAGAGCTGGAGCGCGTCGTGGTGACGCCCGACAAGGACGTCTACCAGGCGGGTGAGGACATCGGGTTCTCGGCGCAGGTCTACGGAAGCGACTATCGCCTGGCGACCGACGCCCTGGTGCGGGTGTCTGTCGCGAGCGGCGAGGCCGCCGCGCCCGTCGCCACGATCGATCTCGAGGCCGCGGGGGACTACTACCGTGGCTCCGTCCCGCACCTCCCTCCGGGTCCGTACGTGCTGCGGGCGACCGCCTCCCTGGGCGGGGAGGACGTCGGCACGGCGGCCGGCGAGTTTATCGTCGAGCGCTTCAGCCTGGAGGACTCCGAGACCAGACGGAGGTCCGCCCTCCTGCGCAGGATCGCCGACGAGACCGGAGGGGGTTACTACACACCTGAGACACTCGACGGTTTCCCCGAGGACGTCCCGATGGCGTGGACAGAGCGTACGACGAAGCGCGAGTTCGAACTGTGGAACTCACCTTGGCTGCTCCTCGGCTTCGTCGGGCTCATGGCGGGCGAGTGGGCGTTGAGAAGGAAGCAGGGGCTGCCGTAGCAGCCGCTCCCCAGAGCAATCTCCCCTGAAATCAGAATACAGCGAGTCGCCAGCCCCCTGGAAGGAGTGGTGGT
>JAUWLR010000004.1 GCA_030613615.1 Candidatus Eiseniibacteriota bacterium
CTAACTACATTTATGCTGCCGAAATGCGAAGTGCGCGTATCACGTCCCACTTGCAGGATAGTCCCGCGACGATTTCGGCCGCATAAGTGCGGCGGTGTCGTGACTGGTTCTTCGCTTGCGCCCGCCGGAGGACTGTCTCACCGGCCGTAGACACGTTGAGCCCGGGATGCATAGACTGCAGCGTCCCCCGCCCGCCACTCGTACGCTGCTCACTCTGCCGCCCCGTACGGTGGCTGGTAACTCCACCACTCTCTATCAAATGAACGCGGGCGAGTCCATGCCAGACTCCACTGCGTCGGGTGACTGCGGGGCAAGGTCTTCCCGTCTTCACCTAGGTATCGTGGCGACCAGTGCCAGGGCACGTTCCAAGATGATGTTCACGTAATGAACAGGAAGAGCTGACGCAAGAGCCCCCGTGCCATGGGCCGATGCGCAAAAGAGGGACACGGCTACCAGTAATTGTTGACAACCTGCACACCCTGTGATATCATAATAAGTGTGCTGGGGATGGGAAGGCCTTCGACCTGAGCAGGGTTGTCGAAGGCCTATTCTTATCTATCTCAACTGGGAACCGGAAGATGCGAGGAAGCTGGACGCTGATAGGAAGCACGAAGGCTCTCGCCAACGGTGGGGACTCCCGGACGGCGCACTGCCGATCTCTGATTGGAGCTCTGGTGCTGCTCGTCGCTATTCCTGCTCTCGCCGCCGCTGCCTCTACCGCCGAGGTGGTGGCTACCCTGGTTCTGGACTCTGCGCAGCTCGAATTCGTGGAGCACCAGGGCTACGATCTTGTATCGATCGAGGGCGCCGTCCACACGACCGAACCCGCCGAGCCTATGCTTCCCGCCTTCTACGTCCGGCTCCTCCTTCCGCCCGGTTCCAGTTGCAGCGATATCAAGACCTCCCTCAGCGGGACGGTCAGTATCCCCGGCAGCTTCAATCTGCTGCCTGCACCCCGGCCAGTCAGGTTTTCCTCACGGGGGGAAGTGGAACTTCCCCAGCCGAGCCGACGCACATATGATCCAGAGCTCCCTTACCCCCTCGAGGTGGCTCGACTGGCCGGGGAAGGCACGGTGGGCGGATACCGGATCGCTACGGTCCGCGTCACGCCGCTTCAGTACGTGCCCGCCACGGGAGAACTCATCCTTCACACCAACATAGAGATTGCCGTCGCGACCGAGTCGGCAGACGAGGAGAGGGCGCGGCTCCTGAACGGAGCCCCGCCCGGCCTCGTCGTCACCTCGACGGTCGCGCAGATGGTAGAGAACGACGAGGAGATGTCCCGCTACACGGACCGTCTCAGGACGGCGATGAGAGCCGGCAGCATCGACTACCTCGTTATCACTCCCTCCGACTTCGCGGACGAGTTCCAGCCCCTGGCGGACTGGAAGACGCTGAAGGGCGTCAAGGCCGAGATCGTGACGCTCGAGGACATCGCGGCGAATCCACTCTACGACGGGGTCGACGAGGCCGAGCAGATCAGGTCCTGCATCAGGCTCTACCGGGACGTCTATGGGATCTCGTGGGTTCTCCTCGGAGGAGACACGGACATCGTCCCCGTCCGCCACGCGTACGATTTCTTCTACGATCAGGGCATTCCATCCGACCTCTATTACGCCGACCTGGACGGAACGTGGAACGACGACGGTGACGACAGGTGGGGCGAGATAGGGGAAGACGGCATCGACATGTACTCGGACGTCTTCGTGGGACGCGCTCCGGTGAGCGACCCGGCGGAGGCCGCGACGTTCGTGGAGAAGGTGCTCGCCTACGAGGGCGCTCCGTTCCAGGTCTGGGACGACTTTCAGCTCAAGATGCTCTTCCTGGGTGAGATCATGTGGGACTCGCCCGATCCTTACACGGACGGGGGCGTCGCTCTCGACATCATCGACGATGAATCCGTCCCCCCGCGGTTCTCGCCCATCACGAAGCTGTATCAGCGTGACGGCAACCTGCACGAGTCGACCGCGCTCAACGCTCTCAATGAAGGCTACGGACTTGTGATGCACGAGGGGCACGCGAACGTCACGAAGGCGAGCGTCGGGACCGGTAATCTGACCATCCTGCACCTCGACAACCTGAACAACGGGCAGCGCGGTGGTCTCTGGTACTCGGTGGGATGCTGGTCGGCCGCCGTCGACCATGACACATTCGGCGAGCACTGGTTGGTCAACCCGAACGGCGGAGGCGTGGCGTACGTGGGCAACTCTCGATACGGGTGGGGATGCCCCGGCTACCCGGGACAGTGCGTGTCGGACCTCTACAGCCGGGAGTTCTTCGCGTCACTGTTCACTAGAGATCTGGTTCACGCCGGCGTGGTCCATGCCGACGCCAAACACCAGTTCGTCGGAGTCGCCGCCACTGACGAGTACATGCGCTACGCGATGTACGAGCTGAACCTGCTCGGCGACCCCGAGATGCCCGTCTGGACGGACACCCCCGCCGCGCTGACGGTGGTGCATCCGGAGGCCGTTGAGATGTCCGGTGGCGTCGTCACGATGACCGTGGAAGTAGCGGCGGCCGGTTCGCCGGTCGAGGGCGCGACCGTGTGCGTGGCCAGCGCCGACGGATCAGTCTACGAGGTTACAGGGACGGGCGCGGGAGGAGAGGCGGTCGTCGCGTTCTGCCCCGGCAACGCGTCGAATGTCACCGTCACCGTTACGGGAAAAAACTGCATTCCCCACGGGTCGTCGGTGGACATCGAGAGCGGCGGAACAGGCGTCGCCGACGGGTCCGAGCCCGCGCGCTTGACCACGTTGCACCAGAACTATCCGAACCCATTCAATCCCGCGACGAGCGTGGCCTTCAGCCTCAGCTCCCGCGAGCACGTGACGCTCGCGGTGTACAGCGTCTCCGGTCGTCGCGTGGCGGTACTCATGGATTCTGAAGTAGATCCCGGCGTCTCGTCCGTCCGGTGGGACGGTCGGGACTCGTCGGGCGCGGACGTGTCGTCGGGCACCTACTTCGCCCGGATGACCGTCGGCAGTGAGGTCTTTGAGAGGAAAATGACGCTCTTAAGGTGAGTCGCCGCAGGACTCTTCTCGCCGGGAGAGTCTGTGCCGTCGGCAGCCGAGCAAGAAGCCGCAGCACATTCCGCGTTCCCGCAAAGGACACTCTCTCTCTGGTCCGGACAGCGGGGCGCGCCAAGGCGGCCGAGGTCGACGACGACTCAAAGGCGGGACCGGGGAGCGCGGTGGGATCAGCCCGCGCCCCCGGGACCGCTACCTGTGAGCGAACAGAGCCCGGGCCGGACGAACCGCGAGCAGGCTGTGGATGCGGGAGTTCGGAAGCCCCGGGTCAGCGAGAAACGCTGGCCGGTCTCCTCGACGAAGTCATCATACTACCCTGCGTGAGCGCGTGACCGCCGCAAGGGGCCGGCCGGCAGTAAGTTGGGGACAGCACGAGATGCGCGCCGAAGTCGCCGGGGTGGTCGTCAGACCGCCTCGGCGATCTTAGTCTCCAACCTGGCTATGTGGTCGTCGATGATGTCCGGGCCGCATATTTCCCCGTGGCCGGGGACGATGGCCTCGATTTCGAGTTTCTTGAGCCTCTCCAGACCCAGGACCCATTTCTGCCAGTCGCGCGCGTCGCCGAACATCGTGACGGGGCCGGCTCGTTCGTTGATGGCATCGCCGGCGAAGAGGATTCGAGTCCTGGGATGGTAGGCGACAAGCTCACATTCAGTGTGGCCCGGCAGGTGCATGATGGTCACCTCTTCGCCGTTGATGGCGATCGAGGTCTCCTCGCCGACGTGCCGGTGGGGCGATATCGGGTGGACGGAGCCAATGTGCCTCCGGCACGTCTCGTCGTCTATCTTGAGGAACGCCTCTACCATCTCGCGGTAGTCGGTCGCCCCGAGGTGCTTCCGCATCTCGGCCATGCAGGACCCGAACGACCTGTGCCCGTAGATGAGCGCGTGCCTGTCATCGAAGAAACTCGAGGCGAAGCAGTGGTCCAGGTGGTGATGCGTCAGAACAACGTAGGTCATCTCTCTCCTCGGCGCCTTGGACTGCGTGTAGTCCCAGACAAACTGGGCCTGAGCCTCCGTCTGCCCCGAATTGATGAAGACCTGCGCTCTCGCGGTTGTGATGATGCCCACGTTCGCCGCGTGCACGTCGACGATGGTCTCCATGTCGAGAATCGCGTGAACGCCGTTGCCGAAGTCATGCGTACGAGGAGTTCCGAGACCCGGATGTTCCATTCTCTCACCCCCGAGGGTTCTCGCTACTGATGGGTCCTAGGTTCTGATCCAGAGTGTCGGCCGCCGCTCAGCCGACGAAGATAGGGCGCTCTGACAGACGGGCGGGCACGTTGAGCGGCCGGTAGGGCCTGCCCGCGAGTTCCTGCCTGATGGTCTCGTTGAGCTGGTCGATTGAGAACTGCCGCTGCTCGCCCCCGTGGATGCGCACCGCCAGCTCGTCGCCACCGACCTCGCGGTCTCCGATGACGATCGTGTAGGGGATCCAGTGTCGTCCGGACTCGCGAATCTTCTTCCCGACACTCATGTCCCTGTCGTCGAAGTCGACGCGGAACGGGATCTTCGCGAGGAGCGATTCGCAGAACGCGTGGTGCTTGTCGGACACCGGGATGATACGAACCTGGATTGGCGCCAGCCACAGCGGGAAGTTGGGCACTTCCTTGTTCCGGATGCGAATCGCCTGCTGCTCGAGTATCGAACAGATGACTCTCTCTATAGACCCGGAGACAGAGGTGTGCATCAGGATCGGGCGCTTCTTGGTCCCGTCTTCGGCGACGTAGTCGATCTCAAAGCGTTCCGTGTTCTCCACGTCGATCTGGACGGTCGAGAGACACGACGATTTCTCTTGGGCGTCCAGGAAATTGAACTCGAGTTTGGCGACGAAGTAAAAGAAGCGCTCATCCCAGATCTCTACCAGAACCGGACGGCCCGCCCGGCGCGCGATCTCGCGCGCGAACTCCGGGTCCTCGTCCAGGAAACCGCGGACGAAGCGGACCGCGACCTCGTAATCGAGGCCGAAGTCGCTCATGCACTGCATCGAGACGTCCATCTGCTGCAGGAACTCCTCCCGGGCCGAGGCGGTGTCCTTGGTCAGCGTGTGCAGGTCGGGCATGGTGAACGTGCGCAGACGACGAAGCCCCGCCAGTTCGCCGGACTGCTCGCGGCGGAAGGAGTAGTGGCTGATCTCGAACAGTCGCACGGGGAGCATCCGGTGTGAGATCTGCATGTCGTGTTGCATCAGGTACTGCCCGAAGCACGCGGCGAATCGGAGGAAGTACTCCTTCGTGTCGGAAAGAAGCACGTACTGACGGGCGGGGAAGCGATTGAGGTAGCTCATCAGATTCGGGTGCTGGTAGTCGTACATTATCGGAGTCTCGACCTGCATGGCCCCGGCGGCGTTCAGAAGCGAGGACACGTGCTCCTCGGCCAGCAGTTTGACGAGCGCCCCGTTGGGGTACCATCGGAGGTTGCCCGGATCGGATGCAGGCTCGTAGTCTACGAGCTCGAGCCTCCTCATGAGCTCGATGTGGGCCGGGGGCTCGCTCGAGACGCGGGTGCCCGAGATCTCGTAGTCGTACATCTGCTTGAAACAACCGTGACTGTCGAAGCTGCACTCGTGCGCCGGCACGTCCCGGTCGTCCGGGTAGAACACGCGCCAGTCGGACTTCATGGTCTTCTCGGCCTGGAGCGCCGCGGAGGTGTCCTCCTCGCCGGCCGCGCGGGCGTCGTCACCGGTCTCGCCCCCCGGCACGATCGTCTTGGCGAGTTCTGACAGAGGGTGGCCCTTGCACTCGATCTCGAAGCCCTTGTAGAAGCCGAACGGCGCCTCGTGGATGGTGAGCCCCGAGTCCTCGCGCATCCTCTTGCCGATCGCGGCCAGCACCTTCGTCGCAACACGCGGGGACGAGAGGTTGCTGGAGAGATGAGCGTAGGGGTAGAGCACGACGTCGGCAGTCTTGACCTGCTTCGCCTGGTCGGTGATGGCTGAGGCCGCCTGTTGCGCGACCGAGTCGATGCCCTTCTCGTCGGTCTTCTCGGAAGCGAGGAACGCCACCAGCGCGTCGCCCGTCGATCCCTTGAGCTGGTCTTCGCTCAGTTCCGCGAGAGAGGAGACCGCCGAGGTCTTCTCGGTGACGTGGTAGCTGAACTTGCTCGCGTGTATCAGCAGTATTCGCATGCGTGTCGCAGTCCTTGAGTTCGTCTCCGGCAGCCCGTGGACCACCTGGTCTATGCATAGCCGACCCCATGTTGTGAGCCGGCGTTCAGTTCAACTCCCGTGCACCCCGGTCATTGTATCACGTCTTCCTGGTGCGCTCAATCGCCCGGACGATAGCGGGAATGAGGGCCAGCTGGATGGCCATGCCGATCCACCCGGCGCCGATAGCGCCCAGCGCCATCGCGATCGTTCGGGCCGTGAGCCCGATGACCGGGGCCAGCCAGACGACGACCGCTACCCAGACGACCCGGCCGGCGAGCATCGAGCAGACAAGGGCCAACGAGACCGCCGCCAGTGGAGATGCCGTCGCGATCGTGAGCGCCGCGTGACCGTTTTCACCGGGATCTGCTGAAAGCGTGCCCTCGGCGGGTACGCGCCGTCCGAGCAGCGCGTTGAACCGCGGACGCAGAAGGCCCACCACCAAGCCGTACGTCGCCAGCTCGAAGACCATGGGCACCATGTAGAAGACGGTGGGACGCCCCGTGAGCAGTCCCGACACGATCGGGGAACCGGCGCCTACCACGAGCCCTGCCACAGGCCCGAGGACGAGTCCCGCTACGAAGGTGGGCAAATGCATCGGCAGGAAGATCCGTCCTCCCAGGGGAAACGCGTGGAAGACGATGGGCAGCACGACCCCGAGCGCGAGGAGAAGAGCCGTACCCGTGAGGGTACCTGTGGGGACCCGTCCACTGGAGTTCGTTGTTTTCACTCCGCTTCCTCCCGTGAGGCAGTGAGGAGCTCACCGCAGGGCGCGCTCGGCGCTCCGCCTCAACCGCGTGACTGCTGATCGTGCCGGATATTATACAGGAGGTCCGCCGACTCCGCCACAGGAGTGACCGCGCGCGGTCAAGTGCAGGGAAGACGATATTCGCGGCCCCAACTCGCAGGGGCGCGCTCGCGCAACGCGTCAGAGGGTCTCGATGTACGCGAGCAGGTCGGTCAGTCCCTCGTCCGAGATGTAGGATTGGAACGAGGGCATGTTTCCCACGGGGGTGACGATCTGGGCCCGGACGTTCTCCCTTGTCACGGGCTTGCCGCTGGACGGCAGCTCCGCACGCTCGAACAGCCCGGCGAGTCCCGGTCCTATCTTCGACTCCGTGGAGTCGGAGTTGTGGCAGTTCGAGCAGTTGCTCGCGAAGAGGGTCTCACCGCTCTTCGGGTCACCGGCGAGCAGGGCCGCCTCCGTGGCCGGCTGAACGGCCTCTGTGTGTGGCCGCCCGCCCTCTGCCGCCGGCGCTTCTCTTCGCGTGATGGCGAAGAAGCCCGCGGAGATCGCGGCCACCAGAAGCGCCATCGTGATCACCGTCATACCGAGGATGGGGGCGAACTTCACGAACTGCTTGAACGTGCGGACGATCGCGAGCTTTAGGGCGAGTATGAGGATCAGTGCGACTGCCAGCGTCCAGTGGAGAACGCCCCTCAGGGCAAGGTTGTCACCGGCCGCCGCCAGGTAGCGCACGCCCATGACGGCCAGGACCACCAGCAGTCCAACGAACACGTACCCGGCCGTCCTGTGGAGTTTCATCAGCGCGGAGACGCTCATCCGCTTCTGGGGTTTCCCCATGAGCGTGAGCATGCTGATGGCGGCCGTCAGCCCGGCCGCCAGAAGGAGAACAGCGAGCGTCGTCTTGATAGCGAAGAAGCTCATGCCTGCTCCAGACAGACGACCGCCCGATTCATCGAACCGGACGGTCGCCTTCGTTTGCGGTCATCACATCGTCCGGGACCGAATCAGTTCGGACCCGACAGGCTAGTCGTTCAGGAAGAGATAGTCGCCGCCGCCTGCATTCACGTGGCAGGAGATGCAGCCCATGGGCATGCCCTTGGCAACGCGTCCGGCCAGCGCCATGTCCATGTCGTTCTTGCCCACCATCCCGTCCGATCCATACTTGACCCAGTACCAGTCGTTGTTGTCGGAGTCGTAGCCGGCCTCACGCTGCACCATTGTGGTAATGGCCATGAGGTAATCACCCGGGCCCTTCTTCACCATGTCAAGCGTGATGTCCATGCCGCCGTAGTTGTCCTTGATCACGACGTGGTAGGCGACGCCGTCGATAGTGACGATGTTGTAGTACATCCTGATGAACATGCCGTGCGGAGACTTGCCGGGCAGGATCTCCGACTGGAGAACCCAGCCATCATAGCCGTCGATCGCTCCCCAGAGAGCGTCAGCGAACGCCACGTCGGCCTCGCCACCGAACGGCATTTCCATCATCTCCATCTTCTTCATCATCTCGATTCCCTCGGTCTTCTCCTGTGCGAAGAGAGACGCGGGGAGGAGGAATGAGGCGATCGCCAGGATCGCCACGAAACCCATCACGGGCCTGAACTGCATAGCACCTCCAAAGTTGTGGCACGGCAGCGCACCGCTGCTCTCACGTCCCGGGGTGTACTCGGCGCCGCGCGCCAGCTCACGCATACATCGCCTGCGTAGCTCTTCTGATACACTAGATGTAATAGGGATTCCATCGAAAACTACATGAGGATGTATTCAGTAGTATCGAACATGAAACGCCATTGCGGCCCGCGCATCGAAGCTGTAGCGTGTTGAGGCCACTGAGGCAATCCGGCCGTTTCCCATACCAGAGGTCGCCCACCATGGCAAGATACCGCTGCACTGTCTGCAACTGGGTCTACGACGAGGAGAATGAAGGAGTGCCGTTCGCAGAGCTCCCGGATGATTGGTCGTGTCCGGTCTGCGGCGCCCCCAAGTCCGCGTTCGTTCCCGAGGGACCGGCGAAGCAGGATGAATCGGTCGAGACGACCGCCGCCGACGCGATCGTCGAGCAGCTGGTCAGTCTCGGGGTAACGGTCATCTCTGGCATTCCGGGCGACTCCAATCTACCGCTCGTGGATGCCATCCGTCGCGACGGACGCATTCGCTTCATTCTGACGCGCCACGAGGAGACGGCCGCCTTCATGGCGTGCGCCCACGGCAAGATGACGGACGAGATCGGCGTGTGCATGTCCATCGCCGGACCGGGCGCCACCAACCTCGTGACGGGTCTGATGGATGCCTCCGCCGACCGAAGCCCGGTTCTGGCCCTGGTCGGCCAGGTGCCGGAGGTCTATCTGGGTAGCGAGGCGTTTCAGGAGATAGACCAGCTGGAGCTCTTCCATCCGTTCACGGCCTTCGCCGAGACCGTCGCCAGAACGGCTCAGGCCGTGCCGTTGACGATGTCGGCCGCGAAGCATGCCTACCGGACGCCCGGAGTCTCAGTGCTCAGCACGCCGACCGACGTACTGATGGAGCGGTCGGCGACCGACACACTCGATCCGGGCAGGAGACTTCACAGAGGCGCTCCGCAACCGCCCGACGACGAGATCGCGCGAGCCGTCGAGCTTATGAACGCGAGCGACCGGGTGGCGATCCTCGCCGGATGGGGGACCCGTCATCACGGCGCTCTTCTGACGGAGCTGTCCGAGAAGCTGAAGGCGCCGATCGCCACAACGTCCAGGGCAAAGGGAGTGGTTCGGGAGACGGAGCGGCGGAGCGTCGGCGTGCTTGGCTCCATCGGGGGGAAGCGTGCGGGGCGCGCGTTCCAGGGGGCGGACCTTGTGCTCGTGATGGGCACGGGCTTCAGACACGCCCGCCTCATACCGGCCGGCACGAAGATCGTCCAGGTGGACCGCGACGCGACGAGGATAGGCCGGACCTTCGACGTGGATGTGGGAATCCACGGTGACGCCGGGGCCGCGCTGTCAGGGTTAGTGGCGGGCGTAAGGGCCAGGGACACCGAGGACGCGGAGTGGTGGGGGAAGATCGATGCGGACAGGGCCGCCTTCCTCGGGGAACTCGCCGTCGTGGGAAAGGACCAGTCCGCTCCCATCAATCCCGGGTTCGTCATGCAGGCGCTGCAGAGAAACGTGGCGAGCGACGCCGTGATCACGGTGGACGTCGGAGATCACTCCTACTGGTTCTACCGTGACTTCATCTGCGACGGGCAGAGGACCTATCTTTCCGCGAACATCGCGAGCATGGGGTTCGGGCTGCCCGCGGCGCTGTCCGCGCAGCTCGATTTCCCGGACCGGCAGGTCGTCTGCCTGACCGGCGACGGCGGGTTCGGGATGTTGATGGCCGACTTCACGACGGCCGTGCGCGAGAAGCTCCCGATCAACGTCGTCGTCATGAACGACGGCAGGCTCAAGAACATCAAGAAGGAGCAGGCCGGGGAGGGCTACCCCGAGTTCGGGATCAGCTTCCCGAACCCTGACTTCGCCGGCTTTGCACAGAGCTGCGGGGGGCTGGGTTACCGGGTCGAGTCACCCGAGGATCTGGACGCGGCGATGTCCGAGGCGTTCAGCTCGGACCGCCCGGCGATCATCGATGTTGTGGTCGACCCCGAGCTGATGGCCGCGTCCGCGAGGCCCGTCGACTGATTCTCGGCGGGTCGACCGACAGAACGCCGGCCGAGCACGGGCGAGCCGTCCACCGACGGGCCCTTCACTGACGAACCGAGGGTCACATGTCCGAACACCTGCATCACGACGTTCTCATTGTTGGCGGTGGCTTGTCCGGCCTCCGCGCGGCGGTCGCCGTGCACGATGCCGGGCACGACGTCGCCGTGCTGTCCAAGGTCTACCCCATACGCTCCCACTCCGGTGCGGCGCAGGGTGGCGTCAACGCGGCGCTCGGCAATCACCCCGAGGGCGGGGACGATACCTGGGAACGCCACGCGTTCGACACCATCAAGGGTTCTGACTACCTGGCGGACCAGAACCGCGCGGAGATTCTCGCCAGGGAAGCCCCGGCCCGCGTGATCGAGATGGAGCACTGGGGCGCCTACTTCAGCCGGTTCGAGGACGGTCGCATCGCGCAGCGCCCGTTCGGGGGCGCTGGATTTCCACGGACGTGCTACGCCGCCGACAGGACGGGGCACCACCTGCTTCACACGCTGTGGCAGCAGTGCCAGAAGCGTGACATCCGCATCTACCCCGAGTGGCAGCTGACGGACATCGTCACCGACGCGGGCAGGGCTCTCGGCGTGGTGGCTCTGCACCTCCACACGGGTCAGCTCCAGGCGTTCTCCGCCGGCGTCGTCATCCTGGCGGGCGGTGGGCATGGCAGGATCTACGGGAGCTCGACCAACGCCTATATCAACACTGGAAGCGTCACGGCCGCCGCGTATGCCGCGGGCGCGCGGCTCGAGGACATGGAGTTCGTCCAGTTTCATCCGACCACACTCCTCGGCACAAACATACTCATAAGCGAGGGCGTGCGCGGTGAGGGCGGGCTGCTCTTCAACAGTAAGGGTGAGCGGTTCATGGGGGACTATGCCCCGTCGGTGATGGAACTGGCTCCTCGCGACATCGTCGCGCGCGCCATACAGACGGAGGTGAACGAAGGGCGCGGATTCGAAGGCGGATACGTGCAGCTCGACATACGCCACCTCGGCGTCGACGTCATCAAGTCGAGACTGCCCGGCATACGACAGATAGCGATGGACTTCGCGGGCGTCGACCCGATAGAGACACCGATCCCCGTGCAGCCCGCCCAGCACTACTCCATGGGCGGCGTGTCCTCGGACGAGAACGGCCAGACAGACATCGACAGTCTTCTCGCAGTGGGGGAGTGCTCCTGTGTGAGCGTTCACGGCTCCAACAGGCTCGGCGGCAACTCGCTCCTGGAGACGCTGGTCTTTGGCAAGCGTGCCGGCGACCACGCCGTGTCGTTGCTGGGCGCCGGGACGGGTGCGGGAGCGGAGGTTCTTGGCGGCGCGCTCGCTCGAAGGGAGCAGTCCATTGGGGATCTGTCCGACAGGGAAGGCGGGGAACGTCAGGGCGTGATTCGTCGCGAGATGCAGGAGATCATGACCGACCACGTCGGCGTCTACCGCGAAGAGGCCGGCCTCGGGATGGCCGTGTCCGCGCTCGCTGCCCTCAAGGAGCGCTACCGCGGTGTTGCTCTCGACAGCGCCGGGTCGCGTCTCAACTACGATCTCATTGATGTCCTGGAACTCGGGGGCATGCTGGAACTCGCGCACATCACAGCGCTGGGCGCACTCGCTCGGACCGAGAGCCGCGGCTCACACTGGAGGACCGACCACCCGGCCAGGGACGACGAGCGTTGGATGAAGCACACGATGGCAACGCGCGGCCCCGGCGGCGCGCCGGAGCTTGCCTACGACGACGTCATCGTCACGACCTACGAGCCGATGGAGAGGAAATACTGATGAAGGCGACTACCTTCACATTCGCCATCGAGCGCTCCGACCCGAAGTCTGGAGAAGCGCCGCGCGTTCAGCAGTACGAGGTCGAAGTGACGGAGGGGATGACGGTCCTGGAAGCGCTGCTTCGCATACAGGCGGAGCTGGATGGGTCGCTGGCCTTTCGGTACGCGTGCCGTGGCGCGGTCTGCGGCTCGTGCGCGATGCTGATCAACGGTGAAGTGGCGCTGGCGTGCAGGACTCAGGTGAACGGGCTCTGGACAGACGTGATCAGCGTCGGTCCCATTCCGAACCATCGAGTGCTCAAGGACCTCGTGGTCGATCTGGGTCCCTTCTTTGATAAGGACCTGGCCGTGGAGCCCTGGCTGCAGCCGGCCGACCCGCCCCCCGAGAGTGAGCGCCTGGTTGTGCCCGATGAGTGGGCGGAGGCTGAGCCCTACGCGAACTGCATATTGTGCGCCTCCTGCCACGGGGTCTGCCCCGTGCCCGAGCGCGACCCCGAGTATCTCGGTCCGGCGGCGCTGGCGAAGCACTATAGATTTCTCGCGGACCCGAGGGACGCGGCGGACGAAGAGCGGCTGGCGCTCGTGGATGGAGAGCACGGCGTCTCGGCGTGCGACACGGTATGGAAGTGCGTCCGCGTGTGTCCGAAGGGCGTTCCACCGACGAAGGGAATTCTGGCTACGCGGGAGCGGATGGAAACACGGTGATAGAGATCTTCGGGCGTGACGTTGGTTTCTGGATGGGCTTCATTGCGGGCCTGCTCATCCTCCTGCACATTCCCTCCTGCAACAAACACTGGGCCGACAGGTTGAAACCGTTCTCCCTGTACCTGCGCAAGTACCACGACCTCACACTGATTCTGGCCACACTGTTCGCTCTGGCTCACATAGCGCTGGCGCTTGTGGGTCTTGTGTTCGGAGTATGGATCTGATAGCGCCCGGCGCGGATGCGCGGGCAGGCGACTCGACGCGTTCGGCCCCAAGCGGCCGTTCAGCGCAAGGGTCACAGAAAAGGAGGAGGAGGATGGCGAAGGTCCCCGACACACCCGAGAACATGGCCAAGTGCATCTGCGGCCAGTGCCCGTCGCACGACGCCTGTATGAAGGAGAAGATGGAAGGCCTCTTCTGCGCGAAGGGAAAGTCGTCTTGCGAGGTGACGCAGAAGGGCTGCATCTGTGGTGTGTGTCCGCTGACACCCGAGTTCGGGTTGACGAAGCTCTACTACTGCGAGACCGGAGCCGAGGAGTAGCTCCGGACCACACAGCCCCGACTCTTCGGGCGCGAGTCCCGGGGAGACGCACCAGCCCCGCCCGATCGATGGAAGACCGGGTGGGGCTTTGCTTTACACGGGGCTCGCCCGCGTTTCTTTACATGTTTCAGTAATTACTAAATGTTTTGAATTGACAGTGCTCCGCTGGCCGATTAGAATGGTCATAGTGATGTCAACGGAGGGGAGCATGAAGGGCGACACGACACGCGGAGATCTCCAGGGCTACCTCGAGCGGTGGGGGATGCTCTTCGAGCTGCTCGGGGCCACGCGGATGATGGGCAGAGTCCTCGGGTGGCTGCTCGTCTGCGACCCGCCGGAGCAGTCGGCGGGCGATATCGCGCAGGCGGTGGGGGCAAGCGCGGGGTCCGTGAGCACGACCACGCGGGCGCTCACGCAGACCGGGATGGTCGAGCGCCTGGGGATCCCCGGCGAGCGAAGCGCTCATTTCCGCGTGAGGTCCGGCGTGTGGGGTCAGCTCCTCAGGAAGCGGATGTCATACATCGTCTCGATGCGCGACCTAGTGGAAGAAGGACTCGAGGTCGGCGCCGGGGAGAAGGAAGACAGCACGCTCCGACTGAGGGAGTTGGGGAGCTACTGCAGCTTCATCGAGAGGGAGCTGCCCGCGTTTATCGCGCGCTGGGAGAAGGACTGGAAAGAGGAACGCCAGGGATGAACAGACTGAACCGGAAACGTCGCACGCGGATGCCCGGTGTCGCGCTGGGCGTGGCGGTCGTGCTCGGGCTGGCACTCTGCGCGATCGAGGCTGGAGCGCGCGAAGAGATGGACAGGCAGGTCGCCACGGCGATTCGTCCAACGACTGACGCGGGTGCGTCCGACGCCGACGCGCCCGATGTCGACCGCCTCCTCCGAAGCTACGACGATCTCTACGACTCATCGGGAACCATCGCCCGGGTCGAGATCTCCATAATCACGCCCAAGAAAACAAGGACCCTCCGGCTCAGGCTCTGGGGCAAGGGTGAGGACAAGGCGCTCATCGTCATCGACGCGCCGCCTCGCGACGCCGGAACGGCGACGCTCAAGGTCGATCGTAACCTTTGGAACTACCTCCCGAAGATCTCGCGGACCATCCGCGTTCCACCGTCGATGATGATGGGTTCGTGGATGGGCAGCGATCTCACGAACGACGACCTGGTTCGCGACTCCTCCTACGAGGATGACTACGAGTCTGAAGTGGTCGGGCGCTCGGAAGACCCGCCGGGATGGAAGGTGCGCATGAAGGCGCGTCCGGACGCGGTGGGGCTCTGGAACAGCGTCGAGATGGTGTTCGCATACGACGACTGGCTTCCCGTGATGGCGCAGTTCTTCGACAGGAAGGACCGCCTGTCGCGAACAATGCGATTCGAGGACGTGAAGGTGCTGGGTGGAAGACGCATACCGACGCTCATCAGCATCGTCCCGGAGCGCGAAGAAGGTCGAAGAACCGAGTTTCGTTACCTTGACGTCGAGTTCGACGTCGAGCTGTCCGACGACATGTTCAGCCTCTCTCGTCTCGAGAGGACGCATTAGGAGCCCTGGGTCCTCACACCGGGGCCTTCTCGCACGCTAAGAGGTACTCGCCACATGGCCGGCACGAGCACACTCCGCATCGCCTGGCGGAATCTGGGTCGAAACAGGAAGAGGTCGTTGCTCGCCCTTGCCGCGATCGCGCTCGGCCAGTTCGTCTTTCTGGCCGTCGCCGCCCTGATGCATGGCTACATGTACGAGTTCCACGCGTCCATCACAGGC
Organism: Candidatus Eiseniibacteriota bacterium; assembly: GCA_030613615.1. Taxonomy (GTDB): domain Bacteria; phylum Joyebacterota; class Joyebacteria; order Joyebacterales; family Joyebacteraceae; genus JALGZG01. The sequence continues at coordinate 15,380 of JAUWLR010000004.1, forward strand.
CCGATGATCGGACACGCGCAGATCCACGCGCCGGGGTGGCTGGATGACCGCTCCATTGACCTCACGATAGACGGTGTCACATCTGTGCTCGATGAGGTCCGCAGGGACCCGGATGTCGAGCACGTGTCGGCGCGTATCTACGCTCCCGTCCTCACCGCGCTCACGGAAGAGGGGTTCATGAGCTTCGTGGTGGGCGTTGATCCCGCCTCCGAATCACACGACGCTGGTCTTCTGCCCGGGCTCGATGGTGCGTCGCTCATGGGGGAGGGCCGCGTGCTGGTCGGCAGCGGCTTCGCGCGCAGGTACGACATCGAAACGGGCGAGGAGCTCGCCCTGGTCGGGCAGGACGTCGATGGCTCGATCGCCAGCGGGCTCTTTACGGTGACCGAGATCGTCTCATCTCCGGTGGACATAGTGAACAACCTCGGGATAGTGATGACGCTCGACGACGCCGGCGAGCTTTTCGCGATGTACGACCAGGCCCACGAGATAGTGATCCACACGCGCGACCTCGATTTCGTGGACGAGACCGTGGCGCGGCTGTCCTCTCTGCCGTCGCTCAGTGACCTGGAGCTCCTCCAGTGGCGTGAGGTCGTCCCACAGATGGTAATCATGTTCGACCTGATAGACGTCTTTCTTCTCGTCGTCCTGATGATCGTCTTCGTGGCGGCAGTAGCGGGCATCGCGAACACGATGCTCATGGCGACCTTCGAGCGGAAGCACGAATTCGGGATGCTGCTCTCGCTCGGATGTGGGCCAGGGCGGCTCGCGAGGATGATCACCGTCGAGGCCGTCATCCTGGGCCTCATGGGAGTGGCCATCGGGACGGCCCTGGGTTTCGGCCTCCTGCTCATCACACAGCAGACGGGACTCGACTACGCAGCACTCGGAGGCGCCTCAGATTCGTACGAGGCTAGCTGGAAGGGTCTTCATCTGTCGTCGCTCGTGTACCCCAGGCTGTATGCGAGCGACGTTCTGGCGGGAATGATCGCTGTGTTTCTGACCTCGCTCGTGTCGATCGTGTGGCCGATCACGCGCATCGCGCGGCTGGAACCCATGGAGGCGATGCGGCTGTGAGTACCCCGATCATTGCGAAATTCGCGGTACGCACACTCGGCAGAAACGTCAGAAGGACGCTTCTGTCGGTCGTCGGCATCGGTGTAGGTGTGGCAATCACCGTCTTCATGACCGCGTTCATGCGCGGGAGCACCCAGATGCGCGTGCGCGGGATCGCGGAGTCCGGCTTCGGGCACGTGAGGGTCGCGCCGGCGGACTGGGAACGGAGTCGCGACAACGACCTTCGCCTTGTGGATTGGGAGGCGGAACTCGCGGCGGTGAGGGCCAGCGACGGCGTGAAGACCGCGGCTCCCCACGCGCGGTCGACGGCCCTTCTCGCCTTCGGGACCCGGATTGCCGGTGTGGAGATGCTCGGCGTCGACCCTGTTGCGGAGCTCGCGACAAGTCGGGTGGCTCGCGCGGTCGCTGAGGGAAGGTACCTCAGGAAAGGAGACAGAGACGCCGTAGTTGTGGGCCGGACTATCACGGACCGGCTCGAGGTGGAGCTCGATGACGACCTCCTGCTGACAATAGTGGGCGAGGGCGGAGAGATGGAGTACGCGATGCTCCGGATCGTCGGCATCATCGAGACCGGCAGTCGTGACATGGACGCGTCGATATGCCACGTGATGCTGGAGGACATCGAGCGGCTCACGGGGCGAGGGGGCGCAGGAGATATCAGTGTCACGCTCGACAATCCGTTCGAGATCAATGAGATGGCGTCGCGTCTGCGAACCGCGGTGTCGCCGGAAGACGACGTCCTCACCTGGATGGTCGTGGTGCCTGCCCAAGGTGGCGACTACCAGAGCGACAAGGGATTCATGAACATCCTGGCGGGCACGGTCATCGTCGTGATCATCCTTGGGATCGCGGCCGCCCAGCTGACCGCGATTCTGGAGCGCAGGCGGGAGTTCGCCGTGCTGATCGCTCTGGGCATGAAGGCGTCTCAGGTGGTGCGGCTGATACTGCTGGAGGCAGTAGTGATGGCCGTCATGGGGGCCGCGGTCGGGCTGCTGCTGGCGTGGTGGCCTTTGCACCAGACCGCCACAAAGGGCTTCGACTTCAGCACGATGATGGGAGGGGACATGTCGATGTCCGGCGTGCTCTTCGACCCCATCATATACTCGGTTCCGGGGCTGTGGGTGCTGCCCTACGCGCTCGTCATCGCGTTCGTTTCGACCCTGATCGCCGCCGTCTACCCGGCGGTGTTCGCGCTGCGGACCGACCCCACGTCCGCGTTGAGTCTGAGGGAGGCATAAGATGCAAGACATTCTTGTTGGCGCGAGTGGCGTGACGAAAGACTTCCACGTTGGGAAGATCACGGTCAACGCTCTGCGAGGGCTCGACCTGGAAATCCACAAGGGGGACTTCCTGGCGATAGTGGGTCCGAGTGGCAGCGGCAAGACCACGCTCCTGAACCTGATAGGCGCGCTCGACACGGTGACGGCTGGGAAGGTGGAGGTGTTCGGGCAGGATCTCGCGGGCATGAGCCGCAGGAAGCGCGCGGAACTGCGACTTCGCTCACTCGGGTTCGTGTTTCAGGCCTACAATCTCGTGCCGGTGCTCACGGCGCTCGAGAACGTCGAGTTCGTGCTGGAGCTTCGGGGTGAGGACGGCGGGCGGCGCGCCACGGCAATGTCCGTGCTCGAGGAACTCGACCTCGGTGAGCTTGCCGACAGGAGGCCGAACGAGATGTCAGGCGGACAGCAGCAGAGAGTCGCGGTCGCGAGGGCAGTAGCGGCGAAGCCCCGTCTGGTTCTGGCCGACGAACCCACTGCTAACCTGGACAGCGAGAACGGCGAATCGCTTCTCAAGATGATGCGTCATCTGCGAGACGAGCATGAGATGACGTTCGTCTTCTCCACGCACGATCAACTGGTGGTCTCGTACGCGTCCAGGGTCGTCACGCTCCGCGACGGGAAGATCGTCAGTGATATCAGGAAGGACTCCGGTTCGGAGGCCCCCGGTGAAGGGATGGAGCCGCCCGGCGATGGGACGGAGGTGAACTAGGTGAGCGTCGAGACGCGGTATCACACGCACGGGGAGAAGGTGGGTCGCGTGGCGGCCGTCTTCCTTGTCTGCGCGTGTCTGCTCGCGTGTGCGCTCCCCGCGGACGCCGCCGAACTCTGGTCCGATGCGTCCGGAGAGCGATCCGTCTCTCTCAACACGTCGCTCAAGTGGACGTCCGTTCTGTCCCACGCGTCCGGCGACACGGTCTTCTTCCCCGAGGAGTGGAGCGCCGCTTCGCTGTGGCGGTTCCGCGCCGTCGTGGATGCAAGGCCGAACACGTGGCTCTCCGCGCAGGTCGCCTACGAGCAGAGGGCCAGAACGGTCTCGGAGGGCGCCGGTGCAGCCGGAGGCGCGGGCCTGCTCCCGAAAGAACTTCCCGCTCCCTACCGTGTGAAGCAGGTCGACGACCCGCTGGTCGAGGTGGGCTCGACGTTCTCATACCGCCACGAGCTGGACAGGGCGGTGGCCTCACTTTCGCTCTCGCGGGCCGAGGTGAAGATCGGCAGGCAGGCCGTGGGCTGGGGGCGTGGCCTGGTGTTCGGGGCCGTCGACATATTGGCGCCGTTCTCACCACTCGAGAGCGACAGGGAATGGCGGAGGGGGATCGATGCCGTTCGCCTGAGAGCACCCGTGACCAACCTGATATCCGTGGACGCCATGGCGGCCTTCGGTGAGTCGATAGAAGAGTCGGCCTTCGTCGGGCGCGTTCACGGCTACGTCGGGGACGTGGATGGCGAGCTCTTCGCGGGCTCGCGCTGCAAGGACGGGTTCTACGGCGCCTCGGTGTCGTTCCCGGTGCTCGACGCGGAGCTCCACGGAGAGGCCGCCGTCTTCCTGTCTCCAGTGCCGCTGCCCGCGGGCGGCTCCTTTGGAAGCGACGACGTGGCGGTCAAGACGGTCGTCGGGGGCTCGCGCACGTTCGACCTCGCCGGCGGGCTCATGCTCGTCGCCGAGTATCACTACTCGGGGTTCGGATTCCCCGACGTCGAGGACGCGTCCGACTACTTCGAGGACGAAGGCTTCCTTGAGCGATACGCGCGAGGGGACAGCCAGATACTCGGCAGGCACGCGTGCGCGGTCCAGCTGTCCTACGGATTCGCCGGCGTCACGCCGCTGTCCGTCACCTGGCTGACGAGCCCGGTGGACGGGTCCGGCGTCGTCGTCCCGTCCGTCGTGTGGGTCTTCTCCGATAGCGTGACCCTCACGGCCAGCGCCTACGTCTCGCACGGCGCGCCTCCCGAGGGCTCGAAGATCATGAGCGAGTACGGCGGGACCCCGACGAGCGGCCTCATGCAGATCAGTTTCTACTACTAGTGCGCCGTCTCGCGCGTTGCGTCTCGCGGCTGGCTACTCCTCCGCGCCGAACGACCCTCTGGCAATTCCATTCCTCGACATCCCGGACCCGACAGCATCAGGCCGCTCGCGCCGTGGAGGCGGGGGATTGCTAATCGTCTGTGGACGATGCAGGAGGTTCTTGAGTGGCGTCAGAGAACCTGCTGGCAGACGGGTCTGCCGCATGAATCAGCTTGGGAAACGCGTAGATTGCGGGGCGTCGGCCCCGACGCTCCCGCGCCGTGACTATGATTCCATGATTACCAAGCGCTCTGAGCAACCTCTGCGTACTGCCCTCGGGGATGCCCGCGATCTCCTGGAAGTCGGCGCTCTTGAATGCCACCATCGAAAAGAGAGCGTTCAGCGCTTTGGCCGCGTACCGCGTGGGCACCACTTCCGAGAAGAACAACTTCATTTCTTCATACAAGGCCATGATCTCCTGCACCTGGGTGGTTCCGCTCTCAGCCTGCTCAGTAACGGCCCTCAAGAAGTACGTGATCCACCCTTGCCAGTCCTCGGCATCAGAGGACAGCGCGTACAACCTGTCGTAGTACTCATCCCGCGTGGCATCCAGATACGCGCTCATGTAGAACATGGGATTGGGAAGCAAGCCTTTGTCGTAAAGGCAGAGTGGAATCAGCATACGACCGACGCGGCCGTTCCCGTCGAGAAAGGGGTGAATCAACTCGAATTGCGCGTGGAGTATTGCCAGCTGTGCAAGGGTGTCCCTCTCGTCGTAGTGGTAATACTTCTCCCAATTCGACATGTAGCTCTCTACCTTGTCCCATGTGGGCGGTGTGTAGGATCCAACGTACACCTGCTTGCGTCGGAATTCGCCTCTCGCCTTGCCTTCCCCTCTTACGCCATCAAGGAGAATCGAGTGTGCCTGCTTGATGAGGTTCAGGCACGTTCCTCGCTTGGAGAGTACCCCGACTGCGTGCCCAAGCGCGCTCCTGTAGTTGACAACTTCCTGAAGGTCATCCTTCTTCTCTCCGGCTCCTGATGGATCGGCCTCGAACTCAAGTAGTTCCTGCAGGGTCACGACGGTGCCTTCAATCTTCGTCGACAGTACGGCCTCCTGTCTGGTGAGCCGCGACAAGAGCAAGGCCGGATTCGGAATGTGACCCAGGCTGACGCTGTACCCGCCGAGCGCGCGATGTGCATCAGCTATCGGTGCCAGCAGCCCATCCCACTCTATGTTATCTAGAGGCAACAACTTGGGTGAGAACGGCGTATCCATGAATGCAGTCCCTTCGCGGTTGGCCACTATCTTTCGGGTCGCTTCCGTCCGATTATGATCTGAAACGGGGTTTATGTCAAATCCATAGAGGGAAAACCCCATGTCCCCACGCCACCATGATGACCATCATCAATAATCGCACGCACAGAAGGAACTGACCATGATGAACCGTGCGGACGCACAACTGAGGCTACTCCGACGCTCCGAGATGAGACGCGAAATAGGCCTCGACGACTCGGAACTCCGCAGGACAGCCCCCGAAGGGAAGTCCCAGGAGGACAACCCCAGCATTTGCTGCCCCAAGTGTCCCCAACGCTACCGGCGAACCCTCCGGGAGGCATCCCGCAGAACGGGCGAATAGGAACACTCAGCCGCCAGACCAGAGCGCGGTTCCTCGGGACGCATCCTTGCGAACGCGCCCCCGGGGGCGTAAAATAACTGGTTTTGTGGCACTTCCGTTCCTTGAAGGGGTGTGCGTTCCGCGAGTTCCCGCGCGTGCAGGCTGCTGCTCGCGAGAGGTCCGCACCCTGGAGGCAGGATGGCCAGACGGCTGGTTGTCAGGGGCGTCGTACAGGGAGTCGGTTTCAGGCCGTTCGTGTATCGGCTGGCGCACCGGCACGGGCTCGCCGGCTGGGTCGCGAACTCCAGCAGCGGGGTCGTCATCGAAGTCGATGGCACCGACGCTGTACTGTCGGCGTTCGAGCGCGACCTGACCGCCGAGGCTCCAGTCCTGGCCCGGATAGAGTCGGTCGCGTCTGAAGCCGTCGAGCCGGAGGCCGCCGAGCATACGGCCGAGCCCATGTCAGCCGCGGGCTTCGAGATACGCACGAGCGAGCACGACCCGAGCGAGAGCACGCTCATCTGTCCGGACGTCGCGATCTGTCCGGACTGCCTCGCGGAGTTCCTGGACCCTTCCGACCGTAGGCATCGCTACCCCTTCATCAACTGCACGAACTGCGGGCCACGCTTCTCTATCATAGAGGGGACGCCCTACGACAGGCCCGCGACATCGATGCGCGTCTTCCGCATGTGTGAGCGCTGTCAGGCGGAGTACGACGATCCGCTGGACCGCCGCTTCCATGCACAACCGAACGCGTGTCCCGACTGCGGTCCCGCGCTCGAGCTGGTCATGCCAGGCAGGCCCGGCGAGGACCTTGCGGAGATGGTCCTCGGCCGCAGCTACGTCAGGATGCCGGAGCAGGTCGCGGCGCTCGCGGAGTCCGACCCCGCTGCGGCCACACGATGGCTCCTGAGGCACGGCGCCATCGTCGGCGTCAGAGGCCTGGGCGGGTTCCACATCGCCGCGGACGCCGCCAACGACGCGACCGTGCGTGCGCTGCGCGAGAAGAAGAACCGACCGGCGAAGCCGTTCGCTCTGATGTGCCGAACGCTTGCCGTCGTACGGGAACTCGCGCACGTGGAACCGGACGAGGAGGAGGTGCTGACCAGCCCCTGGAGCCCGGTGGTCCTTCTGAGGAAACGTGAGGGCGGTCGGGTTTCCCCGCTCGTCGCTCCGAACAACGCGTATCTCGGGATCATGCTGCCGTACGCACCGCTTCACCACCTGCTCTTCGAGGATGGCCTGGACGCGCTTGTCATGACGAGCGCGAACCGGTCGGGGGAGCCGATAGTCGAGACGCTTGCGGCCGCGATGGAGCGCCTGCCGGGAATCACGCGGACGTTCCTCACTCACAATCGCGAGATAGTGAACCGGAACGATGACTCGGTCGTCTTCGTCGAAGCCGGACGCGCGATGATGGCGCGGCGGTCGCGCGGCTACGCGCCGTACCCCATAGACCTCGGAACCGAGACCGCCCCCGTGTTCGCGTGCGGGACCGAGCTCAAGAACACATTCACCCTGCTCAAGGGCGGACGCGCCTTCGTGAGTCCACACATCGGAGACATGGAGAATCAGGCGACGCTCGATCTCTACGAGGAGATGGTCGGGAAGTTCATGGAGTGGTTCCGCTTCGAGCCGTCCGTTGTCGCACACGATCTTCATCCTGACTATCTGGCCACGAGGTTCGCGCGGGACTTCGCCGCTGATCGAGCGGGCGTCCAGCTTGTGGGTGTTCAGCATCATCACGCGCACATCGCGTCGGTGATGATCGAGAACCGAGTGACAAGCCCGGTCATCGGCCTGGCGCTCGACGGCACGGGCTACGGTACCGATAGCAGGATATGGGGTGGCGAGTTCCTCGTTGCGGACCTGACGGGCTTTGAGCGGGTGGGCCACATCAGGTACATCCCTCTCCCTGGCGGCGACGCCGCCATCCGACACCCTTATCGTGTGGCGCTCTCGCACCTCCACGCGGCGGGAGTGGGGAATCTGCGGGACACAGCGACGCGCATGTTCGGTGATGTCCCGGCGGATGAAATGGATCTCGTTGTGCAGCAGATCGAAAAGGGCGTAAACTCCATAGACACGTCGAGTGCGGGACGTCTCTTCGATGCCGCATCCGCGATTCTCGGGGTCTGCCACGAGATCAGCTACGAGGCTCAGGCCGCGATTGAGCTGGAATCGCTGCTGGGCGACGCCGGTCGCGCGGGGGGCGCGGGGGCATACCCGTACGACATCGCCGAGGAGGACGAGACGCTTATCGTCGACCCATCTCGCACCGTTCTCGCACTCGCTGAGTCGGCCGTGAGGGGCGACCCTCGCGATCGCTCGGCATCTCAATTCCACGAGACCGTGGTGGCATTTTGCCGCGAGGTGTGCGGGAGAGTCGCTGCGGCGCGAGGTATCGGAACCGTCGCTCTTTCGGGCGGCGTGTTTCAGAACAGGTATTTGCTCAAACGCCTGAGTGAGGTCCTGGCGAGCGACGGACTCACCGTGCTCGTCAACAGAGAGGTGCCCACGAACGACGGCGGCGTGTCGTTGGGGCAGGCGATCGTCGCGAGCGAGCGGGCGCGGGCAGGGATGCTGTAGCGGAAGGGTCGGACGGCCGCGACGACGGCACCCCGCAGCAGCGGGAATCACCATGAGGTGAATCGACATGTGTCTGGCAGTCCCAGGGAAAATACTGGAGATCGACGGCGACACCGCGCGCGTCGACTTCGGCGGGATAACTCGTGAGGCCAACGTGGTCCTCGTTCCGGAGGCGGCCGTGGACAGCTACGTGCTGGTTCATGCCGGCTTCGCCATACAGGTTCTGAACGAGGCGGAGGCGGAGGAGACGTTGAGCCTCTTCCGTCAGCTGGCCGAGGCGCTCGACGATGAGACCAAGCGAGGAACCGAATGATCGGTCAGGAAGCCCTGAGCTCCGAGCAGGCTGCCCGCGCTCTTGTCGAGCGGATAGAATCTCTTGTGACGGAGCCGGTCTCGCTGATGGAAGTGTGCGGGACGCACACCGTCGCCATTTCGCGTTTCGGGCTGCGCTCGATGCTGCCCCCTGACCTCAGACTCCTGTCGGGACCGGGGTGTCCGGTCTGTGTCACGCCCCTCGTTGAGATAGACAGGGCGATAGCCGTGGCCAGAACACCGGGCGTCATCGTGACGACGTTCGGCGACATGATGAGGGTGCCGGGGTCCGAATCGTCCCTCGAAGCCGAGCGGGCCGATGGCGCGGACGTGCGGATTCTGTACAGTCCACTCGAGGCTCTGAACATCGCGGAGTCCAAGCCTGCCAGCGAGGTCGTGTTCATGGGCGTCGGCTTCGAGACGACGTCGCCGACCATCGCGGCATCAGTTGTTGAGGCCGACAGACGCGGGATCACGAACTTCTCGGTGCTGCCGTTCTTCAAGACCGTGCCGACTGCGCTCGACATGCTGGCGGCCCTGCCGGGCCGCGCGCTCGACGGGTTCATCTGTCCGGGGCACGTGAGCGCCATCATCGGCTCGGATGCCTACAAGCCGGTGGCGCGCGACCGTAACATGCCGTGCGTCGTCATCGGCTTCGAGCCCCTGGACATCCTCAGGGGGCTCGTTATGCTGCTGGAGCAGGTCAGGGCCATCCGGGACGATGGCGCGCACGCGCGTGTGGAGAACCAGTACTCGCGGGCCGTCACACCTGAGGGGAACACCGCTGCGCAGGCGCTTCTGGCCGATGTGTTCGAGGAGTGCGACGCGGAGTGGAGAGAGATAGGGACGATCCCAGGAAGCGGTTACGAGTTCAGCGAGCGCTACAGGTCGTTCGACACGCGGCAAAGACTTACCGTCAGCGTCCCTCCGCCGGCCGGTCCGACCGGGTGCATCTGCGGCGAGATCATGCTGGGCCTGAAGCTCCCGACTGATTGTCCGCTCTTCGCGGGACGGTGCACGCCGCGCGATCCCGTCGGTCCCTGCATGGTCTCGACGGAAGGCTCCTGCGCGGCGTTCTACAAGTACGACCGGGGCACTGACGATCGGCAGTGATGCCTGGCGGCGCGGCGGCCCTACCCCGCCGCGAGTTTAGGCGCGAAGCGCCGCGTGTCTGAGCGGCGGGGTAAGGGTCCCGCGACGCCGAGTGAATGTGAACGTCACGTCCCGGGTGCACTTAGGAGAAGAGGTAGATGGACGAGAGCGGCAAGATCAAGCTGGCACACGGGAGCGGCGGCGCGCTGATGCACGAGCTCATCAGCGAGCTCATCGTTGCACGGCTCTCGAACCCGGTCCTGGACGGGCTGGACGACGCCGCGGACATCAGCGACATCATCGCAGCTGCCGGCGAGGGTGACCGGCTGGCCTTCACAACAGATTCCTACGTGGTCCAGCCGCTCTTCTTCCCCGGTGGCGACATCGGCAAGCTCTCCGTCTGCGGAACCGTGAACGACCTCGCGATGAAGGGGGCGCGGCCGGCCTATCTGACGCTGGGACTGGTGCTGGAGGAAGGTCTCCCTGTCGCCGACCTCGTTCGCATACTGGACTCGATTGCGCGGACCTCCGATGCGGCCGGCGTGTCCGTAGCGGCCGGCGACACCAAGGTCGTCGAGCGCGGTGGGATCGGCGGCGTCATCATCAACACGGCGGGCGTCGGCCTGATTCCGGCCGGAACTAACGTGTCCGGGGACCGCGCGCGGCCGGGAGACACGGTGATCATCTCCGGCACGATAGGAGACCACGAGACCGCCATACTCGTGGCTCGCGAGGGGCTTCAGCTCGAGCAGACCATTGAGAGCGACTGCGCGCCGCTGGGCGGCCTCACCGCGGCCGTGCTCGCAGCGTGTCCGGACGTCCACGTCATGCGCGACCCGACCCGCGGGGGCCTGGGGACGACGCTGAACGAGATAGCTTCCCGCTCGGACGTGAGGATCACGATCAACGAGTCCGCCCTGCCGGTGGACCAAAGAGTTCGTTCCGTATGTGACATCCTGGGATTCGATCCAATCTACATGGCCAACGAGGGGAAGATGATCGTGGTCGCTCCCTCCTCCTCGGCGGACGCCGTTCTCGATGCCATGAAGAGCGATCCTCTGGGTCGCAACGCCGCCACTATCGGCGTCGTATCCGAGGGCGGAGGTGTCAGGCTGCGCACGGTGATCGGGGGAGAGCGCCCCGTCGTAATGCTCGAGGGTGTCCAGCTGCCCAGGATCTGCTAAGGAGCACCGATTGCACGAGCTGTCCATCTGCCAGAGTATGCTCAAGATCGTCGACTCGACGATGGAGCAGCATGAGGGCGCGAAGCTCCTGAAGATATTTCTGGACATCGGGCGCGGCTCGACCATCGAGCCCATCCTCCTGAGTGAGGCGTTCGAGGTGATCACGGCGGACGGTCCGTACGCGGGCACGGAGCTCGTGATCAACGACATCCCCATATCGGGGCGGTGCCGCGAGTGCGGCAGAGACTTCACGTACGAAGAGCTCGCGGTCGGGTGTCCCAACTGCGGCTCGACCAACATCGAGATCACGGCCGGGCTTGAGCTGGACATCAAGGCTCTGGAAGTCGACGACTGATCCACGCGCTGTCGGGCGCGGCCGGTGCGCCACGGATGCGCACGGCGCCCCACGGGAACGGCGGCGCGACAGCATCGAACGCGGGAGCGACCAGAGAGGAAACTGGAATGAGCCGAGTGGAGATCGAGAAGAAGATACAGAGCGAGAACGACCGGCTGGCGCAGGAGAATCGCAAGGTGTTCTCTGAAGCGGGCGTGCTCGTGCTCAACATTATCAGTTCACCGGGCTCCGGCAAGACGACACTCCTGGAGGCGACGCTGGACCGGCTCGCGGACAAGATGAGAATCGTCGTGATCGAGGGCGACGTGAGCACCGAGCGGGACATGGACCGGGTACGGGCGCATGGCGCATCGGGCATCCAGATAAACACCGGCGGCGGCTGCCATCTCTCGGCCAAGATGATAGGTGCGGTTCTGGGACAGCTAGACCTCGACTCCGCGGAGCTCGTGTTCATCGAGAACGTGGGCAATCTCATATGCCCGTCCACGTACGATCTGGGCGAGGACGTCCGCATGGTGCTCCTCTCGACGACCGAGGGCGACGACAAGCCGATGAAGTACCCGTCGATCTTCCACGAGGCCAGCCTTGCCGTTCTCAACAAGATCGATCTTCTGCCGCACCTGACCTACGACGTCGAGAAGGTCGAAAAAGAGATACGCGTGCTCAACCCTGACAGTGAGATACTCAAGCTGTCCGCCGTGACCGGTGAAGGGATGGACGCGTGGCTCGAGTGGATCCTGGCGAAGCTTCGTGAGAAGAAGAGTGCGCAGACCTAGGGGGACTCCTTGACGCTCTGGTTAGTTCTGGCTGCTGTCGTGGTACCGGCCATCTTTCTGAAGAAGTTCCGCCGGTGGCTTTCCTCGATGACGGGCGCGGTGTGGATCCTCGTGGTCCTGGCCGTCATGTCGCTCCTTGGCGTGACGATCGGTCAGAACCTGCCTCCGGACACGTACACGGACCGCTACGGACAGGTGCTCGGGTCGTTCGTCTACCGCTCAGGTCTGTCCGATATCTTCACATCGTGGTACTTCCTTCTTTTCGCCGCCGTGCTCGCCGTGTCTCTCGTCGCGTGCTCGTTCGGTAGGCTGAAGAAACTGGCCGCCGTCCGTGGCCGCGGCCGGGCGTCCAGGGTCGGGTCGCTCCTTCTTCACGTGTCAATGGTCGTGATACTGGCCGGGGCCGTGGTGACGGCGGTCTTCGGATACCGGTATGCGGCGCCCGTGTACCTTTCCGCGGGAGACGAGATGGAGGTTCCAGAGGGCGGCTTCACGATCCGCGTGGACGCGGCGAGCACCGAGTTCAGCGACGAAGGCGTGGTCTCCGAGTACTTCTCCGACGTCGTCGTCATCGAGGACGGAGAGGAAGTCCTGTCCCAGCGGATCGAAGTCAACAGGCCCCTCATCCACAACGGGGTCGGTCTCTACCAGCACGAGATGCTTCCGTCCGCGACCTCGGTCAGAGAGGTGCTGTTCGGGATCGTCATCTTGACGGAGGACGGCGAGCTACCTCTCAGCACGATTGCGGTCCCGTTCAACGAGGAGTTCGAGGTGCCGGGCACCGACATCTCCCTCAAAGTGCTGGAATTCCTGGCGGACTTCACCTACGATATCGAAAGTGGAACCGCCTCGCTGGTCTCCATCAGCCACCGGAACCCGGCGGTTCTGGTCCGGATATCCGAGGCCGGCAGCGTCATCGACGACAGGTGGATCTTCGCGGATGTTCAGACCCACCGCAGCGACGCGGGCCTCCCGTGCCGGATCTTCCTCTTCAACTACCTGCCGGACTACGAGAGAGGGCTCACGAGATTCGAACTCTCCCGTCAGCCCGGGACGCCACTTCTCTTCATCGGGTTCGCCGCGATGTCCCTGGGGCTCTGCCTCACATTCTGGACGAGGACGGGACGCAGGGAGGCGGGCGCCCCGACTGCGCGCTCGAAGACCGGCTCAGACCCAGAGTAGCCGCGTGACTTCGTGAGCGCCGGAGCATGGCGCTCCATACTCCGTGGAGGTGAACGACATGCAGGGTGGAACCGACATGCTTCTCTTCTGGGTGGCGTTCTGGTGCTATCTGGCGGCAACGCTGGGTGCGTCGGTCTACGCGGGCACGCGGAAGGACGGCGTGAGGACGGCTGTCTTCTACGTCACGCTCCTTGGGTTCGCCTCCAACACGGGCGCGCTCATCATGCGTTCGGTGTTGTCGGGGCACCCGCCGGTGACGAACCTTTTCGAATACCTGTCCTTCTTCGCGTGGGCCATCGTTCTCGGGTTCCTGCTCATCTGGCGGAAGAAGGGCCTCGAGATGCTGACCGCCTTCGCGGCGACCATCGCCTTCGCCATGATGGTCATGGCCTCGCTGTTCCCAGCGGACATCTCCAGGCAGCTCATTCCGGCGCTCCAGAGCTACTGGCTGTGGATACACGTCTCACTGGCGATCCTGGCGGAGGCGGCGTTCGCGGTCGCGTTCGTCGCGTCTCTGATGTGCCTCATGGGGGACAAACGCGGTCACAGGCGGTTGCCGGATCGCAAGCTGCTGGATTCGATCACGTACCGAGCGATAGGCATCGGGTTCCCGCTCTTCACGGTCGGGGCCCTCTTCGCGGGTGCGGTGTGGGCCCAGAGAGCCTGGGGCACTCCGTGGTCCTGGGATCCGAAGGAGACGAGCTCGCTCATCGTCTGGCTCATTTATGCCATCTACCTTCACGTCCGCAGGACGAGGAAGGGGAGCATTGCCTTGACCTCGGGCCTGTCGGTTCTGGGATTCACGCTGACGATTCTAACGATACTCGGGAGCAAGTTCCTCGGGGGCCTTCATTCCTACGGCTAGGCGCCGAGGAGACGGATTGAAGAGAAGCACTGAACTGACGCTGAGGACGTGGATACTCGTCGTCGCCTATCTGGCGCTGATATTCGGAGTCTCCTCGATCCCGCAGAGCCCGCTCAGCCACACCTGTCTGAAGGTGTCGGACAAGCTGGCGCATCTGGCCGAATACGCGGGCTTCGGCCTGCTTCTGACCGTTGCGTTCCGGAGTACGATCCGCCGTATCCCGCGGTGGGTGCTGATGGTGGTCGTGGTGCTCATCGGTGCGGCGGTAGGCGCGCTGGATGAGACCTATCAGCTGACAGTGCCCGGGCGGGAGCGCGAGCTCCTTGACTGGGTCGCCGACGTGACGGGCGTCCTGGTCGGTACCGGTGTGGCCATGGCGCTCAGCAGCTGGATGACGTCGCGCGCCGCCGCGGCCGGGACGGCCGCCGAGAGGCGGCGTCCCGATGCGAGTGAACCCAGACAGGACGGCAGGTGATCGACACATGAGATACAAGGCTCCACGCGGAACGCGCGACGTACTCCCCGAAGAATCCTGGAAATGGCAACGCCTCGAACGTGTCTTCAGGGCGACCGCCGATCGGTTCGGGTATCGTGAGATCCGGCTGCCGGTCTTTGAGGAGACGGAACTCTTCGCCCGCGGCATCGGCGACGCGACGGACATCGTCCGGAAGGAGATGTACACCTTCACGGACCGGAAGGGGCGCAGCCTGACCCTGCGTCCGGAGGGCACGGCCGGGGTCGTGCGGTCGTTCATCGAGCACAACATGGGGCGTGGCTCTCGACTGACGAAGCTCTACTACTTCTGCCCGATGTTCCGCTACGAGCGCCCGCAGGCCGGTCGCTACCGTCAGTTCTGGCAGTGGGGTCTCGAAGCGATCGGCTCGATGAAACCCGCCGTCGACGCGGAGATCATTCACTTCTCGGTCAGTCTGTTCGAGAGCCTTGGGCTCGCGGGAGCCGAGGCGCGCGTGAGCAGCGCCGGGTGCCCGAAGTGCACGCCGGCCTACAACGAGCTTCTGAGGGAGAGACTAGCAGGGTCGCTCGATCAGTTCTGCGACGACTGCCAGGTGAGATACGAGCGCAACCCGCGCCGCATGTTCGACTGTAAGAACGAGCACTGTCTTGAGCTCCTGAAGGACGCCCCTTCGATCCTGGAATCGCTGTGCGACGAATGTGCCGAGCACTTCGCGAGGGTCCAGGATCTCCTCACGAGGACGTCCGTCCGGTTCGTGGTCGACACGTCAATGGCGCGAGGGCTCGACTACTACACGAAGACGGTATTCGAAGTGCACCACGAAGGGCTCGGGGCGCAGAGCGCGCTCTGCGGGGGAGGTCGGTACGACGCCCTCGTCGAGGAGCTGGGCGGTGCGGCGACACCGGCGTGCGGTGTGTCGTCAGGCGTGGAGAGGCTCCTGACCGCACTTGCGGACACGGGCGTCATGGCAGGATCGGAGCCCGGGCCTGCCATCTACGTCGCTTCCCTCGGAAGCGATGCCGCCCTCGCCGCGGCGACGGTGATCGCGGAGCTGCGCAAGTCGGTCTCGGTCGAGACCGACTATCAGGGGCGAAGCCTCAAGGCGCAGATGAAGGAAGCCGGGAAGCTGGGCGCCGGCCACGTCGTGATCATCGGTGAGGACGAAGTCGCGCGCGGCGTCGCCGTGGTCAAGAACATGACGACCGGCGAGCAGGACGAGGTGGCGGCGGATAAGGTCGCCGCGCTCCTGTCCGAGCGCCTCGCCTCAGCGGGCGGCGGCACGTAGCTCAGGCGAGCGGGACGGCACTGCGGTTCTCGAGCGGTGATTGATTCGAACATCCGATACCACCGGAGACGGACACAGAGATGAAACTGGAACAGATGGGGTCACTCAGACGAACGCACACCTGCGGAGCGCTTCAAAAAGAAGACGCGGGGCACGAGGCCGTGCTGATGGGATGGGTCCACCGCCGCCGTGATCTGGGCGGTCTCCTCTTCATCGACCTCAGAGACAAGTACGGCACGACACAGGTGGTCTTCCGCCCTGACGACGATCAGGAGCTGCACGCGAAGGCCGGGAAGCTCGGAGCGGAGTACGTCGTTGCCGTTCGCGGCGAGGTGTCCGAACGTCCCGAGGGCATGCTGAATCCGGACCTGCCCACAGGCGAGGTCGAGCTCATCGCCCGCGAACTCATCGTTCTGAACGCGTCTCTGACACCACCCTTCGTCCTTGAGGAACCGGTGAAGGCGACCGACGAACTGCGTCTGGAGTACCGCTATCTGGACCTCCGCCGTCCCCACATGCAGCGGTTGATCGAGGCGCGCCACGTGGCGGCTCAAACGACGCGCGCCTACCTCACGGAGCAGGGTTTCACCGAGATAGAAACACCTCTTCTCGCCAAGAAGACACCGGAGGGCGCCCGCGACTTCGTCGTACCGTCGCGCCTCTATCCAGGCAAGGTCTACGCGCTGCCGCAGTCGCCACAGCTCTACAAACAGATATTGATGGTGGGCGGATGCGACCGCTACTTCCAGATAGCGCGGTGTCTGCGGGACGAGGACCTCCGCAGCGACCGTCAGCCCGAGCACACACAGATCGATTTCGAGATGAGCTTCGTGACCGAGGACGACGTCTTCGGTGTCGCGGAAGGATTGATGCAGTCGATATGGCGCGCCGTGCGCGGTGACGAGCTGACCGTTCCCTTCCCGAGGCTCGCGTACCGGGACGCGATGCTCCGCTACGGAACCGATAAGCCGGACGTCCGGTTCGGGATGGAGATAGTCGACCTGACCGACGCGGTTCGCGAGTCCGAGTTCAGAGTTTTTCGGGCGACCATCGAGGACGGCGGCGTGGTCCGCTGTCTGAACGCGTCGGGCTGCGCCGGGTGGTCACGCAAGGACATCGATACGAAAGAGGTGCTGGCGAAGAAGTGGGGTGCGAAGGGACTGGCCTGGGCGAAGGTCGAGGACGGGGGGTTAGCCGGCGGGATCAGCAAGTTCCTGTCTGAGGGCGAGGTCGCGACGATCGTCGAGAGGGCCTCCGCCACCGACGGCGACATCATCCTCTTCGTTGCGGACAAGGAAGCTGTCGTCGCCCGCGTCCTCGGGAACCTCAGGGTGGTCCTCAGGGACGAACTCTCGCTCGTGTCCTCGGACGACTTCGCGTTCACGTGGGTCACGGAGTTCCCGCTCTTCGCAAGGAACGAGGAAACCGGCGCCTGGGAGGCGGAGCACCACATGTTCTCGATGCCCAGGGAGCAGGACCTCGAGTTTCTCGAGACGGACCCGGGCAGGGTGCTCGGGCGGCTGTACGATCTCGTGTGCAACGGTTTCGAGCTGGCGTCGGGCTCCATCCGGATCCACAGGCGTGACATCCAGGAGCGGGTGATGAAGGTCGTCGGGATATCGGCGGAGGACGCCGACAGACGTTTCGGCTTCCTTCTGAAGGCGTTCGAGTACGGAGCGCCGCCGCACGGCGGACTTGCCCCGGGCCTAGACAGGATCGTCATGATCCTGACCGGCGAGGCCGGCATCCGCGACACCATCGCCTTCCCCAAGACGTACCGCGGACTGTCACTGATGGACGGCTCGCCGTCGGACGTTGAGCAGGAAGTGCTCGACGAACTCGGGATAGCTCTGGCGGAGAAGCGCGAGCCCGCCGCCGGGGAGAACGATGACTAGCCGGGCCGACGGGGCGCGGGGACCATCCGGGGTTGGTGACGTTCTGTTCGTTGCGGCCGTCTCAGGCGCTCTCGGTTTCTGCTCGGGAGTCGGAGAGAGCGTCGTCAGGGCGCTTCAGCATTCCTTCTACTTCAACACCACTCGTTCTTACGGTTCCTTCCTCGTCGTGCCGGCGTTCTGGTACACCATCGCAGGAGCGGCGCTCGGAGCGCTCGTCGCGCTTGGCGTCCTCGTCTTCATCAGGCGGCGACGGGTCGCTCCGACGGCGATGGCAGTCTGCGCGGTTGTTCTCCTCATCTCCTACTGGGGTTCCATCTTCCGGAGCAGGTTCCTCGGTTCGCTCGGAAACGCGCTGGGTCACCTCGCGATGTTCGCAACGGCGCTTGTCCTGTTCATTGTCACCAGACGGCTTATCGGGAAAGCGATCGCGCTGGAGCCCCAGGAGCGGAGGAGAGCCCTCCGGTGGGGAGTGATGGTCGTGCTTGTCTTCGTGCTCGTGGCGGGCGTTGGTGGATGGGCGGCTCTCTCTGTGCCGGTGGGTCCCGGAGACAACCTGCCCGTCACGGCATCGCGGTCCGACGGTGCTCTCAATGTGCTCCTTATCACGATCGACACACTCCGGGCTGACCGCCTTGGCTGCTACGGATATCCGCTCGAGCGTGATCCACGGAGCAACGGATTGGGCACGTCTCCCGTCCTGGACGGTCTCGCGAGAGAGGGAACACGCTTCCAGAGCGCGATTGTCCCGATGATCGCGACCGATCCCAGCCTCGCCTCGATCATGACGTCGCTCTATCCAGCGGAGCACGGGGTCCTGCGGAATGCCGTCCAGCTCGACCGAGGGCACATGACTCTCGCTGAGATCTTTCACTCCGCGGGCTATCGCACGGGGGCGGCCGTCAGCGTCTGGCACCTGAACGGCTTCGTGTCCGGACTCAGCCGGGGGTTCGGCGACTACTTCGACAGGGGTTTCCACGATCGGTTCGGCCGGCACTCCGCGTGGCGGCGTCTGCCGGGAGACGCGAGAGATAGCATGTTCGCGCTCACGCGGGACGCTTACGCGACCTGTGAGCGGGCCGGCCAGTGGCTGGGCGACGGCGACGAGCGACCCTTCTTCCTGTGGGTCCATCTGTTCGACCCGCACAGATCCTACGTGTGCCACGAGAGCGACGCCGCGCCGTTTGACAGGGACGATGTCGAGCGCCTGGCCGGGCTCGAGGGGGAGGAGCTGGTCGAGCTCGCGGCGAGGGGCAGCAGGTTCTACGACTCCGAGATCCGACACGCTGACGCTGCGATCGGCGGTCTCCTGGAGGCCACCCGTGAGGCCGGGAAGCTCAGTGAGACCATTGTCATCGTCGTGTCGGACCACGGCGAGCACATGGACGAAGCCAGGCTCCAAAGGGCGCAGTGGTTCGGCCACTCCGATGTCTTCGAGGAGGCGTGTCGCGTCCCTCTTATGATCTGGCGACCCGGCCTGGTGGAGGTTGGCGTGGTATCTGAGCAGGTCAGCACGATGGACATCGGCCCGACACTCCTTGAGCTTGCCGGTGTGGTCGGCCCTGCGGATCGCGGGTGGATAGGCCGGAGCATGGTGGATCTTATTAGTGGAGGTCCGTGGGCGGAGGTACCGCTCGTCATCGATGCGAACCCGCATTCCGGCACGGACGTGGAGGGCCGGGCGCTGCGAGCCGGAGGATGGAAGTTCGTCACACGTCCCGGGTCGAGCGCGGAGCTGTACGATCTGGAGAGCGACCCTGACGAATTGCTGAATCTAGCTCACAGCGATAGCTGCAGGGCTGCGGCGATGTCGGGCGAGCTGGCCCGGATTGTGCACGGTTGGAGCGGCGAGGAACCACCTGAGCCGGACGAGGCGACGCGCGAGAAGCTCCGGGCGTTGGGGTACGTTCACTAGGTCACGATGGGTCAACGAGCTTGCCCCGGCCCCTCCTGAGGAGCCCTAAACGCGCACCAGTCAAGCAAATGGGGCTTGACAGTGCTGAGCAGCCTCTGATAGCATCGAGGTAGAAGTAAGGGGTCTAGCTGGGTTTCGCCCCCGCTGAGGGGCGACGCTGATATTGGTAGGTATGGAAGGAGGTGCCAACTGATGGCACGCACGACCGTGAGGTACATCGCTCTCGCAGCGTTACTCCTCGTCCTGGGCGCCGCCCTGACAGGGTGCGGTCCCAAGCCTCCGTGCGAGGGGGCCGACGTGACGGCGGTCCAGTCGGTGCAGGATGAGTGCACCGCCGGCAACGACGAACTGGACGAGGCGCGTGACACGAGAGCCGCTCTGGAGGCCGACGTTACCTCTGCAAGAGCGGAGATCGCTGCGCTCGAGGGTCAGCCGAACGCCCTTGCTGCGCGTCTTCATGAACTCAGGAAGGGCAGCGGACGCTAGTCGGCCGCGCTACGACGAAGAAAGGAGAGAGACCAAGAATGCTGCACAAACTGGTTGTCACACTGGTCCTCCTCGTCGCCGTCGCGCTCGTGACCGGCTGCGCGCCGCAGATCACGAGGACGGCCGATCCGAGCGAGGGGGATTTCTACACCGAAGAGGAGTACCAGAAGCTTAATGCGGACCAGCAGAAGACGTACTGTGCGGACCTGCTCGCCGCATACGGTGATGCAGAGGGCTGCGTCAGCACCGCGCAGGCCGGCCTGGCGAGAGAGTCAGCAGCGATCGGCGACCTCGAAGGGGTGCTCGCCGGTCTCACGCCGCAGCTGAAGAGTCTCCGGAGCGAGGTCGAGGGTCTCCAGGGGCAGATAGCCTACTTCGAAGGGCTTCCGCGGATGTACATGGTCGAGAAGGGCGATTTCCTCTACAAGATAGCAGGCATGGAGGAGGTCTACGCGGACCCGCTCAAGTGGAAGAGGATCTGGCGCGCGAACAAGGGCGTCCTGGAAGGGTTCTCCGACCCGAACCTGATCTACCCGGACTGGGAGCTGACGATCCCGCGTGATTGGCCGCACAGCTACACGGTCAAGGAGGGCGAGAGCCTCTGGATGATCGCGAAGCGCTGGGAGATCTACGGGGACGGACGGCTGTGGGCGCAGATATTCGACGCCAACGGCGACGTCCTCGGCGACCCGGACCTGGTCAGGCCTGGCCAGACTCTGACTATTCCGCGCTAGCGAGCGTGGTGATGCTGATTGGCTCGAGCTCGTTCAGGTGGTAGATGCAGGGGCGTGTGGAGAACCGGCGGGGAGAGTCTCTCAGCGATTAGATGCTTGCATAAGACATCGGGCTCTTGGTTCCTGGGTTCCCAGACGAACCAGGAGCCCGTTTTTTGGGCGCGGCACTTGAGTAACGACACCCGCCGCCTCAGGGAGTGATACCACTTGAAGCACAAGGTCTCCGTCGAGGACATAGATTCAGTCCACCTGTATGGACGGAAGGACGTCAATCTTCGCCTGATACACGACTCGTTCGACGTGAAGGTGACTGCGCGCGATGGGGAGATAAGCATCGTCGGTGACGACGATGAGGTCGAGAAGGTCGAGAAGATCCTGACCGAGATGGCGAACCTCGTGCGCCGGGGGCGCACCGTGAGGCGCGAGGACGTGTCGTACGCGATCCGCATGGTCAAGTCGGACCACGCGGAGGAACTGACGCAGTTCTACGCCGACGGGGCTCGACTTAGGGGGCTGAAGAAGCTCGTCGAGCCGAAGACGGTCGGCCAGAAGAAGTACGTCGACACGATGCTGAAGCACGATATAGTCGTCGCCATCGGCCCGGCCGGGACCGGTAAGACGTACCTCGCCGTTGCGATGGCAGTGGCGGCTCTCAGGCAGAAGGACGTCGAGCGGATCGTGCTGGTGCGGCCGGCGGTCGAGGCCGGGGAGAGCCTCGGGTATCTTCCGGGCGACTACCAGGAGAAGATCGCGCCATATCTCCGCCCGCTCTACGATGCTCTCCGGGACATGATGGACCCCGAGCGTGTTAAGAAGCTGACGGAGATCGGCACGATCGAGGTCATTCCGCTGGCGTATATGAGGGGGCGCACTCTGAACGACGCGTTCGTCATCCTCGACGAGGCGCAGAACAGCACGCTGCCTCAGATGAAGATGTTCCTGACGAGACTCGGGTTCAACTCCCGCGCCGTCGTTACCGGAGACATCACGCAGATCGACCTGACCAGCAAGAAGATGTCAGGCCTGGTCAGGATTCAGGAGATACTGACAGATATCAAAGGGATCGAGTTCGTCTACCTGAACGAGAGCGACGTGGTGAGACACAGGCTGGTGCGGGAAGTCATCAAGGCGTTCGAGCGCTACGCCAGGTCCAGAGAAGAGCAGGCGCAGGAGGACGACTGATGGCAGCGTTCTTTAGCCGAAAGAAGGATGCCGGGGTCAGAGCGGACCGCGTGTCTCTCGCGGGCGAGGGGCAGGAAGCGCGCGCGGTGGACGCGGCGCTCCGGTCGAAGATCCTCCTCTGGTTGGCCGTGATCGCCTTGTTCCTCGTGCTGCTTGAAGTCATGTTCCCGGCGGCCGTTCCTGGCAGCGGTATCGAGCTGTCTGCCGGGCAGATCGCGCGAGGGGAGATCACAGCACCCTTCGACTTCGACGTGCTCCGCCCCGCCGACGAGCTCGAACGGGAGCGAACGCTCGCCGCGAGCGACGTCGTCCCGGTGTACGAGCTCGACGAGAGCGTCCAGGCTGAACAGCGCCGGCGCCTCGGCGGGTTCCTGTCTCGAGCCTACGGCATTCGCGTCGGTCCGGAATCGACGAGCCAGAAACAGGACATGCTGGGACAGCTTGGAGTGGCTCTGTCCGAGACGACGCGACAGATACTCGCTGACCCCTCACGGGCTGTCAGGGTGGAAGACAGCGCGCGCGAGGTTCTGAACGCCCTCTATGAGAGAGGGATTCTCAGACGCAGGGGCGCCCCCCAGTCTCCCGGGCAGACCGTGATGCTGGTGAAGGGCGACGACGAGAGCATGGTGCGCGTGCGCGACTTCCTCCCGCTGGATGGCATCGAGGAAGTCGTGCGACGTGAAGCCGTTCGCGCGCTCGAGGACCGCCTGATGGCAGAAGCCGTGCGAGAGATTGTCTCGCCGTTCATCCGAGGCAACATCGTCTTCGACTCGGAGGAAACGGAGCACAGAAGACAGGAGGCCAGTGAAGCCGTAAGCGAGTACACCGGGCGCGACTTCAAGAAGGATGAGGTCATTCTTCAGCGCGGCGAGAGAATCACGCAAGAGCACGTGACCATCGTTAGATCGATGGGCATCCAGCGCAATGAGCTTCTCCAGTTGGAGGCCGGTCCGACGCGCTTCTTCCCGTCTCTCGGCAGGATCCTGGAGGCGCTCCTGCTGCTCGGTGTGCTGGCCATCTACCTGAGCGTCAGGCGCCCCGGGGTGTTGCTCGACAACCGCTTCCGGTTGCTCTTTATGGTGCTGGTCGTGCTCGTGATGGCGGGTGCCGCCGCCGTGCGCGGCGTGACCGACGCGTCGGAGTACCTCGTTCCTGTCGCCGTTCTTGCGATGCTGGCGTCGATGCTGTTCGGCTTTGAAGTGGCGGTGATCTCCACCATCGTAGTCGTACTCCTGGCGGGCATATACACGGGGTTCGGGTTCTCGTTCGTGCTCGTCTCGCTCGTCGCCGGCGTAGTCGCGGCGCATTCCGTCAGGCGCGTGAGACACCGGGAGGACTTCTATCTTTCCGGGATCAGGGTCGTTGTCGCTTACGCCGTGGCGATCTTCATCGCCGACGTCTCGAACGCCGACGTCGGCATGGCGACGCTGACGCGCTGCGGTTTGGGCGGGCTCAACGCGATCATTAGCATGGGCATTGTCATAGTGGTCCTGCCTCTCTTCGAGCGCGGGTTCAAGGTTACCACAGACATAACGCTGCTCGAGCTTGCCGACATGAACAGGCCGCTTCTACGGAAGATGGC
Organism: Candidatus Eiseniibacteriota bacterium; assembly: GCA_030613615.1. Taxonomy (GTDB): domain Bacteria; phylum Joyebacterota; class Joyebacteria; order Joyebacterales; family Joyebacteraceae; genus JALGZG01. The sequence continues at coordinate 39,264 of JAUWLR010000004.1, forward strand.
GATGTCGTCTCCAGGCACCTACCATCACAGCATCGTGGTCGGGAATCTGTCGGAGGCGGCGGCGAAGGCCATCGGCGCCAACGGGCTCCTGGCCCGCGTCGCGTCCTACTACCACGATATCGGCAAGCTGGTCGCCCCGGGCTACTTCGTCGAGAACCAACAGGGCCTCGAGCCGGACGACAGCAAGCACACCGGTCTCAAGCCCAAGGTCTCGAGTCTGGTCATCCGCGCACACGTCAAGGACGGCGTGGAGCTCGCGGTGAAGGAAAGACTGCCGGAGCCGCTGGTCGACGTCATCCGTGAGCATCACGGGACGAGCGCGATGGAGTACTTCTACAACAGGGCGCTCGAAGACGCGGAGAATCCGGACGAGATAAACAGGGCCGACTACAGCTACCCCGGGCCCAGACCGCGCAGCAAGGAGTCGGCCATCATCGCGCTGGCCGACACGATCGAGGCGCGCATACGGTCGATCGGTGACTCGGTCACCCCCAAACGGATAGAGGCGGAGATCGAGGAGGTCATCGAGAAGCGGTGGCACGACCATCAGCTCGACGACGCCGAGCTGACGCTCTCCGACCTGCGCAAGATACGGGAGGCCTTCTTCCGTGTGCTCGCGGGGATGTACCATCAGCGCATCCGCTACCCCGACCAGGACAACGGCGGATCTCCAGAGAACGGCTCGAGTGGCGCGGGTGGTGAGAGCGGCTCGGGCGGCGCGGGCGGTGAGAACGGCTCGAGCGGCGCGGGTGGTGAGGGCGGCTCGACGGCGCGCGGCGGCGGCGACGAGCTGGGGAAGGAACCCGCCGGGGGCAAAGATGCCGCTTAGAGTACAGAACAGGCAGCGCCTGCTCAAGCTGGACACACCCGACATCAGGCGTCTGGTCGGCCTCATTCTGGATGACCACGGAAGCGGCGACGGCGATCTCACTATCGTCTTCGCACGCGACGACTTCGTCAAGGAGCTCAACGCGGCATACCGCGACATTGATCGCACGACCGACGTTCTGGCCTTCGCCACGTGCGACGGCGAGCCTCCTGGTGTCGAGGGAGACCCCGACAAGCTCGAGCGGGTCCTCGGGGACGTCGTCATCTCAACTGACAGAGCGATTGCGCAGGCGAGGCGCTACAGGCGAACGCCAGAGCGCGAGATTCTCAAGCTTGTGGCTCACGGCGTGCTGCATCTCGTGGGGCACGACCACGCGACCGCCGGTTCCCGCACGAAGATGAGGAACCTGGAGAACAGGTACCTCCGTACCCTCTCGAAGAACAGACAATGAGCTATCTACTCTCGGCCAGCGTCGGATTCGCAGCACTCCTCTACTTCTCGGGCTTCTTCTCGGGTTCCGAGACGGCCTTCTTTTCTCTCTCGAAGCTCGACCTCGGTGAGATGCCGCCCGGAAGCCGCGTCCGCCGGCTGATGGACAAGCCGGAGAAGCTGCTCATAGCCATCCTGGTTGGGAACACGCTCGTCAACGTCGCCGCTGCCTCGCTGGGAGCGCTGGCGGCGCTGGCGCTGAGCCGCGCCCGCCACTACCCGGAGGGACTGACCATCGCCCTCGAGGTGGGTGTGGTCACGTTCGTGCTCCTGGTGATCGGCGAGGTCGCTCCCAAAATGTACGCGATGCAGCGGAACGTCGCCGTCGCCCGCAGGAACGCGGGTCTTCTGTCCGTCGTCATGAACGTGCTGCGTCCGGTTGTCAGCGCTCTGGACATGCTGGCCGGGAAGCTCAGCGGAGGTGCGGCGGGCGAGGAGCGCCCGTTCGTCACCGCCGAGGAACTCCGCACCATCGTTGCCCTGAGCGAGGAGCGCGGAACGCTCGAGGAAGACGAACGCGACATGATCGACAGCGTGATGGAGTTCGGTGACACAGTCGTCAGAGAGCTGATGGTCCCGCGCGTAGACATGGAGTGCTTCGACAGCGCGGTGACGGTTGGCGCGGCCACCGACGGCGTGAAAGAGCTGGGCTTCGCCCGCGTGCCGGTCTACGAAGGCGACATTGACCACATCGTCGGGGTCCTCTATGCAAAGGACCTTCTGAAATTCGACACGGAGACCGACCGTGATCGGTCCATCACCGACATTTTGCGTTCACCTCTCTTCACGCCCGAGAGCAAGAACGCCGGGGAGCTCCTGCGAGAACTGCAGCGCAGGCGCACGCACATCGCGATCGTCGTCGACGAGTACGGTGGGACGGCCGGGCTGGTAACGCTCGAGGACTTGATCGAGGAGATAGTCGGTGAGATACGAGACGAGCACGACCAGGAGGAGAAGCCGCTCCTGACGATCGTGGACAGGCGTACGCTCATTGCGGACGGCATCGTCCGGCTGGATGAGCTCGCCGAGAGCATGGAGCTTACGTTCGAGGGAGAGGGTGTCGAGACGCTGGGTGGCTACCTGATGGAAGCCTTCGGGCGCATTCCGTCCGAGGGAGAGCAGCTCGAGCGCGACGGCGCCGAGTTCACGATCGAGTCCGTGGTTGAGCAGCGAATCACGAGCGTGCGCGTCGTGAAAGTCGACCACCGCGAATCCGAAGAGTCGGAGGATCAGTAAACCGTGCCAGTCATCCTGCTCATAGCGCTCGGGTTCATGATGTCCGCCTTCTTCTCGGGGGCCGAGACCGCGCTGGTCTCCATCAACTGGATCAGGCTGGACCACTGGCTCGAGAAGGGGCGCGGGAGCGCGAAGGTGCTCGAGCGCTTTGTCGCCGACCCCCATCGGATGTTGGGAACGACTCTCGTGGGGACCAACATCGCTGTCGTCATGACGTCTTCCCTCGTTTCGTGGAAGCTCGTCGGCGTCTTCCCGAACTGGTCCGGTGGACTCGTCGCGCTGGTCTCGACGCTCATCGTCACGCCCGCGCTTCTCGTCCTCTGTGAGGTGATCCCCAAGGTCATCGGGAGGCGGCACAGCGACGCGATCACACTTAAGGTCGTCCACCCGCTGCGCATGTTCTACTACCTGCTCTCACCCGTCATCCTCGTGACAACGGGGATGGCCGGCGCCCTGCTGAGGCCGTTTGGCATCAGGGCGCAAGAGTGGCGCAGCCGGCTGACCAAGGACCAGCTTCGCCTGCTGCTCACGAGTGAGGGGGAACTCGCTGGCGCCGTCGACGAGCAGGAGACCAGGTTGATATCCGGGATCTTCGAGTTCGGCCTGACGACGATTGGAGAGGTGATGGTCCCGAGGACCGACATCGTCGGGGGCTCACCAGACTCGACCGGCGGGGAGGCCGTCGAGCTGGTGCGCGCCCACGGCTACTCGCGACTCCCGGTACTGTCCCAGGACCGGGACCACATCGAGGGCATGGTGCACTCGCGAGACCTCCTGGGCATGCCGAGGGACATAGGGATTGCGGATCTCGTGCGCGCCGTGCCCTACATGCCCGAGACCAAGACGTGCGACGATCTGTTCCGGGAGCTCCAGGCCAGGCGACAGCACATGGTCGCGGTCGCGGACGAGCACGGTAGTCTCGCCGGCATCGTCACGCTCGAGGACCTGCTCGAGGAGCTGGTCGGGGAGATCGAGGACGAGTACGACGTGCGTCAGTCGCTCATTCAGAAAATAGACGACGACCTGTTCATGGTGGACGGGAGGACGGAGATCGACGCGCTCGAGGACGCGCTCGGCGTCGACCTGCCTGAGGGCGAGTACAATACGGCCGCGGGATTCGTCATCAAGATGCTGGGGAAGATACCGGAGCAGGGAGATGAGGCCGTTGTGGGTGGTCTGGAGTTCCGGGTCATATCCGCAACCGCGACCAGGGTCGGGAAGATACGTGTGAGGAACAGATGGACGAAACCAAGAGAAGCACCGACAGCTCCGAGACGATAGAAGTCACGCCGGCCCCCACTCCTGCTCCGCGCGCCAGCGCGGGGAGGGTGCTCAGGCGCTACTTCTTCACCGGACTCCTCGTGCTTCTGCCGGTCGTCGTGACGGTGTCCGTGTTGTGGAGGTTCTTCTTCGCGCTCGATGACATTCTCGGGCGGTTCGTCGAGACGTATCTCGGCAGGTCGGTGCCCGGTGTTGGTCTCGTGGCGCTTGTCGCGCTCATCCTGGGCATCGGCGCCGTCGCGAGCAACTTCCTCGGCAAGCGGGTGATACGGATCGGAGAGCGGCTCGTGGCTCGTGTCCCGCTCATGGGGTGGATCTACAGGACGACCAAACAGCTCTTCTCCACGATTCTCGAGGAGCGGGGCGAGAGCTTCAGAAAGGTAGTGCTCGTCAGCTACCCTCAGAAGGGTACCTACAGCGTCGCCTTCGTCACGTCGGAGTCGCCGACATCGGTCGAGAGCGAACTCGGCAAGGGCTTCGTCACGGTGTTCCTTCCTACGACGCCCAATCCGACTTCCGGTTTTCTTCTCGTCGTGCCCGCGGAAGATGTCATTCCCATGGACCTGTCGGTCGACGAGGGTCTCAGACTGGTGATCTCGGCGGGAGCGCTGTCCAAGAACGGCGACAGCTAGCACAGCGCCACCGGCGGCCGTGTCGAGCGCGGGCTAAGCCATGCGCGCCGGACGAAAAAGAGCGAGGACTCCAAACCCGTGGAACGCGACCAGAGCAGAATCTCCATTGATCCCCTGGGCTCTCCCGAGTCGGTCGCCGCCGAGCTGTCCGGACTTCACCCGGCGGATGTGGCCGACGCGCTCACCCGCGCCGGCATCGACGGCGAGCTCCTGACGAAAATACTGGGCGAGCTCGACACGGAGATCGCGGCCGAAGTCATCATCAGCCTCGACGAGCACACTCTAGGGGAGGTTCTCGACGTCCTCGACCCGCCGGAGATCGCCGAGATAGCGGGCGAGCTCGAGTCGGACGATGCAGCCGATGTCGTGGGACTTCTGGACGAGGACAAGAAGGCCCACGTTCTCTCGCGGCTCGATTCGGACGACCGCAAGGCGGTCGAGGATCTCCTCCAGTACACCGACGAGTCCGCGGGCGGCATCATGGCGTCCGAGCTCGTCTACGTCAACAGCGACGCGTCGGTCGACGACGCCATCGCGTTGATCAGGGTCGCCGCGGACGAGGTCGAGGAGATTCACAACGTTTACATCACCGACAGGGAGCGGAGGCTCACCGGCGTGCTCCCTCTCGGAACCCTGCTTCTCGCCCGCAAGGGGACACGCGTGGCCGAGATCATGGAGCCGGACGTCGTCTCCGTCTCCGCCGAGACGGACCAGGAGGACGTCGCCAAGATCTTCATGAAGTACGACCTCGTGGCGATTCCCGTCGTGGATGGCGAAGGGATGCTGGTCGGAAGGATCACGGTCGACGACATCATGGACGTCATCCGTGACGAGGCGGAAGAAGACATCACCCTCATGGCGGGAACCAGGGACGAGGAGATCCACGAGGACTCCACGCTCAGGGTCTCCTGGATACGTCTTCCGTGGCTCGTTGTCGGCGCGCTCGGAGGACTGGCTTCGGCCTCGGTCATGAGCCTCTACAGTTTCTCGCTTGAAAAGGTCCTCGCGCTGGCGTTCTTTATTCCTGTCATCACCGCGATGGGCGGCAACGTCGGGCTTCAGACCTCGACCATCATCGTGCGCGGGATGCACGCGGACGGGGGGTTCGAGAGTGACGTGGGGTCGCGGCTGCGGCGCGAGTGGAGGATCGCCATCACGAATGCCGTCCTGCTGGGCATCGCGGTCTACCTGATTGTCGGGCTGTGGCTCAAGGACTGGAAGCTGGCC